>JAGPIM010000193.1 GCA_018055005.1 Laribacter sp.
TCGGACCGGACGGCAAGCTGACCAATGGCGGTCCGATTGCTGCCACTACTTACACCCCTGCCGGTGGCGGTGCTCCACTGGCACTGAAATTCGACTTCTCCGGTTCGACCCAGTTCGGTACCAGTTTTGCCGTCAACGAACTGGTGCAGCCCGGCTATGCCTCGGCCGTCGTCAGCAACCTGCAAATCGACAAGACCGGCATCGTCTCGGCCCGCTATTCCAACGGCCAGACCAAGGTCATCGGCCAGGTGGTACTGGCCAACTTCGCCAACCAGCAGGGCCTGCAACCCATCGGCAACAACCGCTGGATGGAAACCTACAACTCGGGCAACCCGACCCTGAACGACCCGGGCAGCACCAACGTCGGCCTGGTCCAGTCGCAGGCGCTGGAAGACTCCAACGTCGACCTGACCGGCGAACTCGTCAACATGATCACTGCCCAGCGCTACTACCAGGCCAATGCCCAGACCATCAAGGTGCATGACCAGGTCCTGCAATCGCTGATGCAGATGCGCTAACCGGTAGGCCGGCATGGACAAGATGCTCTACATCGCCATGAATGGCGCCAAGCACGTGGAACTGCAACAGCAGACCACGGCCAACAATCTTGCCAATGCGCATACGCCGGGATTCAAGGCCGAACTGAATGCCTTCCGCGCATTGCCAGTGGTCGGAGACGGTACGCCCACACGGGCGTATTCAGTCGACCACACCACCGGTCACGACGAAAGCCAGGGACCGATGATCACCACCGGCAATGACCAGGACTTCGCCGTCCGGGGCCGGGGCTGGTTTGCCGTCCAGGACCCGCAGGGAAACGAGGCTTACACCCGTGCCGGCGGCTTTGTGCTGGATGAAAACGGCATCATGCGTACCCGGGACGGCCGCGTCATCATCGGTGAAGGCGGCCCGATCACCGTGCCGCCGAACAGCCAGATACTGGTCGGTGAGGACGGGACCGTATCTGCCGTCCAGACCGACCAGATCCCGCGTACCGTCCAGGTCGTGGACCGCATCAAGCTGGTGGGTGGCGAACCGCGCGACCTCTTCAAGGGTGAGGACGGCCTCTTCCGGCGCCGCGACGGGCAAATTGCCGAAGCAGACGACGGCGTGCGGGTGGCGACCGGCATGCTGGAAGGCAGCAACGTCAACCCGGTCGATGCCCTGACCCAGATGATCAGTCACGGCCGGCAGTTCGAATTCAACGTCAAATTGATGCAGAATGCTGACCAGAACGCGCGAAGGGCAGACCAGCTGCTGTCCATCACCAGTTAATTCCACCGGGGTCTGATGCCCGGACTTCGAGAGGCCTATTGCCATGCTCCGCTCGCTTTACATCTCCAAAACCGGCATGGACTCCAGCCAGTTCCGGCTGGACGTGATCACCAACAACCTCGCCAACGTCAACACCACCGGCTTCAAGAAAGGCCGCGCGGTCTTTGAAGACCTGATGTACCAGACCATCCGCCAGCCAGGTGCGCAAAGTTCACAGAACACCATGCTGCCCACCGGCTTGCTGGTCGGAACCGGTGCCGCTCCGGTGGCCGTTGACCGGCAGTTTTCGCCCGGCAACCTGCAACAGACCAACAATGCGCTGGACATGGCCATCAACGGCCGCGGTTTTTTTACCATCCAGATGCCTGACGGCACGATCGGCTATACCCGCGACGGCACGTTCAAGCTGGACGACCAGGGCCAGCTGGTGACCAGCCAGGGGTTTCTGGTTGATCCGCAAATCACCGTGCCGCAAGGCGCCAAAAGCATTTCCGTCTCCAAGGACGGCATCGTATCCGTCGTGCTGCCCGGACAAACCCAGCCGCAACAGATCGGCCAGATGCAACTGGCTGATTTCATCAACCCGCAAGGGCTGGAGCCGATCGGCGGCAACCTGTACCTTGAGACCGCAGCCAGCGGGGCGCCTACCGTCGCCAACCCCACCAATGACGGCACCGGTGCCATCCAGCAGACCTTTCTGGAAGCCTCGAACGTCAACGTGACCGAAGAGCTGGTCGAGATGATCCAGGCCCAGCGTGCCTACGAACTCAACTCGCGCGGCATCAAGACCAGCGACGACATGCTGGCCCGCCTGTCGCAGCTGTAATCTCCCCGTCCCGGCGGATGATTCCCCCTTTAACGGGGAGTTGTCCGCGCAGCTTTTCATGGTTACCTGATGCGCATCCTGTCCAGTCTTTGTGTCGCCATGGCCAGCCTGCTGCTGGCCGCATGCAGCATGGTGCCCCCAACCAGCATCGTGCAGCAGCCGCTGACGGCCCGGCCTCAGCCACAGGCCATGTCCCGCCCGAACAACGGCGCCATTTTCCAGACTGCCGGCGTACGGCCGCTGTATGAAGAAGCCCTGCCGCGCATGATCGGCGACACGCTGACCGTGGTGATCGAGGAAAAAACCACCACCAGCGCCCAGGAGTCCACCAATGGCAGCAAGAATGCCAAGGCCGACATCGGCCTGCCGGGCATCAACCTGCCGTTTACCAGCAAGGACCTCGGCCCCTTCAGCGGTACGGCCAGCGCCAGCGCTTCGGCCTCCGGCAGCGGCAAGGCGGCGGCCTCGTCCAGCTTCCTCGCCACCCTGACCACAACGGTCATCGACGTCCTGCCCAACGGCAACCTGGTGGTCAGTGGTGAAAAGCAGGTCCGCATCAATGGCGAGCTGGAATACATCCGCCTCTCCGGCATCGTCAATCCGCGTGACATCAAGCCGTATTCGCGTGACAAGGGTCTCCAGCAAGGGTATTACGTCTCTTCAACCCGGCTCGCGGACGCCCGCATCGAACAGCAGGGCGAAGGCAACAACAACCGCTTTGCCCAGCCAGGCTGGCTGACCCGCTTCTTCATGACCATTTCACCGTTCTGACCATGACCGTATTGCGTCCCGCCATTCTTGCCCTGTCCCTGCTCTGCGGAGGACTGTCTGCGCCGGTCATGGCCGAACGCCTTGCCGACCTGGCCAATATCGGTGGCGTGCGCGTCAACCAGCTGGTGGGTTACGGTCTGGTTGTCGGGCTTGACGGTACTGGTGACAAGGCCAACTCGTCGCCGTTCATGCGCCAGTCGATGATCAACATGCTCAACCAGATGGGCATCATGGTGCCGCCGGACCAGAAGCTCGACCCGAAGAACGCGGCCGCGGTAATGGTCACGGCGGTTCTGCCGCCCTTTGCTTCACCCGGCCAGCAGATCGACGTGGTGGTCAGCGCACTGGGAGACGCCAAGAGCCTGCGCGGCGGTACGCTGCTGATGACCCAGCTCAAGGGTGCAGACGGCCAGACCTACGGCATTGCCCAGGGCAACCTGGTCGTCGGCGGAGCCGGCGCCTCGGCCGGAGGCTCCAGCGCCAAGATCAACCAGCTCAACGGCGCCCGCATCCCCGCTGGCGCCACGGTAGAACGTGCCGTGCCAACAACCGTCGGCGACGGCGACGTGATCGTGCTGGAACTCAAGCAAGCCAGCTTTACCAACGCCGCCCGCACCGTCAATGCCATCAACTCCAGCATGGGCTCGATTGCCCGCGCCATGGACGGCAGCCGCATCGAAGTGCGTGCGCCCATGGACCCGAATGCCCGCGTGGCCTTTTTGTCCCGGCTGGAAAACCTCAACGTGTCGACCCCGGCCCCGCTGCCACGCGTGGTGATCAACGCCCGCACCGGCTCGGTGGTCATGAACCAGACGGTCACGGTCGAGCCGTGCGCCGTCGCCCACGGCAACCTGACCGTCACCGTCCAGTCGACTCCGGTGGTCAGCCAGCCCAATGCCTTCAGCCAGGGGCAAACCGTTGCCGGCCAGCAGGCCGACATCAGCATCAACCAGCAGGGCGGCCGGTTGATCAACGTGCCGCGAGGCAGCAATCTCAACGAAATCGTCCGCGCCCTGAATGCGGTCGGCGCCACCCCGCAGGATCTGTTGTCGATCCTGACGGCCATGAAGGCAGCCGGCGCACTCAAGGCTGAACTGGAGGTGATCTGATGAGCCAGATTCCCGGATCCGCTGCCGGCATGCCCTTCGGCAACGACGGCGGCCTTGCCTACGATGTCCAGCGGCTGGATTCACTCAAGCTCGCCGCCAAGACCGATCCCAAAACCTCGGCCCGTCAGGTGGCCCGCGAGTTTGAAGCCCTGTTCCTGCAACAGCTGATGAAAAGCATGCAGGCCACCCGCTTTGACGACGAAGAAGATTCCGCCAGCCTGCAAACCTTCAAGGGCCTGCAAACCGAGCAGATGGCCAAAAACCTGGCCGGCGGACGCGGCATGGGACTGGGCGAAGCACTGTACCAGCAGATCCTCAAGCAGTCCGGTCTGGGCGACGACGGCAGCAATCCGCTGGCGACCGGCGGCAATGCCGTTCCCCTTGCGCTCAACCCGCGCGTCCGCGCCCAGCTGGAGCAGGCCCGGCGCGCCAGTGACGACTACGAACCCATGCGCGCGCTGGATGCGCTGGATTCGCCCATGGCGGCCCCCAAGGGACGCGAAGGCTTTGTTTCCGACATCGCCCCGCATGCCCGCCAGGCAGCCGCCCAGCTCGGCGTGTCCCCTCACCTCGTCGTGGCTCACGCCGCACTGGAATCCGGCTGGGGCAAGCGCAACATCCGTCACCGTGACGGCTCGGACAGCTACAACCTGTTCGGCATCAAGGCCGGCAAGGAGTGGACCGGCAAGACGGCCGATGTCCTGACCACCGAGTACGTCAACGGCAAGGCCGTCAAGAAGGTCGAACGCTTCAGGGCCTACGACAACTACGGCGAGGCGTTTGCCGACTATGCACGCCTGCTGTCCAACAACAACCGCTACGCCGGCGCCCTCAATACCGGCAGCAATGCACTGGCGTTTGCCCGTGGACTGGCCCGTGGCGGCTACGCAACCGACCCGGC
>JAGPIM010000194.1 GCA_018055005.1 Laribacter sp.
AGCTCGACACCATCATGCCCAGGGCCAGACCGAAGGCCATGCCGCAGTTGATGATGGCGCTGCCGAAGGTACGGCGTTCCGGCGGAATCTGCTCGGACGACAGGCCGTATTGCGGGCCGTAGTAGGTTGCCTGGCCGGCACCGGTCATCACGCGGGCAAACAGCAGGGCGGTAAACGACTTCATCATGCCGGACACGGCAGTGAACACGCCGAAGAAGATGAAGCCCGGCACCAGCACTTTTTTCTTGCCGAGCTTGTCGCCCAGCACGCCGGCGGGCACTTGCAGGAAGGCATACGACAGGAAGAACACCGAGTTGAGCAGGCCCAGCTGGGTTGCGCTCAGGCCGTATTCAAGCTGGATGTCCTTCATGATCGGGTTGAGGATGGTACGGTCGGCGTACATGAACACCCAGCCGAGCCAGAACAGGAAGACAGTGATCCACCAACCCGGGATCCCGCAGCGGCGATCCTCCATGGGAACGGTTTGCAGCATAGCCATGATTGGCTGCTCCTAGTGTGTAAAGACGGGGCCATCTTCGTCTCGCCCACTAGTGCAAACTTGACATTTATCAAGGTCAAATACGGGCTCAAACCATGTTTTGAACAAAGTTAATCGATTGCTAAAAAATTTTTAAAAATTCCATTATCAAGTCCGACGCCATCCGGGTCAGGCATCTTCCGGATACGGCCTCCCCGGATCCCGCAGACAAAAAAAAGCTGCATGACCAAGGCCATGCAGCTTTTTCCCGGCACGGTGCCGGCCATTCCGGGCTGTCGTGCTCACCTGGACGGCAAGGCTCCCAGAAACAGCCGGTAGGCCGGGTTGTCGGTTTCGTCGAGATACGGATAACCCAGCTGGTCCAGCGATTCGTAGAACTTGCCGGTATCGCTGTCCGGCACCTGGAGTCCGACCAGCACCCGGCCGTAGTCGGCACCGTGGTTACGGTAGTGGAACAGGCTGATGTTCCAGTCGGTATGCAGGGTGCTGAGGAATTTCATCAGTGCGCCGGGACGCTCGGGAAACTCGAAACGCAGTACCCGCTCGTTGCTGGCCGGTGCGTGCCCGCCCATCAGGTGCCGCACGTGCAGCTTGGCCAGCTCGTTGTCGGTCAGGTCGATGCCGTGCAGTCCGCTGACGGCCAGCTCTTGCAGGATGCCGGCCATCACGTCGCGCTTTTCGGTCTGCATGCCGACAAAAACGTGCGCTTCGCGCGCATCGCCGTAGCGGTAGTTGAACTCGGTGATGTTGCGGTTGCCCAGCAGGGCGATGAACTTCTTGAAACTGCCCGGCTGTTCCGGGATGGTCACGGCCAGGATCGCCTCGCGCCGCTCGCCCAGTTCCGAGCGTTCGGAAACATGGCGCAGGCGGTCGAAATTCATGTTGGCACCGCTGGCAACCGCCACCAGTGTCTGGCCGCCAAGCTGTTCGCGCTCGACGTAGGCCTTGAGACCGGCCAGCGCCAGCGCACCGGCCGGCTCGAGAATGCTGCGGGTGTCTTCGAACACGTCCTTGATGGCGGCACAGATGGCATCGGTGTCGACCAGGATGACTTCGTCCAGCAGCTCGCGGCACAGGCGGAAGGTTTCTTCACCGACCAGCTTGACCGCGGTGCCGTCGGAGAACAGGCCGACGTCCTTGAGTTCGACCCGACGACCGGCGGCAATGGAACGCGCCATGGCGTCCGAATCGGCAGTCTGCACGCCGATCACGCGGATCTGCGGCTTGAGGCGCTTGATGTAGGCGGCTACCCCGGCGGCCAGCCCGCCGCCGCCGATGGCCACGAACACGGCATGGATCGGCCGCGTGTGCTGGCGCAGGATTTCCATGCCGATGGTGCCCTGGCCAGCGATCACGTCCGGATCGTCAAACGGAGGAATATAGGTGGCACCGGTGGTTTCGGTCAGTTTGACCGCATGCAGATAGGCATCGCTGAACGAATCGCCGTGCAGCACGACCCGGGCGCCGCGCGAGGCCACGGCGTTGATCTTGATGGCCGGCGTGGTCGAGGGCATGACAATGGTGGCTTCGCAGCCCAGCCGCTGGGCCGACAGCGCCACGCCTTGTGCATGGTTACCGGCGCTGGCGGTAATCACGCCCTGGCGCAGCTCGTCGGGCGACAGGCGCGCCATCTTGTTGTAGGCCCCGCGGATCTTGAACGAAAACACCGGTTGCAGGTCTTCACGCTTGAGCAACACGGTGTTTTGCAGGCGCCCGGTCAGGTTGGACATGGGGTCCAGCGGGGTTTCGACGGCGACATCGTATACGCTTGCCGTCAGGATGCGTTCCAGGTAGTCAGTAGCCATGGTTCAGTATCTGATAATGCAAATTCGGTATGACGCAGGGTAACTGAAACTTTTGTGTTCGTGTGCGAAAAACCATTACGCATCACGGGTTTCGCAAACAAACATCCTCACGGCGCGCCAGGTATAATCCCCCGCATTTCCTGTCCCGTTACACCGAATTTCATCCATGAAGAAACTGATCGCAGCCTCCCTGTCCACTGCCCTGCTGTTCACGTCGAGCTGGGCTCTTGCCGAGGGAACGGCAGGCTTTGTACCGCCGGCACCGGACATTGCCGGCAAGGCCTATATCGTCAACGATTTCTACAGCGGCCAGACCCTCGCTTCCCGCGATCCGAATACCCGCATCGAACCGGCCAGCCTGACCAAGCTGATGACGGCCTACCTGACCTTCAAGGCAATCAAGGAAGGCCGCCTCAAGGGCGAGCAGATGCTGCAACCGTCCGAAAAGGCCTGGCGCACCGAAGGTTCACGCATGTTCCTTGACCTGCGCACTCCGGTATCGGTCAACGACCTGATGCGCGGCATGATCGTGCAGTCGGGCAACGATGCCTGCGTGACACTGGCCGAAGCCATTGGCGGCAGTGAAGAAGTGTTCGCGCAGATGATGAACCGGGAAGCCAAGCGCCTGGGCATGACCGGCTCCAACTTCACCAACTCGACCGGCCTGCCGGACCCGAACCTGTACATGACCGTGCGCGACCTCGGCATCCTGTCGGGCGCGCTGATCCACGATTACCCCGAGTTCTATCCCATCTACTCGATGAAGGAATTCACCTACAACAAGATCAAGCAGCCCAACCGCAACCTGCTGCTGTACCGTGATCCATCGGTCGACGGTCTCAAGACCGGGCACACGGCCAGCGCCGGCTTCAACCTGGTATCGAGCGCCAAGCGTGACGACCGCCGGGTGATTTCGGTGGTGGTCGGCACCACCAGCCCGGAAGCGCGTGCAGTCGAAAGCTCCAAGCTCCTCAACTACGGCTTGCAGTTTTTCGATACGCCCCGACTTTACCAGGCCAACCAGAGTGTTTCGACGCTGCGCGTCTACAAGGGCGACGCCAACGACGTGAACGTCGGCTTTGCCGATGATGTCTATGTCACTGTGCCCAAGGGTGCCGCCAGCCGCATCAAGGTCAGCATGACCAGCACGCAGCCGCTGATCGCCCCGGTGAAGCAGGGACAGGCTGTCGGCAAGCTGACGCTGACACTGGACGGCAAGGTGATTACCGAACGTCCGGTCGTCGCGCTCAAGACGGTTGACGAAGGCGGCTTCTTCTCGCGCCTGATCGACACCATCAAGCTCTGGTTTGCCTGACACCGCCCTACCGGCCCGTTGATCCGACCTGACGGGATGGCCCTGCCATCCCGTACTGCTTAAGAAGGACTCCGTCATCATGGCTGACCTGCCTGCCAATACCGAAGACACGCTGCTCGAGTTTCCGTGCCGCTTTCCGCTCAAGGTCATGGGTGAACGCCACGACGATTTCGTACCGACCGTGGTCGACATCGTCCAGATCCACGCCCCGGACTTTGATGCCGAGCTGGACCTGGTCATGCGCGAAAGCTCCAGCGGCAAATACCAGTCGCTGACCATGACCGTCAACGCCGCCTCCAAGGCGCAGCTGGACCGGATTTACCAGGCCCTGACTGGCCATCCACTGGTCAAGGTCGTACTCTAGACGGCCATCTGGCCGACGCGCTCCGCCGGAGCGCGTTCGGGCATGTCCGGACACTACTCACCATGCATATCCGACACCTGGGGCTCGTTGACTACGAACCCACCTGGCACGCCATGCAGGCGTTCACCGAAACGCGCACTGACGAAACGCCCGACGAACTGTGGATCGTCGAGCATCCGCCGGTCTATACACTGGGTCTGGCCGGCAAGCCCGAGCACCTGTTGCAGCAGACCGCCATCCCGCTGGTCAAGACCGACCGCGGCGGCCAGATCACCTACCACGGCCCGGGCCAGCTGGTGGTCTACCTGCTGATGGACCTGCGCCGCCGCGACTATGGCGTGCGCGACATGGTGCGCCGGATCGAACAGGCCATCATCGACACGCTGGCAGACTACGGCATCGAAGCCCGTGGCGATGTCAACGCTCCCGGCGTCTACGTCGGCGCCCGCAAGATCGCCTCACTGGGACTGCGCATCAAGAACCACGCCACCTATCACGGCCTGTCCCTCAACGTCAGCATGGACCTGACTCCGTTTGGCTGGATCAACCCGTGCGGCTACGCCGGACTGGAAGTCACCCGGATGGCCGACCTCGGTGTCGAAGCCACGCTGGCCCAGGTGGCCGAACGCCTGATCCCGCACCTTGAAACGCGGCTTGCCCGCCCGCACCACGAGACCGAAGCATGAAGCAAGACAACCAGACCGGCATCAAGCACAAAGGCGAAGCCAAGACCGCACGCATCCCCATCAAGGTGGTGCCGCTGGAAGAAAAACTGCGCAAGCCGGAATGGATCCGGGCCAAGCTGCCCACCGGCCAGCGCTTTTTCGAGATCAAGGAAATCCTGCGCAACCAGAAGCTGCACACCGTCTGCGAAGAAGCCA
>JAGPIM010000048.1 GCA_018055005.1 Laribacter sp.
GCGCCCGCATTTTTTCCCAGTCGATGCGGATGATGCGGTCGACCGAATCCACCAGGAAGGCCTGGGTGCTCTTGTTGAACTCGGTGACGATCATCGAGTCGTACTGGCGGCCGGCGGCGCCGGGGGCACCGATGAACTTGCCCAGCGAAATGATGGGGATGATGTTGCCGCGCAGGGAGATCACGCCCTCCACGCCAAAGGGCATGTTGGGGGATTTGGTGATTTCCGGCGTCTGGGAGACTTCGCGCACCTTGAATACGTTGATGCCGAACGTCTCGCGGGTACCGAGAGAGAACAGCAGGATTTCCATTTTGTTGGAGCCGGCCAGTTTGGTACGGGCATCGACACTGGCAAGCAGGGAAACGTCTTGAGAAACCATGGGGACCTCGCAGCAACAGGCGTGTCTGGGCTTTAGAGCTTGAGAAGTTCGCGGATCTTCAGCGAGAGCTTTTGCGGTTCGAACTTGGAGACATAGTCATCGACGCCGACTGACTGACCCAAGCGCTGGTTGGACGAACCGGACAGGGACGAGTGCATGAGCACCGGAATGCCGGCAAACCGTGGATCAGTCTTGATGCATTTTGTCAGCATGAAGCCGTCCATTTCCGGCATTTCGACATCGGTCAGGACCAGATGCAGCAGATCCTTGAGGGGGCGTCCGCTCAGTTCTGCCTGGGCAGCCATGCGTGAAAGTTCATCCCATGCCCGACGACCATTTATGGCGTAGGCGTAATTTATGTGCATGACTTCCAGCGTTTTTTCGATCTGCTTGCGGGCGACGGCAGAGTCATCGGCAAAGAAGACCATGCGGGATTCGTGTACCGGTTCGATGTTGACGTACTGGAAGGCGTCGTCAATGTCGGTGGTTTCGGCCAGCACGCGTTCAACGTCGATCATCATGACGAGGGTGTTGTCCTGGAGCTCGGTCACGGCGGTGACGAGACCGCCCATGCGGTTGGAGATCATCTCTGGGGGGGCGCGCATGGCAGACCAGTCCAGCCGGAGGATGGTGTCGACGGCCTCGACGAGGAAACCCTGGGTGTGACCGTTGTATTCGGTCACGATCATGATTTCGGGTTTTTTGTCGGTGATGATGCCGGTGTACTTGGCGAGGTCAATGACCGGGACGAGTTGTCCGCGCAGGCTGACCATGCCTTCGACGGCGGAGCTCATTTCCGGGGCCGAGGTGATTTCCGGGGTCCGCATGACCTCGCGGACCTTGAATACGTTGATGCCGAATGTTTCCTTGCGACCGGTGCGCTGATCGGTGCCGAGCGAGAAGAGCAGGATTTCCAGCTTGTTGGCTCCTGCGAGCTTGGTTCGTGCATCAATGCTTTTCAAAAGGTCAGACACAGGACACTCCGCTTGGATCAAGATACCGGACAGACCGGATAATGTACTTTTTTATATCGGATAAACCGGGTAAATCCTGAGCCCGGTCAACTCAGGCGCAGTAATTTGCCGCATTATTACCATAAGTCTTTACCAACGTCATAAAGCCTTGCATGTCATGTGATCAGCCACAAGAAAATGCTCATGCCGCTGATCGGCTGGAAACGGCATTTTCGCTCTTTAACCAGGCATCCGTCGAATTAATCGACTCTTATGCCAAACTCCAGAAAACCGTTGCCAGCCTGTCCGCGCAGCTTGAGCTTGCTAATCTGGCCTTGGTTCGCCAGACGTCCGAACGGGTTGGGCTGGCGGAGCGACTGGCTCTTTTGCTGGATGCATTACCTGCCGGTGTAGTCGAATGTGCATCCGATGGCCGTATCCTGAGTCTGAATCCGGCTGCCAGTGACATGCTGGGGAGCGGCTGGCCGGGCCGGCTGTGGGACGAACTGATGACGACTCTTTCCCCGGCTGATGTCGCACATGGCTGGTGGCTGACGGACCCCTTGGGTGTGGTGCGGCAAATACAGGTCGAGATACGGGAATTGCCGATGGGGGGGCGCATCGCTCTCCTGCATGACAATACCCGGACACAATCGCTGTTGCGACAACTGGCCGCCCAGGAGCGGCTGGCTGCCATGGGGCAGATGATGGCAGGGCTGGCGCATCAACTCAGAACCCCCCTCTCCGCAGCCATGCTGTATGCCGCCAATCTCTCGGAGCCCGACCTGCCCGCCACGGCACGCCAGCGGTTTGCCGAGCGTACGCTGGAGCGCCTGCGCCAGCTGGAAGGGCAGATCCAGGACACATTGAGCTATGTGCGGGGTGACATCATGCCGCCCGGACGGGTGCCGCTGTCGCGGCTGCTGGATGGCGTGCATCACGCGGTAGCAGGGCTGGCGGCAGCCCGGCAGGTTGGCTTTGACATCGAATTGCAGGCCGCGCCGGACCTCATCATGGCTGACGAGCAGACGCTGGCGAGTGCCCTGATATGTCTGGTCGAAAACTCCATGGCATTTTCACCGGCGGGCAGTGTCGTCACGCTTGCTGTCGACCTGACCGAAGCCGGGCTCTCCCTGAGCGTGATCGACTGCGGACCTGGCGTGCCGCCTGAAATGGCCGAGCGGATTTTCGAACCTTTCGTTACCACGCGAACCGACGGAACCGGATTAGGGCTGGCTTTGGCCCGGCAGGTCGTGACCCGGCATGGCGGCACACTTCATCTGGATACCGGCTATGCCGACGGGGCGAGGTTTGTAATAACGCTACCGCTCATCCCGCAAACGACCAACGGTAGTTAACGGCGGCATGTCTCTTGCCAACTGCAAAGCCGCTCCTGGAGCGGCTTTGTGGCATTTTATGGTGATGAACGGTAAGTTTTTGTAAAACAATGACATTGTGGCGGCCTCACTGGGGGTGACTTATACCTGGCATGACTGTTACAGAAAGTGGGAGCTGCTCCGGCTCCACATTGGAGAATGTCATGTCCGTCCGTCATGTTGCCGTCTTGCAGCTGCCGTGGGTACGCCAGGCCATGGCTCTGTGCATGCTGGCGACAGGGGCGGGATTGTTGTGGCAATTTCCCCAGCCTTTGCTGCTTGCCCTGCTGCTGGTTTTGTTGGCAGCCATGGCCTGCTGGCCGATCCACCCTGCCCTGGCTGAACCAGCCGGAACGGACACACCTGATTCCGGGGCTTTTCCCCTTTCCGAGGGGGAGCAGGCAATCTGGCACGAAGTTGAACAGCTGGCCGGGCAATGCCGCAGCGACCTGTCACGGCTGGAGCAACTGTTCGATGAAGGCATGTCGCACCTCATGAGCGGCTTTGACGGCATCACCCGGCGTACCCGCAGCCAGGAAGCCGAAACCCGGCGTCTGTATGAAGGTGCTGGCAGTGAAACCGGATTTGCCCAGTTTTCTGCTTCTCTGGATTGCACCCTGAAGCGTTTTCTGGATTCCACCCGGCAGAACGAGCAGGTGGCCGGCATGCTGGTCCAGCACATGCAAACCATCGTTGAGCAAGTCCAGGGGATGGGCAGTGTGCTGGATGACATCGAAAAGATCACCCGGCAAACCCAGCTGCTGGCACTGAATGCCGCCATTGAGGCTGCCCATGCCGGAGAGTCCGGGCGCGGCTTTGCCGTCGTGGCTGACGAAGTCAAAAAGCTGGCGACCCAGACCTGCACCCTGTCAGCCCAGGTTCGCCAGCGCATGGAGGGTGTCCGGGAGGCCGTGACCAATACCTCCGAGGCAGCCGGCAATCTGGCCCGGGATGATCATGCCTTTGTCGTGCAGGCGCAAACGGATATTGACGTGATGCGCAATGACGCCGAGCAGCAGCATGCCCGATTGAAAACCGCTGCATCGGCCCTTGGACGACTGACCCGGGACATCGACCAGGCCGTGGACGAGATCGTGCGCAACCTCCAGTTTCACGACCTGGTCACCCAGCTGGCGCGCTATCTGGCCAAGCGTCAGCAGGCACTGGTGACTCTGGCTGCCGGATGCGGTGCCCATGCCGACCCGGCCCGGCGCGAGCAACTGAGCCAAAAGCTTCATCAACACCTTCAAGAACGCAATCCGGTTTGCCAGCACACCCTGGCACAAGGGGATATCGAGCTGTTTTGACAGCCTGCCTTCCCTGTCGAACAAGAAAGGACATGCAATGGCCAAATGCATACTGGCGGTAGACGATTCGCCCTCCATTCGCCAGATGGTTACTTTTACGCTGAAAAATGCGGGCTACGACATCATCTCTGCCGCTGATGGACTTGCCGGCCTGAAGGAGGCCAATAGCCATCGGGTGGATCTGGTGCTGACTGACCAGAACATGCCCGGCATGGATGGCCTGAGCCTGATTCGTGAGCTGAGGCAGCTGCCGGCATACCGGGCCACCCCGATCCTCATGCTGACTACCGAGGCGGGAGACGACATGAAGGCACAGGGCCGTGCTGCCGGGGCCAGCGGCTGGATGGTCAAACCGTTCGATCCACAGAAACTGGTGGATGTCGTACGCAAACTCCTGGGGTGATCCGGCACCATGAGCATTGATCTCAGCCAGTTCCATGCAGCTTTTTTCGATGAAGCTGCCGAACACCTGGAAACCATCGAACGTCTGTTGCTGGAAAGCCAGCCTGACCAGACTGCAGATGGTGAGGCACTCAATGCCATCTTCCGGGCCGCACATTCCATCAAGGGCAGTGCCGGCACCTTCGGTTTTGCCGATATTGCCGGTTTCACCCACGGGCTTGAAAACCTGCTGGACCGCATCCGTCGCGGAGAGCTCCCCCTGACTGCCGGGCGGATAAGTGTCTGCCTCAAGTCGCGGGACGTGATTGCCGACCAGCTGGCTGCGCATCGGGACGGAGCCTCGGCTGTCGACCCCGGGCGTCTTGCCGAGGCTGAGGCAGCCCTGCTGGCTGCGCATGGCGAGCACACTGACGTGCCGGTGCCTGTTGCGGCATCCCTGCCTGACAGTGGCCATTACCTGTTGTGCTGGGACCGGCAACTGGGGCTTCCGGAGGGGTTGCAAGACCGGCTGGCCGCGCTGGGTACCGTTCAACCCTGCGGAGAGCAGGGGGACGAGCTGGTGTTCCGGTTGCAAAGCGGACTTACCGCCACCGACATTGCCGAAAGCCTGGCCTTCTGGTTGCCTCCGGGCCAGTTCCGGCTGGAGAGCCTCGACAGCCAGGGCGACGAGGCATTCGGCTTGTTTGTGGATGCACAGCCGGTCGTGGCCACAATGGTTGCAGAGCCGGCAGCACCTGTTGATGAAGGCTGGGGCCTGTTTGCGCCACCGGCCGCTGCAACGGTGGATGTACCGCTTCCCGCGCCGGGGCCTGTGGCAGCCGGCAACACACCTGCTCCGCGTCAGGCTGCTCCTCAACCGGAAACCTCCATCCGGATCAATGTCGAGAAAGTTGACCAGCTTCTGAACCGGATCGGTGAGCTGGTCATCACCCGGTCGATGCTGGCGCAACAGGTCGAGCGTCTTGGTTCTCTGGCCAGTGAAGAATTGCAGCGCGGCATGGCCCAGCTGGAACGCACGACCCGTGAATTGCAAGAGGCCGTCATGTCGGTGCGCATGTTGCCGGTCGCCAGTGTATTTGGCCGCTTTCCGCGGCTGGTGCGCGAACTGGGACAAAAACTGGGCAAGGCGGTTGAGTTGCAAGTCATCGGTGAGCAGACCGAAATCGACAAAAGCTTTGTTGAAAAGCTGACAGACCCCCTGACGCATCTGGTCCGCAACAGTCTTGATCACGGACTGGAGTCCGCCGAGGGGCGGGCCAGTGCGGGCAAGCCACCGGTCGGGCGACTGACATTGCGGGCCTTTCATCAGGGGGGCCACATCATCATCGAGGTCAGTGATGACGGTGCCGGCTTGCAGCGCGACCGTATTCTCGCCAAGGCGCGCGAGCAGGGGCTGAATGTCAGTGACACGATGAATGATGCCGAAGTGTGGCAGCTGATTTTCGAGCCGGGATTTTCCACTGCACAGGCTGTCACGGACGTATCCGGGCGTGGCGTCGGCATGGACGTTGTCCGCCGCAACATCGAGGCCATGGGCGGCTCCATCCGGATTGAATCCCTCGCCGGAGTCGGTACGACCATCAGCCTGCACTTGCCGCTGACGCTGGCCATTCTTGACGGCATGTCGATTGCCATCGGCAACGAAACCTACATCCTGCCCCTGTCACAGGTGGTGGAGTCGTTGCAGCCCCGTGCCGAGGATGTGTTCACGCTGGCCGGACAACACCGTTTGTTGCGGGTGCGCGGTGAATGCCTGCCCTTGCTGGCCCTGTGGGAAATCTTCGATATCCAGCCGCGCGTTCGTGAGGCGCATGAGGGGCTGGTCATCATCATCACCGTGGCATCCCAGCGAGTGGCCCTGCTGGTGGACGATCTGGTTTCGCAGCAACAGTTTGTCGTCAAAAACCTGGAAACCAATTACCGCCGTGTGCGCGGGCTGGCTGCGGCCACCATTCTGGGGGATGGCCAGGTGGCCTTCATCCTGGATGGTGCCGAGGTCGTGCGCATGGGGCAGGGAGGCTAGCCATGGCTGACAGCCATCAGGAGGGAGGCGCACGGGAATACCTCGTGTTTGCGCTTGGCCCGGAAAACTACGGCATTGACCTGCTCAAGGTGCAGGAAATCCGGGGCTACGATGCCGTTACCCGTATTGCCGGCTCACCGGAATTCATCAAGGGCGTCATCAACCTGCGGGGCGCCATTGTGCCGGTGGTTGACCTGCGCATCCGGTTTTCAACCGGCGTAATCGACTACGGCGCACAAACCGTGGTGATCGTTCTCAACGTCAGCCAGCGCACGGTCGGGGTGGTGGTGGATGGCGTGTCTGACGTGATTGCCCTCGGACCGGACGAAATCCACCCCAAGCCTGACATGGGGGCGGTGGACACCAGCTTCATGACCGGGCTGGGGCCATATGAGGAGGGGATGGTCATTTTGCTGGATATCGAACGCCTGATGTGCAGTCCTGACATGGCTTTGATTGATGACTCGCCGGCACTGGCCGGTTGAGTGTGTGCCTTCGGGCAAATACAGATATGCAGGGGGTAGCATGAAGTTTTCGCACATGAGCCTGAGCCGGCGCCTGCTGGTGTGTTTCAGCTTGCTGGCCATCATCCCGGTACTGCTGGGCGGTGTATCCATCTGGCAGAACCAGTCCATGCAGTACCGCGTCAACTATCTGAATGATACGGCCTTGCCACAGGTCATCGAGGCCAACCGCATCATCGACAATTCCAGCCTGGTGACCGGTTCCCTGCAGGCCATGCTGCTGCTGGATTCAGAGGCACTGGTAAGCGAGGCGCGCAACAAGGCCCGGCTTGCGGCCGAGGCGAATGCCGAAATCCTGCAAAAGCTGCAGGCCGGCGCCTCGGCTGAAGACATGCCCCTGCTCAACAGCATTGTCAGTGCCCGGCAGGCTGTTCTTGCCGACAGGAGCCGGTTTCTGAGCCTGTATGACCAGGGCGACCATGAGGCTGCCCGGCGTTACCTGATGAATGAAACCCAGGAGGCGATGCAGGTCCTGACGGCGGCTACCACGCGCTATATCGAGCACAAGAGTGCAGCAGCCACCAAGGGGGCTGGCGAGGCCAGTGAAATGGCCGTGTTCGGCAACTGGCTGATCGGCATCGGCATTGCCTTGTCCCTGGCGCTGGCCATCGTATTTGCCCGGCTGACGACACGCTCTGTCATGCGTGAAATCGGTGGTGACCCCGCCGTGGCGCGGGAAGCCTTGCAGCGGCTCAACCAGGGCGACCTGTCCGTGTCTTTGCCTGTGGCCGAAGGGGATCTCACCAGTCTCTTTGCCCGGCTGAATGATACTTCCCGGCTGGCCATCGAAAATGCCCGCGTTCGTGCGGCCCTGGAACATGTCAATGCCAATGTGATGATTGCCGACAATGACAGAAACATCCTGTTCATGAACCGCAGTGTCACGGCCATGCTGAAAACCGCCGAATCGGATATCCGCAAAGGGCTGCCGAACTTCAGTGCCGACAAGGTCCAGGGTAGCAACATGGACATTTTCCACCGTAACCCCCGGCACCAGCAGGACATGCTGGCCCGGTTGTCCTCGGTCATTCATACGCAGATCAGCATTGGCGGACGCCATTTTGCACTGACGGCCAATCCGGTTTTTGATCCGCAGGGCAACCGGTTGGGAACGGTCGTGGAATGGCTGGACCGCACGGCCGAAGTGGCTGTCGAGCAGGAGGTCGCCGGTATCGTCAATTCGGCCTCCAAGGGCGATTTCACCCAGCGCATCAAGCTCGACAACAAGACCGGCTTTTTCCGGCAACTGGCCGAAGGTCTCAATACCTTGCTGGATACCACGCACCAGGGCATTGGCGATGTGGCTCAGGTCCTGTCTGCGCTTGCCCGTGGTGACCTGACGGCCAGGGTCAAGGGAGATTTTGAAGGCACGTTTGCTGCCCTCAGCCAGGACACCAATGCCACGGTCGAGCACCTGAGAGGCATCGTGCAGCGCATCAAGAGCGCTTCCGACACGATCAGCAATGCCGCCCAGGAAATCACTGCCGGTAACCAGAACCTGTCGGCCCGTACCGAGCAACAGGCCGCCAGCCTGGAAGAAACCGCTGCCAGCATGGAGCAGATCACCGGCACGGTGAAGCAGAACGCCGAAAACTCGCGTCAGGCCAACAACCTGGCCATGGGCGCTTCTGACATTGCGACCCGGGGTGGAGAGGTGGTGCATCAGGTTGTGGCCACCATGAATGACATTGCCGACAGTGCAAAAAAGATCGTCGACATCATTGGTGTCATTGACGGCATTGCCTTCCAGACCAATATCCTGGCGCTCAATGCGGCTGTCGAGGCCGCCCGGGCCGGGGAGCAGGGACGGGGTTTTGCTGTGGTCGCCAGTGAGGTCCGCAGCCTGGCCCAGCGTTCTGCTTCGGCCGCCAAGGAGATCAAGTCGCTGATCGGTGATTCGGTCAGCAAGGTGGAGTCCGGCAACCAGTTGGTGGACGAGGCCGGCCGGACCATGAGCGAGATCGTGGCCGCCGTCCAGCGGGTCAGCGGGATTGTCAGTGAAATTTCTGCGGCTTCCAGCGAGCAGTCGACCGGTATTGAGCAGGTCAATATTTCAGTCAGCCAGATGGATGAAATGACGCAGAAGAATGCTGCGCTGGTCGAAGAGGCCGCTGCAGCTGCCGAGGCCATGCGCGAGCAGGCGGTGAGCCTTGCCCAGGCCGTTGCCCAGTTCAATCTGGGGGGAGGCAGTACCCGAGTGGCTGAGGGCAAAGGAGGGCTTGCTGGCAGGTTTGCTCTGCCAGCGGCAGAGCCGGTTTCAGGGCAGGCCAGGGCGGAGCAGCAAGGAACCGGCGAAGCACTGGGTGAGTGGGAGTCGTTCTGATGGTCGAGGCTGGCGAACTGCTTTTCGGGCGACGTGATTTCGAGCGGGCCGCCAGCCTTATCCGGCGCCGTTGTGGTGTCTGCCTGGGTGAGGGCAAGGAGCACATGGTGTATGCCCGGCTGGCCCGGCACGTGCGCAAGTGCGGTTTCAGCCGGTTTGCGGATTACCTCGATTTGCTTGAGGAGGCTCCGGCGCACCCGGAATGGCAGGGGTTCATCGGTGCCCTGACCACGCATCTGACGGCTTTTTTCCGGGAGCGCCACCATTTCGACCTGCTGGTCAAACAGTTCCGGACACATCCGTCTGACCGGCCTTTCCGGATCTGGTGTGCGGCAGTTTCGACCGGGGAAGAGGCGTGGTCGGCCTTGATGGCGTTATGTGAAGAGCGCAACTCACTGGCTCCGCGGGTCGAGTTGCTGGCTACGGATGTGGATGTCAAGGTCCTGACCCAGGCTGCATCCGGCGTGTATCCGCTGGTCCAGGTCGAGGCTTTGCCATTTTCCTGTCGCAGCCGCTACTGGCTGCGCGGACGCGGTGCACAGTCCGGACGGGCGCGCATCCGTCCGGAATTGATGAGCCTCGCGCGGTTTGAAGTGATGAACCTGATCGAGCCAGGATGGGGAAAAGGTGCGCCATTCGAGGCTATTTTCTGCCGCAATGTGTTGATTTATTTTGATGAAATGACACGACAGGCCATTCTGGAGCGTCTGGCCGGGCGTCTGGCACCTCATGGCCGCTTGTATCTGGGCCATGCGGAAAACATTGTCAGTCAGGACACGCCATTTGTTTCCTGTGGGCAAACGGTTTATCGCCTGGCGACGACGGAGGTGGCGGTATGAGTCAGCCTGTACGGGTGCTGGTGGTAGATGATTCTGCCCTGATGCGTAATCTGCTGGCCGAGCTGATCAATGCCAATGACGGCATGTGCTGTGTCGGGCAGGCGGCAGATCCGTTGCAGGCGCGTGAAAGCATTCGCTTGCTGGCACCGGATGTGGTGACGCTGGATGTGGAAATGCCGCACATGGACGGGCTGGAGTTCCTGCGTCGCCTGATGCGTTTGCGTCCGACACCGGTGGTCATGGTGTCCAGCCTGACTGCTCGCGGAAGCGAGGTTGCCATCGAGGCGCTGGCGCTGGGGGCCGTGGAGGTTGTCGAGAAGCCTGGTGCAGGTCTGGGGCAGGCCATACCGCGTTTTGCAATGCAGTTGGCCAGTGCGATCCAGAAGGCTGCACAGGCCAACCTGTCTCGAATCTGCAAATCGATCAAATCGCCGGCTGCTGTGCTGCCACTGCGCCCTCCGGCCAGGGACGCCTTGGTCTTGATCGGGGCATCCACCGGCGGCACCGAGGCGTTGGTGACCCTGTTGTCGGCGTTGCCGGCCCAGATGCCTCCTGTGTTGATTGTCCAGCACATGCCGGCCGGATTCACGGCTTCGTTTGCCCGCCGGCTGGATCAGGCCTGCATCTTGCAGGTTCGCGAAGCGCAGGGTGGGGAAAAGCTGGCTCCGGGGCAGGTGTGGGTCGCTCCGGGGCATGCACATTTGCAGCTTTCGGCTCAGGCCGGGGACTGGCGCACGCAACTGGTGGATAGCGATCCGGTCAATCGACACAGGCCATCTGTTGATGTTCTCTTCCATTCAGCATTAAAGGTTGCCGGACGGCATACTGTCGCCGTATTGTTAACTGGCATGGGGCGGGATGGTGCACAAGGCCTGCTCGCACTACGCAAAGCCGGTGCGTATACCTATGCTCAGGACAAGGCCAGTTCCGTGGTGTTTGGCATGCCTCGCGAAGCAATCGAAATCGGTGCTGCATGCGAGGTGGCCAGTCTGGGGGATCTGGCACACCAGATGGTCACCCGGATGGCGGGTGGTGCAAGCGGTCGGGCAGAAGAGGGGAAAGGCGTGGCCGCTCCTCACTAGGAAATCGGAACATCATGACTATCGGAAATACCAAGCAAACCAGTGCTGCAGCGCCCAAACCAACGTACTTTGACCATAATTTCAAACTGGAGGCGACCAAGGTTTTACCCGGCGAATATGTCGCTACCAACCGGGACATGCTGCTGGTCACGGTACTGGGGTCTTGCGTGTCGTGTTGTTTGCGTGATTCGGCTGCCAATGTGTCCGGCCTGAACCATTTCATGCTGCCGGATGCCCTGATGGACTCCGAGGCTGCAGCGACCATGCCTGTCCGTTACGGCATGCATGCCATGGAAATCCTCATCAACGAAATGATCAAGCTGGGGGCAGACCGGCAGCGCATGGAAGCCAAGATTTTTGGCGGGGGCAATGTGCTCAAGGGCATCCTCAAATCCAATATCGGCGAGCGCAACGTCGACTTCGTACGCCAGTATCTGGCCAAGGAGGGTATTCCGGTCATGGCCGAGGATGTGCTCGACAGCTATCCGCGCAAGCTGTACTTCTTTTCCCGAAGCGGGCGTGTACTGGTCAAGAAGATCAAGGAAGTGCATAACCGCACGATCTTTGAACGTGAACTCAGCTATCGCGAACGGCTGCGTCGCATGCCTCTGGACGGCAGTATTGAGCTGTTCTGACTTGTGCTGGGGCCGAACGCAAAAACGGGCACCGTCTGGTGCCCGTTGTCATGACTGGCGCCTGTTCAGATACGCTTGAAAATCAGAGTACCGTTGGTGCCGCCAAATCCGAACGAGTTCGACAAGGCCACATTCACACGGGCATGGCGTGCCTCGTTGGGAACATAGTCCAAGTCACAGCCTTCGCCGGCTTCGTGCAGGTTGATGGTGGGCGGCAGGATTTGTTCGGACACTGCCAGCGCGGAAAATACGGCCTCCACGCCACCTGCTGCACCGAGCAGGTGCCCGGTCATCGACTTGGTCGAGCTGACGGCCAGCTTGTAGGCGTGATCGCCAAATACACGTTTGACTGCAACCGTTTCGGCGACATCGCCCAAGGGAGTAGACGTGCCATGGGCATTGAGATAGTCGACCTCGTCCGGGTTCATCCGGGCATTCTTGAGGGCGGTTTTCATGCAGCGCATGGCACCATCGCCATCTTCGCACGGAGCCGTCATGTGATAGGCGTCAGAACTCATGCCATAACCCGCCAGCTCGGCGTAAATCCTGGCGCCACGAGCCTTGGCATGCTCGTATTCTTCCAGTACCAGAACACCGGCACCTTCACCCAGTACGAAACCGTCACGGTCTTTATCCCAAGGACGGCTGGCAGCGGCCGGGTCGTCATTGCGGGCGGACAGAGCCTTGGCGGATGCGAAGCCGCCGATTGCCAGCGGACAGACGGTAGATTCAGCGCCACCAGCAACCATTACGTCGGCATCGCCATACTCGATCAGACGGGCGGCGTCACCTATTGAGTGCGTGGCTGTCGTGCAGGCTGACACGATCGCGTAGCTCGGGCCTTTGTAGCCATAGAGGATCGACAGGTTGCCCGACACCATGTTGATGATCGAACCGGGAATGAAGAACGGCGAGATCTTGCGGGCACCCCCTGCCAGATAGGCATTGTGGGTGTCTTCGATCATCGGCAGGCCGCCGATGCCCGAGCCGATGATGACGCCAACACGTTCGGGATCAAGGCCGGCAATGGTTTCAAGCCCCGCGTCGCGCACGGCCTGGATACCGGCAGCCATGCCGTAATGGATGAACGTATCCATGCGGCGGGCATCTTTGGCCGAAATCCATTGGCTGGCGTCAAAATCCCGGACTTCACCTGCGATCTGGATCGGGAAATTTTCCACATCGAAGCGGCTGATGCGGCTGATGCCAGAACGGCCTGCAACGATATTGCCCCAGCCGGTGGTAACGTCGTTGCCGACCGGGCTGATCAGGCCAAGACCGGTGATGACTACTCTGCGTCGAGCCAAGTCGAACTCCTTTTACTGAATGCAATGCGATTGCCGCCGGAGGGTTTGGGAGGCTTCAGTAGCCTGTCCGTGTCAAACGGACGTTTGCCTGCTCCAGAACGGCAAAAGACCCCTGCACGGTCAGGCACGCTGATGTGCCTTGGGCAGAGGTCTCTGAAAATCGCGGGATTACTTGTCGAGGTGGGTGGTCACGTAGTCGATCGCCTGCTGGACGGTGGTGATCTTCTCGGCTTCTTCATCCGGGATTTCGCATTCGAATTCTTCTTCGAGTGCCATCACCAGTTCGACCGTGTCGAGCGAGTCAGCGCCCAGATCGTCCACGAACGAGGATTCGTTCTTGACTTCGGCTTCGTTCACGCCGAGTTGTTCTGCGACGATTTTCTTGACGCGCTGTTCGATGTTTTCCATTTGGATTTACCTAGGCCTTTCAAAGCGGGGTAATGAAACCGCGTCATTCTACCAAAAAAAATTTAGAGCAAAATACCTAAATCCAATGACGCAAATTTCGAAGTGTTGCAGCGAATGACTGCCAATGTGCAGGCAGTCACGGTAAAAATCAAGGCATCAGCATGCCGCCGTTCACATGCAGGGTCTGACCCGTGATGTAAGCAGCGCGAGGCGAGGCCAGAAATGCCACGGCGTCAGCGATATCCTGGGGAGCGCCCAGACGACCCAGTGCAATCTGGCCTTCCAGCGCCTGGCGTTGTGTATCCGGCAAATCACGCGTCATGTCGGTCTCGATGAAGCCCGGTGCCACGGTATTGACGGTAATGCCGCGGCTGCCGACTTCGCGTGCCAGCGACTTGGAAAAACCGATGACAGCAGCCTTGGCCGCCGCGTAGTTGCTTTGTCCGGCATTACCCATCGAGCCCACGACCGAACCGATATTGATGATGCGGCCTTCGCGGGCCTTCATCATGCCGCGCAGCACGGCCTTGGACAGGCGATAGACGGATTTCAGATTGGTTTCCATGATGGCATCCCAGTCTTCTTCCTTCATGCGCATCAGCAGCTGGTCACGGGTGATGCCGGCGTTGTTGACCAGAATGCCGACCGGACCATAAGTGCTGTCGATGTAGCTGATCAGGCGTTCAACCTGCTCTGCGCCTTCATTGACATTGAATTCGATGCCCTGGCCGCCAAACGGCGCCAGGCGCTCGCTGATGGCGACGGCACCGGTTTCGGTGGTAGCGGTACCGATCACGGTGGCACCTTCCCGGGCCAGCGTGTCGGCAATGGCGGCGCCGATGCCGCGGGTGGCACCGGTAACGAGGACGATTTTGCCTTGTAGGCTCATGAATGGCTCCTGCGGAATACGGGGGTCAGGCGAGTTCGGCCAGCGCAGCTTCCAGGGCTGCCGCGTCGGTCAGTGCCAGGGTCTTGACGCGTGCGTCAATGCGCTTGCCAAGACCTGCCAGCACCTTGCCGGGGCCGCACTCGGCCTGTTGCGTCAGACCGTCTTCGGCCAGCAGGCGGACCGTTTCGGTCCAGCGGACCGGACGATACAGCTGATGGGTTAGCGCATCCCGGATGGCCTGCGGCTCGTCATGACTGGCCACGTCGGCATTGTGGATCACCCGGATACCCGGCTTGCGTACTTCGATGTCTGCCAGTGCCGCAGCCAGTTGATCGGCGGCAGGCTGCATCAGGGCGCAGTGCGAAGGCACGGAGACCGGCAACAGCAACGCCCGCTTGGCACCCTGTTCCTTGCACAGGGCACAGGCGCGTTCGACAGCGGCCTTGTGACCGGCGATGACCAGCTGGCCCGGCGAATTGAAGTTGACCGGCTCGACCACTTCGCCCTGGGCCGCAGCCTCACAGGCGGCGACGACGGCTGCGTCATCCAGTCCCAGAATGGCTGCCATGGCGCCCGTTCCGGCCGGTACAGCGGCCTGCATGGCTTCGGCCCGCAAGCGGACCAGCCGGACGGCATCGGCGAAGGCCAGGCTGTCGGCCGCGACCAGGGCTGAGTATTCGCCCAGGCTGTGGCCGGCCACGGCAGCCGGCAGGGCCCCACCGGCAGCGCGCCAGGCACGCCATACGGCGACGCCGGCAGCCAGCATGACGGGCTGGGTGTTGACGGTCTGGTTGATGGCGTCCGGCGACTCGGCCGTGAGCATGCTCCACAGGTCGAGGTCCAGTACGGAGCCGGCTTCGTCAAATGTGGCGCGCACGACCGGATGGCCGGCAAAACCCGCCATCATGTTCAGGCTCTGCGAGCCCTGGCCGGGAAAGACAAACGCAAAACTCATGCGACATCTCCTTGCGAAGGGGAGGCGGTTCGGTCCGGTGCATGCGGAGGCCGGCGGCGTGGCCGGCGTATTGTGCACCGGGAAGCGGAATCAGTAATGCAACAGGGCCGAGCCCCAGGCAAAGCCACCGCCAATGCCTTCCAGCAGCAGCAGCTCGCCGCGCTGGATGCGGCCGTCGCGTACCGCGGCATCCAGTGCCAGCGGTACCGAGGCTGCCGAGGTGTTGGCGTGGTTGGGCAGGGTCACGACCACTTTGTCCATCGGCAGGGCCAGATGCCTGGCCGTGGCTTCGATGATGCGCAGGTTGGCCTGGTGCGGTACCAGCCAGTCCAGGTCGGCCTTGGTCTTGCCGGCCTTGGACAGAGTGACTTCGGCAATGTCGGCCAGCGCCTTGACGGCAAACTTGAAGACAGCCTGGCCGTCCATGTAGACAAACGGATTACCGGCCAGCGCGCCTTGCGAGGGGCGGGCATCGCACTTGAGGATGTCCTTGTAGCGGCCGTCGGCGCGCAGTTCGGTCGACAGGACGCCGGTATCTTCGTCGGCACCCAGCACCACGGCGCCGGCACCGTCACCAAACAGGATGCAGGTACGGCGGTCGTCCCAGTCGATCAGGCGCGACAGCGTTTCGGCACCGATGACCAGCGCACGCTTGATCTGGCCGCTGCGGATGAAGGCGTTGGCCGTGGCAAAGGCGTACATGAAGCCGGCACAGACTGCCTGCACGTCGAAGGCGGGGACACCGGCGAGGCCGAGGCGTTCCTGCACGACAACGGCGGTGCTGGGGAAAACCATGTCCGGGGTGGTGGTGGCCACGATGATCATTTCGATCGATGCGGCTTCGATGCCGGCCGCTTCGATGGCGC
>JAGPIM010000195.1 GCA_018055005.1 Laribacter sp.
CCAACGCCGAAGACGTCGAGTCGCGCGGCGTGTTTGCCGCCGGCCTGATCATCCGTGACCTGCCGCTGACCCATTCCAGTTTCCGTGCGGCCGAGTCGCTGGGTGACTACCTGACCCGCACCGGGACGGTGGCCATAGCCGATATCGATACCCGCAAGCTCACCCGCATCCTGCGCGAAGGCGGTGCCCAGGCCGGCTGCATCATGGCCGGCGAGACTTACGAAGCCCGCGCAGTCGAGCTGGCCCGCGGTTTTGGCAGCATGGCCGGCCAGGACCTGGCCCGCGTGGTGAGCTGCGACGCAGCTTATCCGTGGCAACAGGCCGAATGGCGGCTCAAGGGCGGTTACGTTGACCAGAGTGAGCCGAAGTACCACGTCGTGGCCTACGACTTCGGCGTCAAGTACAACATCCTGCGCATGCTGGCCGAACGCGGTTGCCGCATCACCGTGGTGCCGGCCACCACACCGGCCGAAGAAGTGCTGGCGCTGCATCCGGACGGCGTATTCCTGTCCAACGGTCCCGGTGATCCGGAGCCGTGCGATTACGCCATCAGTGCCATCCGCAGCCTGTTGCAGACCGGATTGCCGCTGTTCGGCATCTGTCTTGGCCATCAGCTGCTGGGCCTGGCCGCCGGCGGCCGCACCAGCAAGATGAAGTTCGGCCACCACGGTGCCAACCACCCGGTGCAGGACCTCGACAGCCGCCACGTGATGATCACCAGCCAGAACCACGGCTTCCAGGTGGACGAAACCAGCCTGCCGGCCAATGTGCGCGTGACCCACCGCTCGCTGTTTGACGGCACGGTGCAGGGCATTGCCTTGACGGACCGCCCGGCGTTCAGTTTCCAGGGACACCCGGAAGCCAGTCCGGGGCCGCACGATGTGGCGTATTTGTTTGACAAGTTTATTGCCCTTTTGGACGAGCGCGTGCGCTAAAGTCGTGAGCCGGGCCGCCTGCTGGCGGACCCGCTGACGATTGCGCACCTGCCGCCGGCCCGGCCGGCGGTGAACTCGGAAAGAAGGATGAAATCATGTTTGGCATCACCGACCTCGCCACCTACCTGATCGGCACCATTTTCATCGTGCTGCTGCCCGGCCCCAATTCGCTGTATGTCCTGTCGGTTGCGGCCGGACGCGGGGTCAAGGCCGGCTATCAGGGGGCTGCCGGCGTGTTTGTCGGTGACACGGTGCTGATGGTGCTGTCGGCCACCGGCATGGCAGCGATGCTCAAGGTCTATCCGGCACTGTTCTGGGGGCTGAAGGCGGCCGGGGCGGCGTATCTGGGCTGGGTCGGCATCCACATGCTGCTGTCGGCCTGGCGTAGCTGGCGGGCTGCCGGCGGCACGGTACGGGCGGCGGCGCAGGCCGTTGTGCCAGCCACCCAGGCCAGCTTCGGCAATCCGTTCCGCAAGGCCCTGACCATCAGCCTGCTCAACCCCAAGGCCATCCTGTTTTTCATCTCGTTCTTCATCCAGTTCGTCGACCCGGCCTACCCCCGTCCGGCGCTGACCTTTCTTGCGCTTGGCCTCATCCTGCAAGTGTGCAGCATGACCTACCTCACGGCCGTGATCCTGATCGGCAGCCGTGTGGCCGACTCCTTTCGCCAGCGCCGCCGCCTGTCGGCCGGCCTGTCCGGCGGAGTCGGTGCGCTCTTTATCGGTTTCGGCGTCAAGCTCGCCACGGCGAGTCTCTAGTACAACATTCGGAATCCTCGGGAAGCAGCCATGCCCAAACGTACAGACATCAAGAGCATCCTGATCATCGGCGCCGGTCCGATCGTGATCGGTCAGGCGTGTGAATTCGACTACTCCGGCGCGCAGGCCTGCAAGGCGCTGCGCGAGGAGGGTTACAAGGTCATTCTGGTCAACTCGAATCCGGCCACGATCATGACTGACCCCAACATGGCCGACGTGACCTACATCGAGCCGATCACCTGGCAGATGGTGGCCAAGATCATCGAGAAAGAACGTCCGGATGCCGTGCTGCCGACCATGGGTGGCCAGACTGCGCTCAACTGCGCACTGGATCTCGCGCGCCACGGCGTGCTGGACCAGTTCGGCGTCGAACTGATCGGTGCCTCGGTCGAGGCGATCGACAAGGCCGAAGACCGTGACAAGTTCAAGCTCGCCATGCAGAAGATCGGCCTCGAGTGCTCGCGCTCCAAGGTGGCGCACAGCATGGAAGAAGCCCTGATGATCCAGGCCGAGGTGGGTTTTCCGACCATCATCCGTCCATCCTTCACCATGGGTGGCTCGGGTGGTGGCATCGCCTACAACCGCGAGGAATTCCTCACCATCTGCGAGCGCGGTTTCGAAGCCAGTCCGACCCACGAACTCCTGATCGAAGAATCCATGCTCGGCTGGAAAGAGTACGAGATGGAAGTGGTGCGTGACCGCAACGACAACTGCATCATCATCTGCTCGATCGAGAACTTCGACCCGATGGGCGTGCATACCGGTGACTCGATCACCGTGGCGCCGGCCCAGACGCTGACCGACAAGGAATACCAGATCATGCGCAACGCCTCGCTGGCGGTGCTGCGCGAGATCGGGGTCGATACCGGTGGTTCCAACGTGCAGTTTGCCGTGCAGCCGGACACCGGTCGCCTGATCGTGATCGAAATGAACCCGCGCGTGTCGCGCAGCTCGGCACTGGCCTCGAAGGCCACCGGTTTCCCGATCGCCAAGGTGGCGGCCAAGCTGGCCGTCGGCTACACGCTGGACGAGCTCAAGAACGACATCACTGGTGGAGCCACACCGGCTTCGTTCGAGCCGTCGATCGACTACGTCGTCACCAAGATTCCGCGTTTTGCCTTTGAGAAATTCCCGCAGGCCAATGATCGTCTGACCACCCAGATGAAGTCGGTCGGTGAAGTGATGGCGATCGGCCGCAGTATCCAGGAGTCGATGCAGAAGGCCCTGCGCGGGCTGGAAACCGGCCTGTCGGGCTTTGATCCGCTGACGGACAGCCTGGATACCATCCGTGCCGAACTGGGTGCGCCGGGGCCGGACCGTATCCTGTACGTGGCCGATGCCTTCCGTGCCGGCCTGTCGGTGGAGGAAGTCCAGGCGATTTCGGCCATCGATCCGTGGTTCCTCGTGCAGATCGAAGACCTGGTACGGGACGAGCAGGCACTGGCAGGCCAGGCGCTGGCCGACCTCGGGCGTGACCGTCTGTGGCAGCTCAAGCGCAAGGGCTTTTCCGACCGGCGCCTCGCGCAACTCCTGGGCGCCAGCGAGGATGACGTGCGAGCCAAACGCTGGGCGCTGAACGTGCGGCCGGTCTACAAGCGGGTGGATACCTGCGCGGCCGAGTTCGCCACCAGCACGGCCTACATGTACTCGTCCTATGAGGAAGAGTGCGAGGCCCGTCCGAGCGGCAACCGCAAGGTGATGGTGCTGGGCGGTGGCCCGAACCGCATCGGTCAGGGGATCGAATTCGACTACTGCTGCGTGCATGCGGCGCTGGCGATGCGCGAATCCGGCTTCGAGACCATCATGGTCAACTGCAACCCGGAAACCGTGTCGACCGACTACGACACTTCTGACCGCCTGTACTTCGAGCCGCTGACGCTGGAAGACGTGCTGGAAGTCTGCGCGGTGGAAAAACCGTGGGGCGTGATCGTGCAGTACGGCGGCCAGACACCATTGAAGCTGGCACGGGCGCTGGAGGCCAACGGTGTGCCGATCATCGGTACCACGCCGGACATGATCGATGCTGCCGAAGACCGCGAGCGCTTCCAGCAACTGCTCAACGAACTGGGCCTGAAGCAGCCGCCCAACCGCACGGCGCGGGCGCCGCAAGAAGCCCTGCAGCTGGCCGAGGAAATCGGCTATCCGCTGGTGGTGCGTCCCAGCTACGTGCTGGGCGGGCGGGCGATGGAAATCGTGCATGAACGTGCCGATCTCGAACGCTACATGCGCGAGGCGGTCAAGGTGTCCAACGACAGCCCGGTGCTGCTCGACCGCTTCCTGAACGACGCCATCGAAGTCGATGTCGACGCCATCAGTGACGGCACGGACGTGGTGATCGGCGGCATCATGCAGCACGTGGAACAGGCCGGGGTGCACTCGGGTGATTCAGCCTGCTCGCTGCCGCCGTACAGCCTGTTCCCGGCCATCCAGGACGAAATCCGCCGCCAGACCGTGGCCATGGCCCGGGCGCTGAATGTCGTCGGCCTGATGAACGTGCAGTTTGCCGTGCAGGGCGACACCATCTACGTGCTGGAAGTGAACCCGCGTGCCTCGCGTACGGTACCGTTTGTGTCCAAGGTGACCGGCCAGAGCCTGGCCAAGATTGCGGCCCGTTGCATGGCCGGCCAGTCGCTGGCCGGGCAGGGCGTGACGGCCGAGGTGATTCCGCCGTACGTGGCCGTCAAGGAGGCGGTGTTCCCGTTCATCAAGTTCCCGGGCGTGGATACCATCCTCGGGCCGGAAATGAAGTCGACCGGTGAAGTGATGGGCGTGGGACGCAATTTTGCCGAGGCCTTCGTCAAGGCCCAGCTGGGTGCCGGCGACCGCCTGCCGCAAGGTGGCAAGGTGTTCATCAGCGTGCGCGATGCCGACAAGCACGGCATTGTCGATGTGGCGCGCGAGCTGCAACGGGCCGGTTTCGGCCTGTGTGCCACGCGCGGTACGGCCAAAGTGCTGTCCGAGGCCGGCGTCAGCGTACAGATCGTCAACAAGGTGACCGAGCACCGGCCGAACATTGTCGACATGATCAAGAACGGCGAGATCGCCATGGTGATCAATACCGTGGCAGAAAAACGCCAGTCGATTACCGACAGCCAGTCGATCC
>JAGPIM010000049.1 GCA_018055005.1 Laribacter sp.
TGGACTACATGCTGCTGGGAGGAGACTGAATGCAGGTGACCAAATCACTCGGAATGGCCGTTGCCGCCACCATCCTGGCCAGCCAGCTGGCAGCGTGCGTGCCGCTGGTGGCCGCCGGAGCCGGTGGAGCCGTGCTGGTGGGGGCCGACCGGCGTTCGTCCGGCGTCTATGTCGATGACCAGACCACCGAGGTCAAGCTGGCGCAGCAGGTTTCGTCGGGTTATCCCGCCGCACATGTCAACGTCACCAGCTACAACCGGGCCGTGCTGCTGACCGGCGAAGTGCCGGACGAAGCCACCCGCGCCGGTATCGAGCTGCTGGCCCGCGGCATGCCCAACGTGCGCGAGGTCTACAACAAGACCGTGGTAGCCGGCGCTTCCGGTCTGGGAGACCGGCTGAACGACAGCACGCTGACTTCCAAGGTCAAGGCACGCATGGTGCAGGCCAACCTGTTCTCGCCCAACCACGTCAAGGTGGTCAGTGAACGCGGCCAGGTGTTCCTGCTCGGACTGGTGACGCAGGACGAAGGTGCGGCAGCAGCCCGCATTGCCAGCGAGACCTCGGGTGCACAACAGGTACACACCTTCTTCCAGTACATCGACGCCCGCACCAACCAGATGCTTCCGGCCACGCCGGCAGCGCAGTAAGGTATCCGGCGGTTGATGTGAAAACCCGCCCCGGCAGCCTCGCTGCCGGGGCGGGTTTTTTTGCGGGCGGCAATTGCCGCTCCCGCCCGGTCGTCAGTCCGCTTCGGTGACAGATTCCGGAGCCAGGCGGCGGATCCGCACCCGCTCGATGCGGCGGGGAGCAACGGCCAGGATCACGAACTCGAACGAGCCGTCCCGGATCACTTCACCCGGTTCCGGCAGGGCGCCGTGCCGGGCCAGCAACAGGCCGGCCAGCGTGGTGTAGTCCGCTTCGGTGTCGAGCAGCTCCGGGGCGTCCAGCTTGCGGGCCAGCCAGTGCAGGTCGGTGCTGCCCTTGGCCAGCCATTCCTCGCCTTCGCGTACCAGGTCCGGTGTTTCGTCCTCGTCCGGAAACTCGCCGGCAATCGCCTCCAGCACGTCCAGCGGCGTCACCAGCCCTTCGATGGTGCCGGCCTCGTCAGCCACCAGCACCAGCCGGCCGCGCGCCCGGCGCAGCACGCCCATCAGCGTGAGCGTTGCCAGCGACGCCGGTACCACGATCGGCGCCGGCTGGCGGCGCACAAAGCTTTCCAGCATGTCGTAGTCCGGCAGGGCCGCCAGCATGTCCTTGGCGCGTGCTACGCCCAGTACCTGGTCCAGCGAGCCGCGACAGACCGGGAACAGGCTGTGCGGAGTATCCAGCAGCTGCCGGCGTACCACATCGGGGCCGGCGTCGAGGTCAATCCACGAAATCTCGTTGCGCGGTGTCATTACGCTGCGGATCGAGCGGTCTGCCAGGGTCAGCACGCCGCTGATCATGTCACGCTCTTCTTCACCGAATGCCGGCAGCGGTGCCGGTACATCGTCGGAAGGCGCGGCAGCATGCGGGGCATCGCCGGATGTATGGGGATGCTGGCGCGGCCCCATCAGGCGCATGATGGTTTCTGCCGTCCGCTCGCGCAGCGGCCGGTGCGCCTGCTGGCGCACCAGGTTGCGGTGGGCCATCTGGTTGAAGGATTCGATCAGGATCGAGAAGCCGATGGCGGCGTAGAGATAGCCCTTGGGAATGTGCAGGCCGCTGCCTTCGGCCACGAGGCTCAGGCCGATCATCAGCAGGAAGCTCAGGCACAGCACCACCACGGTCGGGTGGGCGCTGACAAAGCGGGTCAGCGGCCTGGATGCCAGCACCATCACGCCCATGGCGATGATGACTGCTGCCATCATGATGCCCAGTTCGTTGACCATGCCGACGGCGGTGATGACTGCATCCAGCGAAAACACCGCGTCCAGTGCCACGATCTGCGCCACCACCAGCCAGAAGCCGGCGTAGGGGCGCTGGCTGTTGTCCTGGTGGGAGCTGCCCTCGAGTCGTTCATGCAGTTCGACCGTGGCCTTGAACAGCAGGAACAGGCCGCCGGTGATCAGGATCAGGTCACGGCCGGACAGGCTGAAGCCGCCGAGCGTGATCAGGGGTGAAGTCAGCGTGATCAGCCATGACATGACTGACAGCAGCACCAGCCGCATCAGCAGGGCCAGCGACAGGCCGATCAGGCGGGCGCGGTCGCGCTGCTCGGGTGGCAGGCGGTCGGCGAGGATGGCGATGAACACCAGGTTGTCGATGCCGAGGACGATCTCGAGCACGATCAGCGTGGTCAGGCCCAGCCAGACCGACGGATCCATCAGCCATTCCATGACAGCCTCCCCGTCAGGTGATGCAAGGGGTCAAACAGGGGTGTACAGGGCAAGCTCGGTCTGGGATGGTCCATGAGTCGAAAGACAGAAGGCGAAGCGGATATTTTGCGTCAAAAAACACGACCCATGTAGCGGTTTCAGCGACATGGCGTGTCAGCGGGCGATAAAAAACCGCCGGTCCGTGCCGGCGGTCAAGACAGGGAGGGTACGATGGAACAACAGGGTTACTGGTCCTGTTGGATGCCGGCCACCACCCATTTCTGGCTGGTCGCGTCGGACTTGATGAAATGCCAGGTTTCGGCAAACGGCAGGGCCGGTGCACCGACCGATTCGCTGACCAGTCCGGAGAAACGCACGCTGGCCACGATCCGGCCGTCGGCCTCGGTGGAGGCGTCCACCACCTGGCAGTCAAGCTGCGGGAAGTCGGCGGTTTCCGGATTGCCGGCGATGTCGGCGCGCAGTTGCTCGAACAGCTCCGGCGTCAGGTACTTGCGGACTTCCTCGACGTTGTCCGGATTGTTCATGCTTTGCAGGTGCATGAACGTGGCCTTGGCCTGGCGTACGAAGTGCGGTACTTCGGTACCGTCCGGCAGACGGGTCAGTGCAGCCGGCTGGGCATAGCCGCCACCGATCGGCGGCACCGGCACGCTGCCGGTCGGGTTGATCTTGAAGGCATTCGGGTTCAGCGGTGCGCGGGCATTCGGCGGCACCATGCCGGCCGGCGTCGGCAGCGGCGGTTGCTGTTGCTGGCGGCGACGGATGAAACGGAACAGCAGGAAGCCGCCCAAGGCCAGCAGCAGCAGGGTGCCGATGCCCATGCCGCCGGTGCCGCTTTCGGCCGCCGCCTTGTCGCCGGCGGCCTGCTTTTCGGCTGCACTGTTGGCGCTGGTGGTCTGGTGGTCGTTCATGGCATTGCCGAGCATGTAGCCGGCTGCCGCACCTGCCGCACCGGCGGCGATGGCGGTGCCGACACCGGGGCCGCTGCGTTGCGGTGCCGGTGCCGTCTGTGCCGGCATGGCCGGGGCGGCCGGCGCAGCCTGCTGATAGGTCGGTGCCGGCTTCATGCTGCGCTGCATGCCGGACGATTTGCCCTTGCCGATGCGGGCGGCGTCCGCAAATGGCGCTGCCAGCAGGCCGGCGAGGGCGAGCGACAAGGCAAGGTGGCGAGTGGCAGTCTTCATGATGATGGCGGCTCCTGATCCTGAAAGGGGGGCGGTACGATTCAAAGGATAAACACAGTCCGTGGGACTGGCCGGTCGGCAAGGGATTGCCTGACGACCGGAGACGCATGGTCAACGGATGAACTTAGCCAGTGCTTAAACCTTGCTGGCATGTGTTGTGCCGGTGTCAACCAGCTCGACCACCTCGACGCCATCGGCATCAACGCGGAAACGCACGTCCAGTGATGCCAGCCGCACGCCGTAAACCCGCGCCGGATCGTCATGAAAGGCCGGACGCGGGTCCTGTGCCAGCACTTCGCCGATCAGGGCCGCCAGGTCTCGGTCGGCCAGTTGCGCCAGTTGCCCGGCCGCGAGCGGAGTCCAGCGCAGCGGCAGGGTCGGCGGCGGAGCCGGCACCCAGTCGCAGCGGGCATCGGCCACCGAGTCGGAAAACGGAATGTAGGGCTTGATGTCGAGCACCGGCGTACCGTCGACCAGATCGGCACCCGCCAGCAGCAACCGGCCGGGTTCGACCGCCAGCAGCTCGACCAGCGACAGGCCAAGGGGATTGGGGCGGAAGGTGGAACGGCTGGCAAAGACGCCGAGCTTGTCATTGCCGCCCAGTCGCGGCGGGCGCACCAGTGGCTTCCAGCCGCGGCCCAGATGGGCGTGGAACACGAACGTCAGCCAGACGTGCGAATAGCCCTCCAGTCCGCGCACGCAGTCCGGGTGGTCGAACGGCGGCACCAGTTGCAGTTCGGCCCGTGCATGCGGAGCCAGCCGCGGCTGGCGGGGTACGCCGAACTTGTCGGCAAACGGCGAACGGATGTAGCCGACCGGCGTCATGGCATCCATGGCAAATCCCGTAACAGTCAGGCTGCGCATTGTCGGCAGGCCCGCCGCCGCCGGCAAGCCGGAGAGGCGGAGAGGCGGAGGAGCTGCTCAGGCTGCCGGCGCGATGGCGGGGATCGCGGCGCTGGCAACGGTATCCCGGCCGGCTTCGTCCGGTTGTCGGCCTTCATCAAGGTCTGCCATCTCGGCCACGGCTTGGCCGTCCGGGCCTGTTGCCGTTGACCGGATGCCGGTATCTGCCGGAAGTCCCGGCCCATCAATACGACCGTCCTGTGCCGGGCCGGCCTGCAGATGGCCATGTCACGATTTCGGTGCGGGAGCGGGCCGGCGGGTATGGCAGCGACTGTTCCGGTCCGGGGGGGCGGCGGCAAGTGGTCCGGTTGCGGAGCGTCCGGCCATCCGGCTATGGCCGGGGGAGAACATGTTCTAGACTGACGCTTTTGTATGGCAGACGAACGGTCATGACTGATTCCGCACCGGCAGGCGGCTACCTGTCACGATATCGCGGCCCGGTCTCGCTGGCACTGGCCGGCGGCGGCCTGCTGGCCTGCGAGGCCGCCATCTGGGCCGGCTGGCTGCCCGTAACCGGAGGGCGGGTGCTGGCCACGGCATTCGAAGGCGCAACGGTCGGCGGGCTGGCTGACTGGTTTGCCGTTTCGGCCCTGTTTCACCGCATTCCGCTTCCCGGCCTGTCACGCCACACCGATCTTCTGGCCCGCAAGCGCGAGCGGCTGGCCGAAGGCATTGTCGAAATGACCGAAACCCGCTGGCTGGCACCGGACGTGCTGCGTGAACGCCTGGCCGGCGTGTCGTTTGCCGGGCTGATCGCCGACTATCTGCGTGACCCGGCCCGGCGCGACGCGGTCCGGCGTGCCTTGCGCGGTTTTGTGCTGCCGATGACCGCAGCACTGGAGCAGCCCGCCCTGCAAGAGGCGCTGGCAGCCGGGTTGCGCCAGGGGCTGACGGCCGAGCGGCTGGCCGGTGTTGCCGGTCGCGGCATGGCCCAGGCGCTGGCCGAACCGTCCGTGCAGTCCCGGCTGGCCGACGTGCTGGCGCTGTCGCTGCGGCGGGCGCTGGCCGAGCCGGCCTTGCGCGACTGGCTGACGGCGGCGCTGCTGAGTGCGCTGGCCGACTATGCCGGCGAAGGCTGGTGGGAGTCGACCAAGCTGAAGCTGGCACGCCTGTTTGTCGATGGCGACGATGACCGGGAACGCGTCAGTCATCTCGTGGGCATGCTGGTGGTGCACGCCGACGGCGTGCTGCGCGAAGTGGAAAACGATCCGGCACATCCCCTGCGGCAGGAGCTGGCAGCCACGCTGGCCGGCTGGGGCAGCCGGCTGGCCGGCGGGCAACCGGCCACGGCAATGCTGGGCGAGCTGCTGCGCCGGGTGCTGGAAGAGCAGTGGCGTCCGGAAGGACCGCTGGCGCACTGGCTGGCCGGTGCGCGTGCCAGCCTTGACCGGGCATTGGCCGATCCGGTATCGCCGGTCAGCCAGCGGCTGGATGCCCTGATCGGCGGTGGCATCGCCCATTTCCTGACCCACGCCGAAACGCGTGACGGCTTTGATGCCAGTGTCCGCCGCTTGCTGGTCGAGGTGATCGAATCCCGTCCGGGCCTGATCGGGGATACCGTGCGCCTGAGCCTGTCGGAGGAGCGTTTGCCCACGCGGGAGCTGGTGCGCCAGATCGAGGACAAGGTCGGCGACGAACTGCAGTGGATCCGTGTCAACGGTGCCGTGATCGGCGGGCTGGCAGCCGGAGCCATTGCGCTGGTGCGCTATGCGCTGGGCTGACCAGCCGGATCGACAAAGTGGCGGGCGTAGCGGGCATCGGTGGCCGCCAGCGGCAGCAATACGAAAAAATCGGCACAGCGGAAATCCGGGTCCCACGCCGGTTCGCCGCAGATCCGGGCGCCGGCGCGCAGGTAACCCTTGAGCAGCGGGGCCAGCGGCAGGGCCGGGTCGGGAGCCGGCAGCGAATCAAGCGGCAGGGGCAGCAGGGGTGTCACCCGCCAGGCCGGTGGTGCCAGGTGCGGCTGCAGGTGCCTCCAGGCGCTGGCGGCTTCTCGGCCATCGTCGTGCAGCGGTACGCTGGCGCAGCCGGCGAGATAGTCACCGCCGACGCTGCGCGCGTACTGCACCAGTCCGGTCCACAGCATGGCAATCACGGCGCCGCGGCGGTAATCGGGATGGACGCAGGAGCGGCCGACTTCGACCAGCCGGGGCTTGAGGGCCGCCAGTGCGCTGAGGTCGAATTCGTGCTCGGCATACAGGCAAGGCGCACGGGCCGCCCTGGCCGGCGGCAGCATGCGGTAGGTGCCGACCACCGGGCCATCGGTGCCCACGGTGACCAGCAGGTGGTCGCACAGGGCGTCGTACTCGTCGCAGTCGATGCCGGCGTCAGCTGAGGCCAGCCGCGCGCCCATCTCGCCGGCAAAAATGTCGTAACGCAGGCGCTGGGCTGCCAGCAGGTCCGCCTCGTTGCGGGCCAGCCGCACGTTCAGCTGGGGGGCGCCCTGACGGGCAGTAGACCGGGGTGAAGTTCGCATGGGTAGTCCTTGGCGAAGACGGAACGCTCGGAGCGTCACGTTTCAACATGACTGTTTCGCGACGAGAGGGTGAACAATCGGCGACAGGAGGAACAATGGCCGGACGGGAGGCAAGATCGACCGCGAAATCAGTCGCTTACCGGGGGGGCGGATTTGGCGTAGAATTGCGCGCTTTTCTGTGCAAAACGCATCGGCAGACTTTCAGCCATGATTTACCCGACCGAATTTGACGTCATCGTCGTCGGTGGCGGCCATGCCGGCACCGAAGCGGCGCTGGCCGCAGCCCGCATGGGACGCAGTACGCTGCTGTTGACCCATAACATCGAAACGCTCGGCCAGATGTCGTGCAATCCGTCAATCGGCGGCATCGGCAAGGGCCATCTGGTGAAAGAGGTGGATGCGCTGGGTGGCGCCATGGCGCTGGCCACCGACATGGGCGGCATCCAGTTCCGCACCCTCAATGCCAGTAAGGGCCCGGCGGTGCGGGCCACCCGCGCCCAGGCCGACCGCGTCCGCTACAAGGCCGCCATCCGCCACATGCTGGAAAACCAGCCCAACCTGTGGCTGTTCCAGCAGGCGGTGGATGACCTGGTGATGCAGGGTGACCGGGTAGCTGGTGCTGTCACCCAGGCCGGCATTACGTTCATGAGCCGGACCGTGGTGCTGACGGCGGGCACCTTCCTGTCGGGCAAGATCCATATCGGGCTGGAAAACTATACCGGCGGCCGTGCCGGCGATCCGGCCGCCAGCACGCTGGGCGCGCGGCTGCGCGACTACGCGCTGCCGGTGGGCCGGCTGAAAACCGGCACGCCGCCACGCATTGACGGGCGCAGCATCGATTTTTCGGTACTGGAGATGCAGCCGGGCGATGATCCGGCGCCGGTGTTCAGCTTTCGCGGTAGCCGCGATATGCACCCGCAGCAGCTGCCGTGCTGGGTGACGCACACCAACCTGCGCACGCACGAGATCATCCGTTCCGGCTTTGACCGCAGCCCGATGTTTACCGGCAAGATCGAAGGCGTGGGACCGCGCTACTGTCCGAGCATCGAGGACAAGATCAACCGCTTTGCCGACCGCGACAGCCACCAGATTTTCCTGGAGCCGGAAGGGCTCGATACGCACGAAATCTATCCGAACGGGGTGTCGACCAGCTTGCCGTTCGATATCCAGCTGGCAGCCTTGCGCAGCATGAAAGGGCTGGAAAACGCCCATATCCTGCGCCCTGGCTATGCCATTGAATACGATTACTTCGATCCGCGTGCGCTCAGGCATACGCTGGAATCCAGACAGGTGGCCGGGCTGTTTTTCGCCGGCCAGATCAATGGCACCACCGGGTACGAGGAAGCAGCCGCCCAGGGCTTGCTGGCCGGACTGAATGCCGCCCGCGCCGCGCGTGACGAAGAAGGCTGGTATCCGGGGCGCGAGGAGGCCTACCTCGGGGTGCTGGTGGACGACCTGACCACCCTCGGCGTCAACGAGCCCTACCGGATGTTTACCAGCCGGGCCGAGTTCCGCTTGCAGTTGCGCGAGGACAACGCCGACCTGAGGTTGACCGAAACCGGCCGTCGATTAGGGCTGGTGGGCGATGCCCAGTGGGACATTTTCTGCCGCAAACGGGATGCCGTGGCGGCCGAACGCGAGCGCCTGAAGTCCACCTGGGTCAATCCGCGGCTGGTGAGCGAAGAAGATGCCCGGCGGGTGCTGGGGCAGCCGGTGGAGCGCGAGTATTCGCTGGAAGAACTGCTGCGCCGGCCTGGCGTGGATTACGCCACGCTGGCCACGCTGCCGGCCTTCGGTGGCGTGGCCCTGACCGGGGCGGTTGCCGAGCAGGTGGAAATTCAGGTCAAATACCAAGGCTATATCGACCGTCAGCATGAAGAGGTCGCCAGGCGCGAAGCCACCGAGCATGTCCGCATTCCGGCCGCTTTCGATTTTTCCGCCGTCAGCGGACTGTCGAAGGAGGTGCAGCAGAAACTGGCGCTGCACCGGCCGGAAACGCTGGGTCAGGCGTCGCGCATTTCCGGTATCACGCCGGCTGCGATCTCCCTGCTGCATGTCTATCTCAAACGCGCCGGGGCGCCAAAAAGCGAATGAACCTTAAAGAAGAACTCAAAGCCGGTCTCGCCGAGCTCGGTCTTGCGCTCAGCGCACCGCAGGAATTGCTGCTGGTCCACTATGTCGAGCTGCTCGACAAGTGGAACCGTGTCTACAACCTGACCGCCGTGCGTGAAACCGGCCGCATGCTGTCGTATCACGTGCTCGACAGCCTGGCGGCCCTGCCGCTGGTGACCGGTCAGCGCATCCTTGACGTGGGATCGGGCGGTGGCATGCCGGGCATTCCGTTTGCCATCAGCCGGCCGGACTGGTCGCTGACGCTGCTGGATGCCAACCACAAGAAAACCACTTTCCTCAAGCAGGCCGTGATCGAGCTGGGACTGACCAATACCGAAGTGGTGTGCGAGCGGGTGGAGGCTTTCCAGCCGGAACACAAGTTTGATGTCATCACTTCACGGGCGTTTTCCGATCTGGCCGAGTTCGTGCGCCTGACCCGCCACCTGCTGGCCGAAGGCGGCGAATGGGCGGCCCTGAAGGGCGTGTATCCCGACGAGGAGATTGCCCAGTTACCCGGCGACGTGTGCGTGCGCGAAGTGATCGAACTCAAGGTGCCAGGGCTGGATGCCGAACGGCATCTGGTCAAGCTGGGGTTGCGCTGACATGGCCCGGGTGCTGGCGGTAACCAACCAAAAGGGCGGAGTCGGCAAGACTACTACGGTGGTCAATTTGGCAGCCAGTCTGGCCGAGCGCGGCCAGCGGGTGCTGTTGGTCGACCTTGATCCGCAGGGCAACGCCACCATGGGTTCCGGGGTGGACAAGGGGCAGTTGCGCCACAGCGTCTACCACGTGCTGGTGGACGGCCTGGATCCGGCGGCAGTGCGTTGCCGGGGCGAGGGGGTGGCATTTGACGTGCTGCCGGCCAACCGCGATCTGGCTGCGGCCGAAGTCGAGCTGGTGGATGCCGGCCAGCGCGAGTCGCGCCTGCGTACGGCACTGGCACCGATTGCCGGTGAATACGACTGCATCCTGATCGATTGTCCGCCGGCGCTGAACCTGTTGACGCTGAACGGGCTGGTGGCCGCCACGGGGGTCATCATTCCGATGCAGTGCGAATACTATGCACTGGAGGGGTTGTCGGACCTGGTGACCACCCTGCGCAAGCTGCGGGTGGCGCTCAATCCGGCGATCGACATTGTCGGGTTGGTGCGCACCATGTATGACGCCCGCTCGACGCTGGCGCAGCAGGTGTCGGCCGAGCTGGCGCAGCATTTTCCCGGCAAGCTGTTCGAGACGGTGATTCCGCGCAATATCCGGCTGGCCGAGGCGCCGAGCTACGGTTTGCCGGTGCTGGCCTATGACCGCCGGGCCAAGGGGGCCAAGGCTTATCTGGCGCTGGCCGACGAGTTGCTGGCCCGTCTGGATGCGATGGCGGTAACGGCATGAGTGTGTCCAAACAAAAACCAAAAGGGCTGGGACGCGGGCTGGATGTCCTGCTGGCGGCCCACCATACCGAAGACCGGCTGGCGACGCTGAAAATCAGCGATATCCGTCCGGGGCGCTATCAGCCGCGCACCCACATGGACGAAGCAGCGCTGGCCCAGCTGGCGGACTCGATCCTGGCGCAGGGGGTGATCCAGCCTGTCGTGGTGCGCGAGATCGGGTTAGGTGAATACGAACTGATCGCCGGGGAGCGGCGTTGGCGGGCTGCCCGCAAGGCCGGACTGACCGAGATTCCGGCGGTGGTGCGCGCCGTGCCGGACGAGGCGGCGCTGGCGATTGCCCTGATCGAGAACATCCAGCGTGAGCAGCTCAATGCGCTGGAGGAGGCGCACGGCATCCAGCGGCTGATCGACGAATTCGGCATGACGCACGAGCGGGCTGCGGCGGCGCTGGGGCGCTCGCGCAGTGCGGTCAGCAATCTGCTGCGTCTGCTGCATCTGGCTGAACCGGTGCAGGATCTCGTCTATGCTGGGAAGCTCGACATGGGGCACGCACGTGCCCTGTTGCCGTTGCCGGTACTGGACCAGATCGACATGGCTCGCGACATTGCCGATCGCGGCCTGTCCGTGCGCGAGGCGGAACGGCGCGCCCAAGCGCGCCTCAGCGAGTCGTCGGTTCCCGCAGCAGTGGCTGGCGGGCGCAAGGTCGATCCGGACGTGGTCCGGCTACAGGAGGAGCTGGCAGACCGGTTGGGCGTGGCGGTGAGAATCCGTCACGGCAGCAAAGGTCGCGGGCGTCTTGAGATTGAATATCTTGATTTGGATCAACTGGATAGGTTTCTTGTCGCGCTCACGCGCGAGTAATGTGCCAGTAGATTCTGATATTACAATGTGTTATTCGGAATTGACGTTGTGCGCTGCACATTCCTATAATCATGCGGTTTTTCTAGGCGCTTCAAGCCGATGATCACAAAAAGAGTAGGACGCGTGATTCGGCTGCAGGTCGGGTTGACGGTGCTGGCGGCCATGGTTGCCGCCGGCGTGGCGCAGGACGCCATGCATGCCGGCCTTTCGGCCCTGCTGGGAGGCGCCATTGTTGTCATGGGTGCTCTGGTTTACATCGGAGTGGCCTTTGCCCGAAAACGGGCTGCACCCGGTGTCCTGGTCCGGCGTCACTTCCGGGCCGAGGCACTGAAAATGATCGTTACGGCATTTTTGTTTGTGGCGGTCATGCTCTTTTTCAAGAGTGTGTCGGCGGGCGCGTTGCTTGGCGGATTCGCTGCTGCGCAGTCGGCATACTGGTTGGGATTGTTATCCAAATAAAATCGAGAGTGGGCAAATGGCTGGAAATGCTACCGAATACATCAAGCACCACCTGACGCAGGCAACCTGGCCGCACGATGGTGGTTTCTGGGCGATCAACGTGGATACGTTCACGGTTTCGCTCATCCTCGGTTTCCTCTACCTGTTTATCTTTGCACGGGTAGTGCGCGGCTTCCGCGTTGAAAATCCGGGGCGCTTGCAGCTCTTCGTTGAAATGGTTGTGGATATGATCGGCAGCCAAGTCAAGGAAGTCTTTCATCACAAGAGCAACGTGGTTGCCCCTTTGGCGCTGACGATCTTTGTCTGGGTGTTCCTGATGAATGCCATGGACCTGTTGCCGGTTGACCTGTTGCCGTACGGTGCCCAGCTGATCGGCCAGCACGTGTTCGGTGCAGATCCGGCCCACGTCTATCTGCGGGTGGTGGCCTCGGCTGATGCCAACGCAACCTTTGCCATGTCGATCGCCGTAATGTTCCTGATCATCGGTTTCTCGATCAAGGCCAAGGGCTTTGGTGGCTACATGCACGAGCTTTTCAGTGCACCGTTCGGTCCCAAGCTCGGCCCGATCAATTTCTTGTTCCAGCTGATCGAACTCGTGGCCAAGCCGATCTCTCTCGCGCTTCGTCTTTTCGGCAACATGTATGCAGGCGAACTGATCTTCATCCTGATCGCCCTGCTGCCGTGGTGGGTGCAGTGGCCGCTGGGCGCGCCGTGGGCCATCTTCCACATCCTGATCATCACCCTCCAGGCCTTCGTGTTCATGATGCTGACCATCGTGTACCTGAGCCTGGCGGTGGAAGACCACTGACCGGTCTGACCGAACTTACCGCCCTCGGGTGAGGGCGGTGGTAACTACCCCTCTTTAATTCACCCTCATCAACTCGTTCTCACTTTTAGGAGACATCCATGGAAGCACTCGTTTCGCAGATTCAGGGCATGACCGCGCTGGCCGCTGCCATCATGATCGGTCTGGGCGCCATCGGCACCGCTCTGGGCTTCGGCATCCTCGGCGGCAAGTTCCTCGAGAGCTCGGCCCGCCAGCCGGAAATGATCCCGGTTCTGCAAACCAAGCTTTTCATCATTGCCGGTCTGCTGGACGCCATCTCGATGATCGGTGTGGGTGTGGCCCTTCTGTATACGTTCAACAACCCGTTCCTGGCTGCCGCCAAGGCTGCCCTGGGTGCCTGATCAATCCGGCGCAAGCCGGGTGTTGTTGAACTGAAGGAGGAAAACAAACGTGGATATCAACGCAACACTGCTGGGACAGGCGATCACTTTCGCCATCCTGGTGTGGTTCACGATGAAATTCGTTTGGCCTCCGCTGACTAACTTGATGGACGAGCGTGCCAAACGCATCGCGGATGGTTTGGCAGCTGCCGAGCGGGGCAAGCAGGATCTGGAGCAGGCGAGCAAGCGCGTCGACGAACAGATCCGTCTGGCCAAGCAGCAGGCAAGCGAACTGGTGCTGATGGCTGAAAAGCGTGCAGCCCAGATCGTGGATGAGGCTAAGCAGGCAGCCAAGACCGAGAGCGAGAAGATTCTTGTGGATGCTCGCGCTCAGATCGGTCAGGAAGTCCTGCGTGCCAAGGAAGACCTGCGTGGTCAGGTAGCCGACCTCGCAGTCGTGGGTGCAGAGAAGATCCTCAAGCGCGAGATCGACGCCTCCAAGCACGCCGACCTTCTGGCCTCCATCAAAGCGGAGTTGTAATCAGCCCATGGCAGAACTCATTACCGTAGCGCGGCCTTACGCCGAGGCGGTATTCCGGCTGGCCAAGGATGAAGGGCGTCTGGCTCAATGGAGCGAGGCGCTGGCTTGGCTTGCTGCTTCTCTGGCCGAACCGGCCGTGAGCGCAGCAGTCGCCGATCCGGAACGCACCGAAGCGGAAGTCGTGACACTGCTGGGCGGGATACTTGGTGACAAGGCCGGTCCTGAGGTCATGAACCTCCTCGAGGCCTTGGCCGAGAATCATCGTCTGGCGCTGTTGCCGGCCATCGCCGAGCAGTTTGAACAGCTCAAGCAGGTCGAAGAGGGTGTCCTGACTGCGGACATCGCATCGGCCTACCCGCTTACCGAGGCGCAATCGGCAGAACTCGCCGCCACGCTCAAGGCCAAGTACGGCAAAGAGATCGTGCTCAAGGCCAGTGTGGACCCGTCGCTGATCGGCGGCGTCCGTATCCTCGTCGGTGACGAAGTCATCGACGCTTCGGTACGCGGCAAACTGCACACGATGGCGATCAGCCTCAAAAGTTAGGAGAGATCATGCAGTTGAACCCTTCTGAAATCAGCGAGCTCATTCGCGCGAAGATTCAGAACCTGCCGTCTGCGACCGAAGCACGTACCACCGGTACCGTGATCTCGGTGACCGACGGTGTCATCCGCATTCACGGCCTCAAGGACGCGATGCAGGGTGAAATGCTCGAATTCCCGGGTGGTACCTACGGCCTCGCCCTCAACCTTGAGCGCGACTCGGTCGGTGCCGTGGTGCTGGGCGAATACGAGCACATCAGCGAAGGCGACGAAGTCAAGTGCACCGGCCGCATTCTCGAAGTGCCGGTCGGTCCGGAGCTGGTTGGCCGCGTGGTCAATGCCTTGGGTCAGCCGATCGACGGCAAGGGTCCGATCCAGGCCAAGGCCTCCAGCCCGGTCGAGAAAGTGGCTCCGGGCGTGATCGCCCGCAAGTCGGTGGACCAGCCGCTGCAAACCGGCCTCAAGGGCATTGATGCCATGATCCCGATCGGTCGCGGCCAGCGCGAACTGATCATTGGTGACCGCCAGACCGGCAAGACTGCCGTGGCCCTGGACGCGATCATCAACCAGAAGGGTTCCGGCGTCATCTGCATCTATGTTGCCATCGGCCAGAAAGCCTCGTCGATCGCCAACGTGGTGCGCAAGCTCGAAGAGCACGGCGCGATGGACCATACCATCATCGTGGCTGCTTCTGCCTCGGAAACCGCTGCCCTGCAATACATCGCCCCGTACTCCGGCTGCGCGATGGGCGAATACTTCCGCGATACCGGTCGGGACTCCCTGATCGTGTATGACGACCTGTCCAAGCAGGCCGTGGCCTACCGCCAGATCTCCCTGCTGCTGCGCCGCCCGCCAGGCCGCGAAGCCTATCCGGGTGACGTGTTCTATCTCCACAGCCGCCTCCTCGAGCGTGCTGCCCGTGTGAATGCCGAATACGTTGAAAAGCTGACCAATGGTGAAGTGAAAGGCCAGACCGGTTCGCTGACCGCCCTGCCGATCATCGAAACCCAGGCTGGTGACGTGTCTGCCTTCGTGCCGACCAACGTGATCTCGATTACCGACGGCCAGATCTTCCTGGAAACCGACCTCTTCAACGCCGGTATCCGTCCGGCCGTGAACGCCGGCATCTCGGTGTCGCGCGTGGGTGGTGCAGCCCAGACCAACGTGATCAAGAAGCTCGGCGGCGGTATCCGTCTGGCACTGGCCCAGTACCGCGAACTCGCGGCCTTCGCCCAGTTTGCCTCCGACCTTGACGAAGCAACCCGCAAGCAGCTGTCGCACGGCGAAATCGTGACCGAGCTGATGAAGCAGAAGCAGTTTTCGACCCTGAAGGTGTCGGAAATGGCCATGACGCTGTACGGCGTGACCAAGGGTTACTACGAAGGCATTCCGGTCAAGGCCGCGCTCAAGTTCGAATCCGACTTCCTGTCGAACATCAAGGCCAACCACGCTGACCTGCTCGCTGACATTGAAAAGAGCGGCAAGCTGTCGGACGAGAACGACAAGAAACTCGCGCAAGCGTACGAATCGTTCAAGGCCGGCTACAACTTCGCCTGATCCTCACAGACGTTAACACTGAAAGGATTGGGAGATGGCAGTCGGCAAGGAAATTCGCAGCAAGATCAAGAGTGTGCAGAGCACGCAGAAGATCACCCGCGCGATGCAGATGGTTGCGACGTCGAAGATGCGCAAGACGCAGGAGCGCATGCGTTCCGCCCGTCCGTATGCCGAAAAGATCCGTGAAGTCATGGCGCATGTCGCCGAGACCAACCCGGACTTCAAGCATCCGGCACTGGAGCGGCGCGATGTGGTCAAGCGCGTTGGCGTGATTCTCGTCACGACGGACAAGGGTTTGTGCGGCGGTCTCAATGCCAATGCCCTGCGTACTTTCTACCAGTACGCAGAGCGTTGGGCCGAGCAGGGCATCGAAGTGGATGTCTGCTGCTTTGGCCAGAAAGGCTATGCCGCGCTGACCCGTCTGGACATGAAGGTCGTGTCGAGTGCCACCCAGCTTGGCGATACGCCGCAGCAGGAAAAGCTGCTCGGCCCGGCCTCGCATATCGTTCGCGCCTACCTCGACGGTGAGATCGACGAATTGCACATCGTGTATTCGAAGTTCCTCAACACCATGAAGCAGGAGCCGCGTGTCGAACAGCTGCTGCCGCTCAAGACCGAAGAGCTGGAGAGCGAGTTCCCGTATT
>JAGPIM010000196.1 GCA_018055005.1 Laribacter sp.
CCGACATCATGCTGCAAATGGTCGCCAGCGGCCGCGGCGTGGCCGCCCTGCCGCGCTGGCTGGCGGAGGAATACGCCCGCAAACTGGACCTCGCCGTGGTCAAACTGGGCCGGCACGGCATTCCCAAGCAGATTTTCCTCGGCATCCGCGAAACCGATGCCGGCCTGACCTACCTGCAAGCCTTCATGGCGCTGGCCCGCCAGCCCTTGCCCGCGACATGAGGCAGCCCGGCCTGGCGCTTTCCCGCACCCTGCCCCGTCCGGCCTGATGCAGTCCGGCGAGCAGCCAGACACGCCGCCCGGCGGCATGGGCCATCCGGTGGCGCAGCCTGATGTCGTCAGCGTGTCCGCGCAGCCCTGACCGTCCACCCGCCATCCCGCCACCGCCGGATGCTGCAACACCGGGCCCGGATCATCCGGCAAGGCCGCAGGCGAGCACTGGCAAGGTTCTGATCAGGCCAGCCCGCAGGGAAAAGGGGGCAGCGACGCTTAGCCCGGCTTGCCGGCGGCTGGAACGTCCTCATGCACCTGGTTGCAGCTGTCCTCCAGGAAATCCAGAAAGGCGCGCACGGCGGCCGACGGCGGGCCTTCGTTTTTGTAAACGGCGAACAACGGCCAGCTCAGCATGTCCCAGTCCGGCAGGATGCGCTGCAAACGGCCACTGGCGAGATCGTCCTTGAGCTGGAGCGCATAGTCGGCGTAGATGCCCATGCCCTGTCTGGCCAGTGCGAGGCAGGCCTGCGAATTGTCCAGCGCGATACGGCCCTGCGGCGGAATCTCGATTTCTTCGCCATCCCGGTAGAAATACGCCGGCCAGGCCTTGCGGTCGTAAGGCGTCAGGAAGTCGATGCGCTGGTGCTGAAGGAGGTCAAGCGGATGCTGCGGCGTGCCGGCACGGGCCAGATAGTCCGGCGCCGCCACCGGCACCAGGGCAAAGGCGCGCAGCCGGCGATAGCGCGCGGCGGGTTCGATCGGTTCGACGGTGCGCAGGGCCACGTCGATCGGCTCGCGGCTGAGGTTGGTGGCGCGCTCGCTCAGGTGAATGATGAGCGACAGGGCCGGATGACGGGCCATGAACTGCGGCAGCCGCGGAATGACCACGGCGTTGGCAAAGCTCTCGGACAGCTCGACGGTCAGCACGCCGCGCACCGGCTGCCGTGACAGGCCGGGCTCCAGCACGCCGTCCATGGCCCGCACCAGCGGCCGCAGCCGGTCAAGCAGCTGCTCGCCCTGCACGGTCTGCCGGACCTGCCGGGTATTGCGCTCGAACACCCGCAGGCCCAGCTGGCCTTCCAGCCGGGCAACCGACTGGCTGACGGCACCGGTGCTGAGTTTCAGCGCCCGGGCGGCGGCGGCAAAGCTGCCCAGTTCGGCCACTTTCAGGGCAATGCGGATCTGGCCAAGCTGGTCCATTGCTTATGTTTCCTGTGTATTGCGGCCATGACTGTTTGGTTTTTCTAAACAGAGCCGGCAGTCCGGCCGGGGGAATGAATCAGGATAATACGGATCGGTCTGCCGCTTTTGGCAGGATTCCGGACATGTATTTGTATGCTGTGGCAGTTTGAAAAACCGATCGTGCGGGAATTCATGCACCTGGCCCTGCCGACCGTGCTGGCGGGCTGGGTCTACATCGTTTACACCATCACCAGTGGTGTCTTCATCGGCCGCTTTGTCGGCAGCCAGGCGCTGGCAGCGCTGAACCTGATCCTGCCGGTCCTGTACGTACCCTACGCCATCAGCCTGATGATCGGCATCGGGGCGGCCACACTGATGGCACGCCTGCGTGGCGAAGGAAAGCGCAGCGAGGTCCGCCGGGTCTGCGGGCAGACGCTGGTGCTGCTGCTGGCCGGCAGCATGCTGCTCAGTGGCGCACTGCTGCTGTGGTCCACGCAGATCGTGGCAGTGCTGGGTGCATCCGGCACGCTAGCGGAACTGGGCGAGGCGTACCTGCGCCAGTTTGCCCCGTTCGTACTGTGCGCCAGTGCCGTGCCGGCGCTGGAGCTGGTGCTGCGGGTGGAAAGCGCCCGGGCGGCCCGGGTGGGCCTGCTGGCCATGACGGTCGGTGCCGTCCTGAACGTGGGACTGGATTACCTGCTGATTGCCCGGCTGGGCTGGCAGATGCAGGGGGCGGCGCTGGCGGCAGGGCTGAGCCTGCTGGCCGTCAGCCTGATCATGCTGGCCTGGGTCTACCGGCCACGGAGCGTGCTGCGTCCGCGGTTCCGCTGGCGCCATTCCCACGCCGGCATGATCTGCTACAACGGCCTGTCCGAATTCATGGCAGCCCTGGCGCCGGTGGTGACCATCTACGCCTTCAACCAGGCGGTACTGACCCAGTTCGGTGCCAGCGGCCTTGCGGCGTATGCGGTGATCGAGTACATGACGCTGGCGGCCACCGTCACCATGGTCGGGCTGGTGCAGAGCATGCAGCCGATGCTGAGTTATTACCGCGGCGCGCAGGTAGCGCGCGCCATCCGGCAGACACTGGTGATCGGCACGCTGGCGGTGGAGGGCTGCGCCATGCTGGTGGCGGCCGGCCTGACGGGATTCGCCGACCAGCTGACCCTGCTGTTCCTGCCACAGGGCGGAGGGGCGCAGGTACTGATTTCGGCGGCCGTGCCGTGGTATGCGCTGGCCTTTCTGCCCGCTGGCGTCAATCTGGTGATTGCCGGCTACCTGACGGCCATGGAACAGCCGGGGCCGTCACTGGTGATTGCCCTGCTGAGAAGCTGGATCCTGTTGCTGGGTTTCCTGTGGGGCATGAGCTGGCTGGGCGGCATGGCGATCTGGCTGACCCTGCTGCTGACAGAACTGGCGACCTTGCTGGTGAGCCTGCCCTTGCAGTACCGCTACCGGGTCGATGTCGCGGGTTGAAGTGGCACAAGGCGGCATGGGTACCGGCCAGGGCTTGTAGCCTGCCGGCCGGCAGACCGGAACCGCCTGCGCCATGCAACGGCCAGGCAACGGCCATGCAGTGGCATCACGCAGGGCGGGATCAGCTGGTATGAAAATGCTGTCCCCTGTCCGTGCCGTCAGGAAGCCCGACAGGCAGGGTACAGGCCTTGCAGCACGCATCCGCAGTACGCCGGTCCCGGGTGATGACCCGGCCCGGGCGGCAGGACCGGCCGGTTTGCAGCCGGGCGGACTTGCGATGACAAACCAGCGGCAAGAAAAAAGCCGGCAACCCGCAGCCTGCTGCGTCGTTACCGGCTTTTTGCTGAAATGGTGGGCCCCCCGGGAGTCGAACCCGGCACCAACGGATTATGCTTACCAGCTATGGCTTTCGCCACCCCTTTCGGGTTTGTGGTCTGGACTGTCTCTTGTCTTTACGACCTGCCCGTACAGTCTCTACACGTTCTCTCTTGCGAGAGCTTCGCTCGGGATTGCCACGCCGCCAGGGCGGCAGAGGTTTCCCCGAATTTGAGCAGTTCTACCAGGAAGCAGAGTCAACTTGCTTCCGGGCAACCCGTTTTTGCACCATCCGTACCCTGACGGGCCTTAGGACGGCACAGACTTAAGTCCGCTGCTCTAACCAGGCATGAGCTAGAGGCCCTGAAACCGGTGGTGTTGCTGCATCCGGTACCCGCACCGGCAGGATACCGCATCCGTCTGGGCAGCTGCCCGTCAGGACGCCAGGCTTGACACCCGGCACCTCGCCCCGGAGAAGACGGTACCGGATGCGGATCCGGTCGTCAGCCTTGCGTGGCGAAGGGTTGCGATTCTAGCAGAAATGCGTGCCCCTATCGCAATGGCAAAACGGCCCCTCACGAAGAGGAGCCGTTTTCATGGACATGACCGGTTTACGGATTGCCCGGATCGGCATCCAGGAAGCTGCGCAGGCGCTCCGAACGGGTCGGGTGACGCAGCTTGCGCAGGGCCTTGGCCTCGATCTGGCGGATACGCTCGCGGGTGACGTCGAACTGCTTGCCGACTTCTTCCAGCGTGTGGTCGGTGTTCATTTCGATGCCGAAACGCATGCGCAACACCTTGGCTTCGCGCGGCGTAAGGCTATCGAGCACTTCCTTGGTGGCTTCCTTGAGACTGGCGTACATGGCCGCATCCGACGGTGCCATGGTGGCCAGATCCTCGATGAAGTCGCCCAGGTGCGAATCGTCATCGTCGCCGATCGGCGTTTCCATGGAAATCGGCTCTTTGCTGATCTTCATGATCTTACGGATCTTGTCTTCCGGCATGTCCATGCGGCGAGCCAGTTCGGCCGGGTCCGGCTCGGCACCGGTTTCCTGCAGGATCTGCCGGCTGATGCGGTTCATCTTGTTGATCGTTTCGATCATGTGCACCGGGATGCGGATGGTGCGCGCCTGGTCGGCGATCGAACGGGTGATGGCCTGCCGGATCCACCAGGTGGCATACGTCGAGAACTTGTAGCCACGGCGGTATTCGAACTTGTCCACCGCCTTCATCAGGCCGATGTTGCCTTCCTGGATCAGGTCAAGGAACTGCAGGCCGCGGTTGGTGTACTTCTTGGCGATCGAGATCACCAGACGCAGGTTGGCCTCGATCATCTCGCGCTTGGCCTTGCGGGCCTTGGCTTCGCCAGTCGCCATCTGGCGGCTGATTTCCTTCAGCTCGCGGATCGGCAGCATGGACGAATCCTGCAGGGCAATCAGGTTGCTCTGCTTTTCGCGGATGGCGTGCTGGTAGCGTTCGATGGCGCTGGCAAAGGCCTTGCCGAGCGACATGGCCGCATCCACCCACTCGAGGTTGGTTTCGTTGTTGACGAAAGTGTGCAGGAACACGTCGCGCGGCATCTTGCACTTCTGCACGCA
>JAGPIM010000197.1 GCA_018055005.1 Laribacter sp.
GCTGATAACAGAATGAACCGGGGCGCTCATGCCGGCCAGGCGCAGTGATCGACGCTCACTGAGCCCTTTGCCCACCAGATGGCGCACCAGCTCCCGCCGTGACGGTGCGCTCACCACTTTTTTCGCAAGGCCTCTTTGGCAATCCCGTTCTCGAGCATGGTCTCGGCCAAGAGTTTCTTCAGGCGCGTATTCTCTGTCTCCAGCTCTTTGAGGCACTTGGCTTCCGAGACGTTCATGCCACCAAACTTGTTGCGCCAAAGGTAATAGCTGGCTTCAGAGAAAGCGTGTTTACGGCACAGTTCGGCTACGGGCATGCCTGCTTCTGCTTCGTGCAGAAACCCGATGATCTGTTCTTCGGTGAATCGTTTCTTCATGTCCAATCTCCGTGTGTGGTTGATTGGACTCCAAAGTCACGTGCTACTCAATTCCGGGGGGACGTCGCTACAACCTGAAGCGGCTGTGCTGGCTGAAAAACAACGGGGTGGCCGTCTTCTGACGCCCGAAGTGTCTCCGAATCCCGCGAAATGCAGGCTTCGGAGGTAAAAACAGCAGGTTCAGAGACGATAACGGCGCCAGATTGCTGAGAATTTGCTCAAAAAGAGGATTTGCTCACTTGAAAGCAGGTTTCTGGAAGTCCCCTTAAAGCTCAATGTTCTTCAGTTATATCGCTGTTCGTTTTTTGTCCAGCATGGGGATGGAGTTGCAGGAAAATCATCACGGCAATGATGCTCATGATGCCTATGCAGACATATGTAGCGTGAAAAGCAGACAGGATTTGCAGCGCAGAGAGCTGTTGATAGGCATGCTGGCCGATAAATCCGTTAAGAAGTGCTGCCGATGCAGCAATCCCCAGGCTCATGGCCAGTTGCATGACAACAGACAGCAAACTGTTGCCGCTGCTGGCAAGATTTCCGCCCAGATCAATCAGGGTCAGGGTATTCATGGCCGTAAACTGGATTGAATTGATGGCGCCAAAGATTGCCAGATAGACATAAATGACCCACTCCGGAATCTGGTTGGAAATCAGGGCAAAACCGGCAATCATGATGCCCAGCAAAAAGGTATTGACAGTCAGGACTTGGCGGTAGGAATAGCGTCTCAACAGAAATGTGGCAGCCGGCTTGGCTGACATGGCTGCCAGTGCCAGCGGTGCCATGGTCAGGCCCGCCTTGAGCGGGCTGTATCCCAGTGCAGTCTGGAAAAACAGCGGGGTCAGGAACGGCATGGCACCGCTACCCAGACGGGCAAACATGTTGCCCAAGATGCCGAGGGAAAACGTATGGATCCTGAACAGGGACAAACTGAAAATCGGCTCGTCAGTCCTTGAAGCATGCAACCAGTAGGCTGCCAGACTGGCCAGTCCCAGCAACAGCAGCAGCAAGACCTGGGCATGGGCCAGTTGCAGTTCGCCCAGTCCTTGCAGCGAAAAAGACAAGGTAACCATGGCAAGGCTGAACAGGACGAAGCCTTTCCAGTCGAACGGCTTTGCCGTGGCCTCATCTGCCGAAGGCAGAAAGCGGCCGGCAGCCACGAACCCCACTAATCCGATAGGCAGGTTGATCAGGAAGATCCAGTGCCAGGTCAGTACTTGCACGATCCAGCCACCCAGGATCGGCCCCAGCAGCGGTCCGGTCAGACCGGGGATGGTGACAAATCCCAATACCCGGACCAGATCCGCCCGCGGATAGCTTCGCAGGATGATCAGACGCCCGACCGGCAGCATCAGTGCACCACCGATCCCTTGTATCACACGGGAGGTCGTCAGCCATTCCAGCGTGGGTGAGAGCGCACACAGCAGGGAGCCCAGGCTGAACAGCAGGATGGCGGTCTGGAAAATACGCCGGCTGCCAAAGCGGTCAGCCAGCCAGCCGGAAGCCGGGATCAGCATGGCCACGGTCAGCATGTAGGCAATCACCGTGGATTGCATGCGCAGCGGACTTTCGTGCAGGGACCGGGCCATGGCAGGCAGGGCTGTGTTGAGGATGGTTCCGTCCAGCATCTGCATGAAGAATGCAATGGCGATGATCCACGGAATCATCGGGCTGGGCGTAGCGTGTGTATTGGTACCTGAAGGTCGCATGCATCGTGTCCGCACATCAGCGGTGACGGAAATACCCGAATTGGCAGCTGTCCGGTGCGAACACCATGCCCGTCGACTGCCCTTCGATCATAAACCCGTTTGCTCCGGACTGGCGGCACCTGACCATCTTGGGCCGGTTTGCGGGCTGCCCTGATCTGACGCCAGCTCCCGGGCGCGCACTGGCTATAACACAACCAGCCGCAGGCAAACGCTGGCGGCCTTGCCCTCCGTTATTCACCTGACTCTCCGTTATGGCCGAATTCTTTGCCGTTCTGCCTGGCTGGACCATCGCGTTGCTGCTGGTCGCGCTGGCTGCCGCGCTGTTTTTTGAGGCAATCAACGGCTTTCATGACACGTCCAACGCCGTGGCCATGACCATTTATTGCCGGGCGCTCTCCCCCATGACTGCTGTCGCCCTGTCGGCGGCCGGCAATTTTGCCGGCATCCTGGCCGGCGGGCTGGGCGTCGCGTTTGCCATCCTGCACATCCTGCCAGTGGATCTGCTGCTGTCCACCGATCTGCACCAGAGCCTGATCCTGATCGGATCCATCCTGCTCGGAGCCATTTTCTGGAATTTTACTTCATGGTGGTTCGGCATCCCGCTGTCGAGCACGCACAGCCTGGTCGGAGCCATGTTGGGGGTCGGCGCGGCGCATGGCTGGCTGGTCAATGGCAACTGGCTGGAAGGTGTACGCTGGAGCGAAGCCGGCACGATCGGCCTGTCGCTGCTGCTTTCACCGCTTCTGGGGCTGGGGCTGGCGGTGGCCGGCTTGCGCCTGTGGCTGGCATGGCAACCACATTCTTCCTTGCAGGCCGTACCGCAAGCTGGCAGCCGGCCTCCGGTAGCGGCACGCTGGCTGCTGATCTCATCAGCTCTGGGCGTGAGTCTGGCACACGGCTCCAATGACGGACAGAAAGGCGTAGGCCTGATCATGCTGGTGCTGATCAGCATTGTGCCGGTGCAGTTTGCCGTCAATCCGCATGCCTCGACTGCCGCGCTGGCCGCTACCCGGCAGGCAGTACGACAGTTTGAGGCTTTCCATTCGGCTTATCCGGCGGCCCTGGTCAGGCTGGTGCCACCCTCTGCCGGTGTGGCAGCTGCGTGCCCCGTGACTCAGGTCCACGAATGGTCTGCCCGCTTGAACCGGCTTCTGGTGCAATCACCCGCTGCGTGGCCGGCCCGGACGAGGCAGCAGGTACGCCAGGATCTGCTGTGCCTGAATGCCACCGTGAGGCAGATGCAGGCGCAATACGCATGGCCGGCAGTGCCTGCTGCGCAGCTCTCCCGGATGGCTGGCGGACTCTTGCTGCTGACCGATTACGCGCCGCGCTGGGTCATGCTGGCCGTGGCGCTGGCACTGGGGGGCGGGACGCTGGTGGGCTGGCGGCGAGTGGTCCGGACGGTCAGCGAGCGCATCGGCCAGCAGCCCCTGAGTTATGCGCAGGGCGTGGTGGCACAGACCGTCGGTGCGCTGTCGATCGGACTGGCCAGCAGTCTGGCAATGCCCGTGTCGACGACCCATGTAGTGACCAGTGCCGTGGCCGGAACCGTACTGGCCCGGCGGGGAAAGCTGCAAGCCGGCATGGTGTCGGCCATCGTCTGGGCGTGGCTGGCAACCTTGCCGGTCACCATGCTGGTATCCGGCGGGTTGTATTTGCTGGCCATGCGCTGTCTGGGATAGGTATGCGCCTGGCTGGTTTGGACAAGTAATGTGCGGTAACTCGCCCGCTGACGGCGATCTTGGTAAGCTAGTCCCGTTCATGCTGTCCGGGAGACTGGTTTGCTTCGTATTGCCGTTCTGGTTGCGGGCATGGGGATCGTGTCATGCGTGTGGGCACAGCCCGCCAGTGTCTCCGCGCCTCCAAACCCTGATGTTCCACTGGTGGAAAACATCGAGCTGAGCCTGAAACCCGGTGAATTCCGCTGGAAACCGGACATTTCACCGGCCGGTCCGATCACTCTGGTGATCAGCCTGAGCGAGCAGCGGCTGTACGTCTACCGTAACGGGATCGCCATCGGGGTCTCTACCATCAGCTCGGGGCGGCGCGGGATGGAAACCCCGACCGGGGTCTTCAGCATCCTGCAAAAGCGGGTCAAGCATTTTTCCAATAAATACAACAATGCTCCCATGCCGTACATGCAGCGGCTGACGTGGGACGGCATTGCCCTGCACGGCGGGTCGCTGCCGGGTTACCCGGCATCGCACGGCTGCATCCGCCTGCCACATGCGTTTGCCCAAAAGCTGTACACGGTGACCGGTTTTGACAGTACCACGGTGATCGTGGCCGACGAGCAGAGCGCGCCGCCGCAAGTCGCGCGGCCGGGCTGGCTGGCTCCATCCGTGGTCGAGGGCCAGCCCAGGGCCGTGCCGGCCGGGCTGTCGGCATTCTGGGACGATGCCGATCCGCAGGGCGGGCCGTTGTCGCTGTTGCTGAGCCGGCAGGATGCACGCCTGTTTGCCTACCGAAACGGCCAACTGGTCGGCGATGTGCCGGTGGAACTCGACGAGCCGGACGCCAGGGGGCTGGCGGTCTTTACCCTGCTCAGCACCCCGTCTGCCGGCATGACGCTGGACGAGGCACGCAACCTGCAATGGCTGACTGTGCACCTGAGCCGTCCGGAGCGGGGGCAGGACATGCTGGAGCAGGTCGGTGGCGCACGTCTGCCGGACAGCTTTGTTCCTGCCATTCTGGG
>JAGPIM010000050.1 GCA_018055005.1 Laribacter sp.
TAGGCTTGCCAGGCAGCAGGTATTCAATGCGCTGCCATTGAGCATCGCTAAGCAGGTATCGATTCATTTGCAGACCACAAAAGGCGCGAATGAAACCACAAAACAGTTACTGTGAACACGCCCTAGGAACAACAAAGGCAGCCAATGGCTGCCTTTGTTGTCTCCGGGCCTGCATCGTTGGTAGTGGCGATGCGCGCCGGCGCTCGAGCATCGCTAGATCGGGCGATGACGCCCAGTCTTACTCTTCCCCTTGGCGTGGATCTCGCATCGTCATTTCCGGCGATGAGATCCACCTGCAGCACCGCCAGGAATGGCGATGCTGGCCAGCTCGCTCATGACGCGATGCCGTGCATGGTTCGCGCACGTGCCGCGACCTGGTGCGCGTGCTCGATATAGGCCGGGTCGGCCGTGGCCTCGGCGTCGGCCAGGAATGCGGCCACGGCTTCGGCAGTGGTCAGGTCTTCGGCCGGGTCAAAGGGCGTAAGGGATTCTAGGCCCGCATCGACGCGGCGGACCAGCTCGATAGCTTGGGCGATGTCAGCCAGACGGGCGCGCACCTGGTCAGCGGTAACGGCACGGCCTGGATCGGCTTTCAGCGCATCAAAGGCCGGGCCTACTTGTGCATGCAGCCAGGCTTCCTCGGCTTCCTTCCTGCCCATGGTTCACTCCTCTGCTGGATTCTCAGAATATCTCACATGCTGTCCATGAAACGGTGATATTCCAAACTATCGCTGTGTGTGCTGGCTTTGACGGTTCAAACTGGCTTCCGGCTGTTAAGAATTCCATCAACTTTTCAATGTTCAGTAAAAGCTCCCATGTTGGACGTCTTGGTATAGGGGAGGCGGTTGCATGTCTACAAGATGCTGCCTGCATCGACTGTCGGTGACAGGTTGTGTGTTCGTGTGATAACATCACACGGTCACAACATGGGTAATAAAGATGCGCACGGTGATCGGTGTCCGTTCAGGTAAACCGGCAGTAAGCAGTAACGATCAGCCAACTCCTACCATCTGGTTCGACACATGGAGGCAATTGGCTGGTGTGCTCTCTGATGAAAATCGCGCCTTGCTGCGACTGATGCACGAGCGAGAGCCCCAGACAGTGCTGGAGTTGGCCGAACTGTCCGGGCGCGCAGCCAGCAATTTGTCGCGCACCTTGCGTACGATGGAGGGGTATGGGCTAGTTCGGCTGAACAGAAGCGCGGAGACCCGATCCGTCCGCCCAGAAGCTTTGGCCATCGAATTCTTGGTGCTGCTTGATTGAACCGTGTAGATAACTAGAGCCAAGTAACAGACCGACCGCTACCGTCCGCCAAACTCACACTTGTCCGTCGCAACTTACGAAATAGAGGTTTCAGATGCCTGATATTAAAGAGCAGAAGCTCATTTATCACCTGACCAGCCTTGAAAACATGCCCGGAATTCTTGAAAGCGGGCTATTGCCCCGATCACACCTTCAAGATTTTGAAGACGTTGCCGATCAGGAAATTATTGAGGGCAGAAGGGAGCATGGTCTCGAGAATTACGTGCCATTTCATTGGTTTGCTCGAAACCCGTTTGACGGTCGAGTACAAGCAGATCGCTCTGATGAAGAGTTTGCGCTTATTGCCATTCACCGCAGAGTGGCGCAACACGAAAACTGGAAAGTCATCCCGCGCCACCCTTTGGCAAATACGGCACCTCAATTGTTGGATTATCTGCCTGGATTTGCTGCAATTGACTGGGGGACAATGAACATTCGGGACTATCACGATCCCGAATGCAAGAGCATATGTATGGCAGAGTGTCTTTCTCCTGGGCCAGTGCCTGTGAGTAAATTTTTCAAAATTTACGCGCCCAACGAAGTAGTGTCTGAAGCAATCTTGGAAATGATTGATGACCTGAACCTGACGCTGGAAGTAGATGTAAATCCAAGGATGTTTCTCTGATGCTCTATACCAGCCTCAATCCAGAAAAAGCACTGATCTGGCGGATTGTCCACCGTGACAATCTGCCCTGGATTCTGGACAATGGCCTGTATTGCGGCAACAGCTCGGTGAAGGCACCAGGCTGGGTGAGTATCGGCAACCCGGAGCTTATAGACAAGCGCGCCCATCACCCGGTGCGGCTGCCGCCAGGTGGCTTGCTGAACGACTATGTACCGTTCTACTTCACACCCTTCTCGCCGATGCTGCGCAACATCCACACCGGATGGGGCGGCATCCAGAAGCGGCCAAACGAAGAAATCGTGATCTTGGTGTCCAGCCTACACCACATTGCCAGGCTGGGCTTGCCGTTTTTGTTCACTGACAGCCATGCCTATTATCAGTGGGCGGATTACTATTCGAACTTGGCCTACCTCGATAAGATCGACTGGCCTTTGCTACAGCGCAGGGACTTCAAGCGTGACCCGGAAGACCCTGCCAAGTTCGAGCGCTATCAGGCCGAGGCGCTGATTCACCAACACTTGCCGGTGGGCGGACTTCTCGGCATCGTGTGTTATACGGAACCATTGAAACAACGCATCGAACAGGAGATTCAGGCCCGTAATCTGAACCTGCCGGTTTATGCCCGAACAGGGTGGTACTTCTGATGATTACATTCACTCAAGGCAATTTGTTGGAGGCCCGCACCGAGGCGCTGGTCAACACCGTCAATACCGTCGGGGTGATGGGCAAGGGCATCGCGCTGATGTTCAAGGAACGCTTTGATGAGAACTTCCGCCGCTATGCCGCCGCTTGTAAAGCTAAGGAAGTGCAGACCGGCAAGATGTTTGTAACGCAGGTGCACGAACTAGACGGGCCGCGCTGGATCGTCAACTTCCCCACTAAGCAGCACTGGCGTGCGCCCTCGCGCATGGAGTGGGTGGTGGAAGGCTTGCAGGATCTGCGGCGCTTCTTGATCGAGCAACAGGTCCAGTCCATCGCCATCCCGCCGCTGGGTGCGGGTAACGGTGGTCTGGAATGGGCTGATGTGCGTGAGCAGATCGAATTAGCATTGGGCGATCTGGACATCGACATTCTGGTGTTCGAGCCCACCAAACAATACCAAAACGTGGCCAAGCGTGCTGGCGTAGAAAAGCTGACGCCCGCCCGTGCGCTGATCGCCGAACTGGTGCGCCGGTACTGGGTGCTGGGCATGGAATGCAGCATGCTGGAGATTCAGAAGCTGGCGTGGTTTCTGGAACGCGCCATTGAGCGTTACAACCCCGGCGACAACCCGCTGAACCTGCAGTTTACACCACACAAATACGGTCCCTACGCCAACCGGCTCGACCATCTGCTGAACAATCTGGATGGCAGCTACCTGCACTCCGAAAAGCGCATCAGCGATGCCAATCCGCTGGATGTAATCTGGTTCGACGATGAACGCAAGGCCTTTGTTCAGACCTATCTAAAGAGCGAAGCCAAGGCCTACACGCAAGCTCTAGAATTCACGGCAGCACTGATCGATGGCTTTGAATCACCCTTTGGCATGGAACTGCTGGCGACCGTGGACTGGCTGCTGGCCCGCGAAGGCGTGGCACCCAACGTTTCGGCCTTGCGTGAAGGGCTCCGCCATTGGCGAGGTGGACCGGGCGCTGCCGCCCGTAAGGACCGCCTCTTCGATGACCGAGCACTGGGCATTGCCCTTGAGCGGCTGACGCAGCCTGCGACAGCGCTGGCTTAAGGGGGGAGCTAATACACAGAGGACGAATGGCTTTTTTGCTACAGCTGACTGAGTTGGGCTTGGTAGTGATCGACCGGGGAAATCTCGTGCCGTAGGAGCAGCACTCGGCCTGCATGCCAGGGCGCGGCCCAATTACCGGTACAGCAAAGAGTGGGCGGTTTTCCGAATGTAAAGCACAGAGCTGGGTTTGTGAGTGCAGATGTTGATACCGAATTACCTCACTAAGAAAACATGGTATTTATCATGGCATACGATGAGTTATCGCATCTCAACTTGTTGAAAATAAATAATATTTTTATGTCATTCACCATAGAGTGGGAATGATCTGACGTCTGGTAACGGACTGCATTGACCAGACCACTTCCTGCCATTTCCAGCAGCTCCGCATATTTGTGCGGGGCTGTTTTTACATGTCTGCCTTGCAGCTTGAAAAAACAATAATCATGACAAAGTCCGGATTTGCCGATCTGGTAAAAGGGGTTTTAAAAGCTGCCGGAACCTTTGTAAATCATTACCGGCTATTGGATACAACCCGTAACCGGATTCAGGTTTCTGGTTAATGCCGTACCTGCCAGGTTGAATGCAAGCCATGTGGCTTTATGACCTGACCAGAAAGAGCATTCACCATGAAAAAGATTGCAACCTTGCTGTTGACCTCCATGTTCCTTGCTTCGGCTGGTCTTGCCAGCGCAGCTGATCCTGCCCCTTCGGCCAACGCACCGGCCAAAGACAAAGTGGCAGCAGAACACAAGGCAGCACCTGCCGAAGCCAAGACCGGGGCACATGCCCCCACCAAGGCAGAGCATAAAAAAGCCGGCCATGAAAAAACCGGTCACAAACAGCCGGAAGTGAAAACCGAGCACAAGACCGTACCGGCCAATTCCAAGGAAAAAACACCCGGCTGACCGGTATCCGGGAGCGGTCAACACTGCGCACCAAAACATGCCATGAAACAGACCATACGCCATGCTGGCAAAAGTACTGGCGTATGGCTCTGTTTTCATCCTGGTGGATACAGAAGTGACTGACAACGTGTCACAACGATCTCGCCAATCGGGTTATCCGACGACAGACATTCAGCAGGAATGGCAATTGCCCCCAGCACGAGCACCTCGAAAAAACCGGATAAAACCAGGTGCGGTATCAAAAGAATCCATGCCCGAAAGCCATGAAACACAAGCATGCATACATGCCGGAAACACAGAACAAGGCTGGCTGGAATCAGGCTTTTGACTGTACCGGTCTTTGTCTGTCATCCAACGGGCCTGGATTTGCCTGGACGAACTGGTAATCGCATTGCAACAGGGTCTCATCCAGCACAGCCCAGTCCGGTGCCTGCCTGACCCAGATATTGGCCTGTGGCCGCACGGAAGAAGGATCATCCAGCGTACCGACCCGGACAACAGTCAGCTCCGCAAAGCCGGAAGAATTCACGAACAGATGAGTGCCGCAAACGGGACAGAACCGCCGGGTCACGTGGTTGCCACTGTCGGCCACACTGCCGTATTCGCACAGATCCCCTTCAATAACCAGTGCGCCAGCCGGTACCGCCATGTTGACGGTACCGTTTGCGGCAATGCGCTGACAGCTCCTGCACCAGCAGCTCCGGACCCGGACGGGCTCTCCGGTCAGCCAGTAACTGGCCTGTCCGCACAGGCAACGCCCCGATCGTTCAGTCATGACTGGTTTCCGATACCAGGTAATCAGGCGGGACGCGATGCGACAGGCTGCCCATCCCACTGCGGCAGCTTCTCGTCCAGTACCGCCCAGTCCGGTGCCCGCCGGACCCAGATATTGGCCTGCGGCCGTACGGATGACGGATCGTCCAGCGTGCCGGTCCGGACAAGGGTGAATTGCGCAAAAGCCGTGGAATTGCCGAAGAGATGGGTGCCACAGACCGGACAAAACCGCCGGACCGCATGATGACCACTGTCCGCCACGCTTCCATATTCGCGCAGCTCACCTTCAATCGCCAGCCCGCCGGCCGGTACAAGTGCATTGACGGTGCCGTTCGCGGCCAAGTGCTGGCAATCCCGGCACCAGCACACCAGCGTGCGTACCGGGTCGGCAGTCAGGCGATAACGTACCTGTCCGCACAGGCACCCTCCATGTCGTTCAGTCATTGGCAGCATCTCCGGTCAAAGTCAGACAGCAAAAACCACGCAAGCATGAATGCCCGGAAATCATAGCCTGACCGGGATGCAGGTCATACCTGCGACCACTGGAAAACACTCCTTAATCATGAAAATCATGATCTGAAACCCCAGGGGCATTCTCTAATACATATTGTTACCAGTCTGTCGCATCCTCGAATTGCACTCTTCCGGCAGAAGACTAGAATCCGCGGCTTTTCGCACTGGCTCCGGCCCTAACATCCTTATTCACCATGAAAAAAGTTATTCTTCTGCTCGGCGGCTTTTATGCCCTGTATCTGCCCTTGGTCACCCTTGGCGCCCAGGAAGTGATCGATTCCAGCACCCTGTGCCAGGACACTCCGCAGGCCCTGCACTGCACCAAGGCTTCGGTCTACACCAAACTGGTGCTCGGCTGATTCCTGCTCCCGCCCGTTACGACCGGCGGGATTTTTTCTGTCCTCTCCTCGCCTCTCTTCAGCCCCGCCCGCCTTCGCGCCCGGCCCCGCTCCCCCAGCACAGCGCATCCTGCCCGTCCCCCTCTGCCGGCCCCTGTTCGGTCAGCAGCAGCGTCATGCATTCCCGGTCCAGTGCCTGAATGCCCACAGCCCGCGCCCTGGCGTTGTACGCCAGTCCCCGTTCATCCCGTTTGACCGACAGACGATAACGACCGTCTGCCGTCAGTTCCGGCATGCCCAGCCGTTCAAGACTGTCAGCAAATGTCCCGTGTACCGACAGCCAGCGTAACTGGGCAGCATGAACCTCCTTCAGGCCAGCTCTGGCCGCCTGACGGTGCGGTACCAGTTCACTCGCCTGCCAGACCGGCAAGGCCAGCGCCATCAGTACGGAAAACAGGGCGCCGCCGACCAGAATGCGCAGCAGCCACGGAAACCCCGGAGAAGAATCCTTCATGCCAACCCCCTGCCATCAAGCTGTATGTAAATGTCAAACCCTCCTCTCCGGTATAGCTGCTGCCACCATCTCCATCCGTCTCCGCTCGCGCCATGCGACTTGGCGTTTTCAAACCGGGAGGCTATGCATGGCAATAGGCTATGGCAGCGGCGTACACTCGACCTGCTATTCAGCGAACCAAGCGGAGAATGCAAAATGAACAGAGTCACCCCTTTGGTCGCCAGCGTCGCGCTGGCCATGATTGTTACCGGATGCGCCTCGCAGCCGGGGCAGCAGAACCCGGGAGGCCTGAGCAATACGGGCATGGGCGCAATCATCGGCACACTGGGAGGCGCAGCAGCCGGTGCCCTGATCGGCAACAGCGGCAAGGGCGCGCTGATCGGTGCAGCAGCCGGCGCCGCCCTCGGCACCGGTGTCGGTTACTACATGGACCGCCAGAAAGCCGAGCTGGAATCCAAGCTCCGTTCGGAAATCTCCAGCGGCCAGATGCAGCTGCAACAGAACGCCGACCAGAGTCTGGTGGTCACCATGAACGAGGACGCCACCTTCAATCTCAACTCGGCCGTCGTGAAGCCCGCCTTCTACCCCGCCATGAACAAGGTGGCCGAAACGCTCAAGCAATATAACCAGACCACGCTGGTCATCCGCGGCTATACCGACAGCACCGGTGCCGCAGCCTACAACCAGCAGCTCTCGCTCAAGCGTGCCAACGCGGTCAAGAGCTACCTGGTCGGCCAGGGCGTGGCCGCCAACCGCATCCAGACCATCGGCATGGGCGAATCCGACCCGCGCGCCAGCAACGACACTGCGCAAGGACGCTCCCTGAACCGCCGTGTCTCGATCACCATCGTGCCCCAGCAAGGCGCCCAGTAAACGCAACAGGAGACTCCCGACATGCCGCACATCACCATCGTTTACCACTCCGGCTACGGCCATACCCGCAAACAGGCCGAAGCCGTGGCAGCCGGTGCCGGCTCGGTTGCCGGGAGTCAGACCTGCCTGATCGAAATCGACGCCGAAGGCAACCTGCCCGACGGCAGCTGGGACACGCTGGCCAGCGCCCAGGCCATCGTCTTCGGCTCGCCCACCTACATGGGCGCGCCGTCGTGGCAATTCAAGAAATTTGCCGACGCTTCCTCCAAGCCATGGTTCGGCCAGGTCTGGAAAGACAAGCTTGCCGCCGGCTTCACCAATTCGGCCTCGATCAACGGCGACAAGCTCTCCAGCCTGCACTACTACTTCACGCTGGCCATGCAGCACGGCATGGTCTGGGTCGGTACTGGCATGCTGCCCGCCAACCTCAAGGCGGCCGACCGCAACGACCTCAACTGGCTGGGCAGCTTTGCCGGCGCCATGTCGCAGTCACCGGCCGACAGCAGCCCGGACGAAGGCCCGCTGCCCGGTGATCTCGAAACCGCCCGCCTGTTCGGCATCCGCATCGCCGAGCAGGCCATCCGCCTCGGCTGACTCCACCTCCCGCCCGGCCTGGCAGACAGCATCGCCACCAGTCACGGTACACTACGGGTCTTCCCCTTGTTGCCGTGATCGGTCCGATCCGCTGTCTGCATGCCACACACTCATTCGCTGCTGTCCCGACTCCCCGGCCTGGATGCCCTGCTCCGGCTGCCGGCTACCTGTCACCTGATCACCCGCCACGGCCGCCATGCGGTCAGCGAAGCCGCCCGCGCCGAGCTGGAGCAACTGCGTGCCCATGTCCGCCAGCATGCCGGCTGGCCGCAATGGTTTACCGGCATCGACAGCCTGCCGCCCCGGCTGGCGGCACATTGCCGCAGCCGTCAGCAGCCGGCCCTGCGGCCGGTTTTCAACCTGACCGGCACCATCCTGCACACCAACCTCGGCCGCGCCATCCAGTCCGATGCCGCCATCGACGCCGTACGCGCCGTCATGCGCGGCGCCGTCACGCTGGAATACGACCTTGACGGTGCCGGCCGCGGCCACCGCGACCATGCCGTCAGCGAACTGCTGGCCGAGCTGACCGGCGCCGAAGCCGCCTGCGTGGTCAACAACAACGCCGCCGCCGTGCTGATCCTGCTGTCGACCGTTGCCACCGGACGCGAAGTGATTGTCTCGCGCGGCGAACTGGTGGAAATCGGCGGCGCCTTCCGCATGCCCGACGTCATGCGCCAGGCCGGCTGCCGGCTGGTCGAAGTCGGCGCCACCAACCGCACCCACCTGCGCGACTACCGCGAGGCCATCGGCCCGGACACCGCGCTGCTGATGAAAGTCCACACCAGCAATTACAGCATCGAAGGCTTCAGCTCCAGCGTGCCCGAGGCCGACCTGGTGCCACTGGCCCGCCAGCACGGCCTGCCGGTCGCCACCGACCTGGGCAGCGGCGCCCTCGTGGACCTCGCCGCCTGGGGCCTGCCGGCCGAGCCGATGCCGCGTGACATGCTGGCAGCCGGCCTCGACCTCGTCAGCTTTTCCGGCGACAAGCTCCTCGGCGGCCCGCAGGCCGGGCTGATCGTCGGCCGCCAGGAGTGGATCGACCGCCTGCAAAAGCACCCGCTCAAGCGCGCCCTGCGCTGCGACAAGCTGACCCTGGCCGCACTGGAAGCCACCCTGCGCCTGTATCTGGAGCCGGACCGCCTGACCGACACCCTGCCCACCCTGCGCCTGCTGACCCGGCCACAGGCCGACATCCGCCAGCTGGCCGAACGGCTGGCCGGCTGGCTGGCGACCCAGTTGGGACCACACTGGCAGGTGCAGGCCGAAGCCTGCCTGTCGCAGATCGGCAGCGGCTCGCTGCCGGTCGACCGCCTGCCCAGCCATGCCGTCACGCTGGCGCCGGCCGACGGACGCGGCAAGACGCTGGAACAGCTGGCCACGGCCCTGCGCGAACTGGAGCAACCAGTGATCGGCCGCCTGAAGGACGGCCGCCTGTGGCTGGACCTGCGCAGCCTGGAGGACGAAGCCGCCTTCCGCATCAACCTGCTGCCGCTGCTGGAACAGTACACACCGGAGCAACAACCATGCTGATCGCCACCGCCGGCCATGTTGACCACGGCAAGACCAGCCTGCTGCGCGCCCTGACCGGCGTGGACACCGACCGCCTGCCGGAAGAAAAGCGCCGCGGCATGACCATCGACCTCGGTTACGCCTATCTGCCGCGCGAGCAAGGCGAACCGCTCGGTTTCATCGACGTGCCCGGTCACGAAAAATTCCTGCCCAACATGCTGGCCGGCGTCGGCGGCATCCACCATGCACTGCTGGTGGTCGCGGCCGACGACGGCGTGATGCCGCAAACCCGCGAGCACCTGGCCATCCTGACGCTGGCCGGCGTGCGCTCGCTCAGCGTCGCCATCAGCAAATGCGACCTCGTCAGTGACGGGCGCATTGCGGACGTAACCGCCGAACTGCACGCCCTGCTGGCCGCATTCCGGCTGACCATCCACGGCATCCACCCGGTCAGCGCACCACGCGGAACCGGCATCGATACCCTGCGCGACACCCTGCTGGCGCTGGCCGCCACAACCGGCACAACAGCCAGCCCGGCCCGCCGCTTCCGGCTGGCCATCGACCGCGCATTTACGGTAACCGGCAGCGGTCTGGTGGTCACCGGCACGGCGCTGGCAGGCCAGGTGGCTGTCGGCGATACCCTGTGGCTGACCGGTGCCGATCGCCCGGTGCGGGTACGCGGCCTGCGCGCGCAGCACACGCCCGTGGAGCAGGCCGGCGCCGGCTGCCGGCTGGCCCTGAACCTGGCGGGCGACACCGGGCGCGACGACATCCGCCGGGGCGACTGGCTGCTGGCACAGGAGCCGCCGGCTCCGGCCGACCGGATCACGGTCTGGCTGACGGCCAGCCCGCTGGCAGAGCATGTACTCCGGCACTGGCAGCCGGTGCATCTGCATCATGCGGCCAGCCATGTCACCGGCCGGGTGGCGCTGCTCGACCACAGCAGTCTCGCCGCCGGCCAGACCGGTCTTGCCGAACTGGCGCTCGACCAGCCACTGCATCTGGCCGATGGCGACCGGCTGATCCTGCGCGACATGCATGGCGCCGAAACCCTCGGCGTGGCGCAGGTGCTGGAACTCGGCGTGCCGGCCCGCGGCAAGCGCACGCCGGAGCGGCTGGCCTACCTTGCGGCACTGCACGATGCCCTGCCCGACGATGCCGCCAGCCTGGCCGTGCTCGCCACCCGGAGCGCTGTCCGCGCAGGCGATTTCGCCTGGGCACGCCAGTTGGCACCAGCGGCCGCCGAAGCGTGCTGCTCGGCCAGCCCACTGCGCTGGGTCGGCCGCACCGATGCCCGACTGGGCTTCAGTCCGGCGCGCTGGCAGGCACTGACCGACACGCTGCTGGCCCGGCTGGCACGGCTGCACGCCGAACAGCCCGACCAGCTCGGTGCTGGACTCGGACGCCTGCGCCGGCTGGCCCTGCCGCAAGAGTCGGAAGCCACGGTCGAAGCGCTGGTGGACGAGGCGGTTGCCGCCGGCCGCCTGAGCCACAGCCGCGGCTTTGTACACCTGCCGGAGCACGTCCTGTCGTTTTCGCCAGCCGAAACCGCGCTGTGGCAGCAGGTGGAACCCTGCTTCGGCAGCGGGGCCGAGCCCTGCTGGGTCCGCGACCTGGCCCACGCCTGCCAGGTGCCGGAGGCCGACATGCGCCAGCTGTTGCGCAAGGCCGCCCGGCTGGGGCTGGTCGTGGCCATTGTGCCGGACCGCTACTATCCGCAGGCCACGCTGGCCGGGCTGGCCCGCATCGCCCGTGAACTGGCCAGCGACAGCGGTGACGTGGATGCAGCGCGTTTTCGTGACGCCATCGGCATTGGCCGCAAGCTGGCGATCCAGATCCTCGAATTTTTCGACCGCAGCGGCTTCCTGCGCCGCCAGGGCAACCGGCACCTGCTGCGCGACCGGCACCTGTTCTGAGCCTGTCAGACCAATGACATGAAGCATGGCAGCACGGCACAATGCCGCCATGGACACGATCGCATTTCTCGGCATGGGCCTGATGGGCCACAGGATGGCGGGCCGCCTGCTCGATGCAGGCTGGCCGCTGACAATCTGGAACCGTAACGCAGCCAAGTGCGCCCCGCTGGCCGCATGCGGTGCGCGCGTGGCAGCTACGCCGGCAGACGCTGCCCGCGAAGCGCGCTGGGTGCTGCTGTGCCTTGCCGATACCGCGGCCGTAGACGCCGTGGTGTTCGGCCCCGACGGGGTGGCGGCAGGCATCGGCGCCGGTGCCTGCCTCGTGGATTTTTCCAGTATTGCACCGCAGGCCACCTGCGACATGGCCACCCGACTGGCGCAGTCTTGTCACGCCAGCTGGATTGATGCACCGGTGTCTGGCGGTACCGCCGGCGCAGAAACCGGTACGCTGGTGGTGATGGCCGGTGGCGAGGCGCCCCTCATTGATGCCGTCCGCCCGGTGCTGGCTGCGCTGGCCAGCCGCGTCACCCGCATGGGGCCGGTCGGGACCGGCCAGACCACCAAGCTCTGCAACCAGCTGATCGTCGCCGCCAACAGCCTTTTGGTCGCCGAAGCCGTCGCACTGGCCCGTGCTTCGGGTGTGGATGCCTCGCTGCTGGTGCCGGCGCTGGCCGACGGCTTTGCCGACTCCAGGCCTTTCCGCATCCTGGCGCCGCGCATGGCCGCAGGTGAATTCGAGCCGGTGCAATGGAAAGTGGCCACGCTGCTGAAAGACCTCGACAACGTTCTGGCGGCCGCAGGGCAGGCCGGGCTGGAGCTACCGTGCGCCAGCCTGGCCGCCGGGCGGCTGCGCGAACAGGCCGACCGCGCCGGACTGGCGCAGGCCGACCTCAGCTCGGTCATCGGGCTCTATAGCCAGGAACAGGAGTAAGCCATGCCACGCCTTGCCGCCAACCTGTCACTGCTGTTTGCCGACCGGCCATTGCCACAGCGCTTTGCCGCGGCCCGCCAAGCCGGCTTTGACGAGGTGGAAATCCAGTTTCCCTACTCGCATTCCATCCCGGAACTTGTCACCGCCTGTCGGGCTGCCGGTGTGCGGGTGGTGCTGATCAATCTGCCCGCCGGCGACCTGATGCAGGGTGGCGACGGGCTGGCCTGCGTTCCGGCGCAGACTGATGCCTTTGTTGATGCGCTGCAACAAGGGCTGGCCTACGCCACGGCGCTGGACGTGCAGTGCGTCAATGTGCTGGCTGGCCGCCTGCCGGCCGGTGTCAGCCGCGAGCAGGCCCTGGCCACGCTGGCCGGACGCCTGCAACTGGCCTGCCGCACGTTTGCCCCGCATGGCATCACCGTCACCTGCGAAGCCATCAATCCGCTCGACATGCCGCGCTTTCTGGTCAATGACTGCGATGACATGGAAGCCCTGCGCCAGGCGGTCGGCTGTGACAATTTCGGCCTGCAGTTTGATATTTATCACATAGCCCGCCAGCAGCAGGACGTGGTGGCGCTGCTGGAAAAACATGCCGTACACATTGTGCATATCCAGTTTGCCGACTGCCCCGGACGAGGTGTACCGGGTACGGGATCGCTTGATTTCAAACGGATTTTCATGAAGATCAGGGAAATTGGCTATCGTGGCAGCGTGGCGGCCGAGCTGCTGGACCCGGACGGAACTTTTACGACATCCAGATGTAATTTCTGAGCAAATTCATAGGGTTGACCAATAGGGGTCCAACCCCTAGAATCCAACCCCATGAATTTGAAGAGATTTCTATGGCATACCCTTAGTGCCCTTGCATTGACTGCCACCGTTGCCGCTTTCCAGCCGGCCATGGCAGCCATGTACGGGTATATCGACAACGACGGCCGGGTCCATATCAGCAGCAGCAAGCTCGACCCGCGCTATCAGCCCATCCCGCCGGGCCAGACCCTGCAACCGGCCAAAAAAACTCCTTCGCTCGTGGCACTGAAGCCGGCCAAACCGGTAGAGGCCCATCCGGCCCGAGTAGGACGCTACCGTGACCTGGTGGAGCAGGTAGCCGACAAGTACGACCTCAACCCCGACCTGATGCACGCCATCATCAGCGTCGAGTCCGGTTACAACCCCAAGGCTGTGTCCAACCGCGGTGCCCGTGGCCTGATGCAGCTGATGCCGGCCACCGGCAAGCGCTTTGGTGGCCGCCAGCTGTCTGACCCCAGGCAGAACCTCGAAGCCGGTGCCAGGTATCTGGCCTACCTGCTCGACAAGTTCGACAACCGGCTGACGCTGGCCATTGCCGCCTACAACGCCGGCGAAGGTGCCGTGCAACGCTACGGTACCGTGCCGCCCTACAAGGAAACCCGCAACTACGTGGCCAAGGTAATGGCCACCTACGTAGCTGCCAGCAGCGACGACACACCGTCGCTGGGTTCGTCCATGTCGAGCTGATCACGCTCACTGTCTGCCACATGCAAAAACGGGCACCTGCAACGGTGCCCGTTTTTGTCGTCCTGCCGCCAGGTCAGGCCAGTGCTGCCAGCAGCTTGCCGTGCACACCGCCAAAACCACCGTTGCTCATCACCAGCACCTGGTCACCCGGCTGCGCCTCGGCGACTACTGCCGCCACCAGCGCGTCCAGATCGCCAAACGACTGCGCCTTGTCACCCAGCGGCGCCAGTGCTGCCGCCAGATCCCAGCCGAGCCCGCCCTGATAGCCGAACACCCGGTCGGCCTGTGCCAGACTCGCCGGTAGCTCGGCCTTCATGGTGCCGAGCTTCATGGTATTGGAGCGCGGCTCCAGCACCGCCAGGATGCGCGCCGTTCCCACCCGCGCCCGCAGGCCGGCCACCGTGGTGGCAATGGCAGTGGGATGGTGGGCAAAGTCGTCGTAGACCGTCACGCCGTTGACACTGCCCTTCACTTCCATGCGGCGCTTCACGTTGGCGAACATCGCCAGGGCGGCACAGGCATCCTGCGGCCGCACGCCGGCATGGCGGGCGGCCGCCACTGCCGCCACTGCATTGAGCCGGTTGTGCTCGCCCATCAGGTTCCAGCGCACCCGGCCGACGGTGTCACCGTCCAGCAGTACGTCAAAATGACCGTCATCGTCGGCCTCCCCCGCCTGCCAGCCGCTGCCGGCCGGCGCGGCAAAGGTTTCCACCGGCGTCCAGCAGCCGCGTTCCAGTACCCGTGCAAGACTCGCTTCGCGACCGTTCACCACCAGCCGGCCGGTGCCCGGTACGGTACGCACCAGATGATGGAATTGCGTTTCGATCGCCGGCAGATCAGCGAAGATGTCTGCATGATCGAACTCGAGATTGTTGAGGATGGCGGTACGCGGGTGGTAGTGGACGAACTTGCTGCGCTTGTCGAAAAACGCCGTGTCGTATTCGTCGGCCTCGATCACGAAGAACGGGCTTTCGCCGCCTGGTTCCTGTGCCGGCTCGCCCGGCAGGCGGGCGGACACGGCAAAATTTTCGGGAATGCCACCGATCAGGAAACCCGGCGCCAGGCCGTTGGCTTCAAGAATCCACGCCAGCATGGAGCTGGTGGTGGTCTTGCCGTGCGTACCGGCCACGGCCAGTACCCAGCGCCCGGCCAGCACGTTTTCCGCCAGCCATTGCGGGCCGGAAGTGTACGGCAGGCCGCGGTCGAGGATCGCTTCCATCAGCGGCATGCCGCGCTTGACCACGTTACCGACCACGAAAATGTCCGGTTGCACGCGCTCGAGCTGGCCGGCCTCGAAGCCTTCGATCAGCTCGATGCCCAGTGCCTCGAGCTGGGTCGACATCGGCGGATAGACATTCTGGTCGCAGCCCGTCACCGTGTGGCCGGCCGCCCGCGCCAGTGCAGCGATGCCGCCCATGAAAGTGCCACAAATACCGAGAATGTGGATGTGCATGATCTGGTTCCGCAAGAAAACGGGCGCTTTGCCAGCGCCCGTCAAGGTGACTGAAAACGCCGATTTTACCCGGCAAAGAACACCCGGGTCATGAGGGCGAACAGCGGCAGCAGGATGACCCCGGACCACAGCATGTAGCCAAAGAAGCTCGGCATCTTCACGCCCTGCCCTTCGGCAATCGCCTTGACCATGAAATTGGGGGCATTGCCGATGTAGCTGTTGGCGCCCATGAACACGGCGCCGGCCGAAATCGCCATCAGGGTGGCCGGCATGGCCTCCATCAGGTGAGCGGCATCGCCGTGGGCCAGATTGAAGAACACCAGGTAGGTCGGTGCATTGTCGAGAAAGCTCGACAGTGCCCCGGTCAGCCAGAAATACATGCCGTTGACCGGCGTGCCGTCCGGCGTGCTGACCAGTGCCACGAGGCTTGCCAGGGCACCGTCCGGGCCGGCACGCAGGATGGCCAGCGCCGGTGCCATGACCACGAAGATGCCGGCAAACAGCTTGGCCACCTCGAGGATCGGCCCCCAGTCAAAATCGTTGGCTTCACGGCAGGCCTTCGGTGTCAGCCACAGCGACAGGCCGGCCGCCAGCAGCATCA
>JAGPIM010000198.1 GCA_018055005.1 Laribacter sp.
CGGATGTAGGGGTCGTCGATGGCCCGTTCGCTGAATTCGCGCAGGACGGCATTGAGCTGCACGCCTTCGAGGTCGATCACCAGCCGGTTCGGGCTCGACATGGTGAACGAGCGGTATTTCAGCGCGCCGTCGGATTCCAGCGTGATGCGGGTATAGGTGGCTGACGGCCAGCTGCGCACAGCAATGACGCCGGCTCCGCCGGCAAGGCTGGCGCCCGACAGCATCAGCAGCATGAGGGAGCCGCCGGCCTGCAACAGGCGGCGGCGTGAGGTCAGTAAGGATTCAGGCATGGCAATCCCCGTTCGGTATGAGCGGTGAGCGTTGCTTGGCGTCCCGGTCCGTCCGGGCGCAGGGTCAGGGTCAGGTCCGGCGCCGGCAGCAGGGCCAGGGCTTTTTCCGGCCACTCGATCAGCGCCAGGCTTCCGGCATCAAAGAGGTCGCGGAAGCCGGCATCTACCCATTCTTCCGGGTCGGCAAAGCGGTAAAGGTCAAAATGGTGCACGGCCAGTTGCGGCAGTTCGTAGGATTCCACCAACGCATAGGTCGGGCTCTTGACCCGCCCGGCATGACCAAAGCCGCGTAAAATGCCGCGCGTGAGGGTAGTCTTGCCTGCCCCCAGGTCTCCTTCGAGAAAAACGGTCATGCCCGGCACCAGCCGGCTCGCCAGCGCTTCGCCGAAGGCCAGTGTCGCTGCCTCGTCAGCCAGTCCGACTGTCAGCGTAGTGTGCGTATCCATGTCTGCCCAAGCCTTGCAAACGACTGATTATCCCCAATTATCGCGCCAGATTAAAGAATGGGCGACCGAACTCGGATTTGCTGCCTGTCGCATAAGCCGGGCCAGTCTGCCAGCCGAAGCTGAACAGGGGCTTTCCGACTGGCTGGCCGCCGGCTTCCACGGCAGTATGGACTACATGGCCCGGCACGGCATGATGCGCGCCCGGCCGGCAGAGCTGGTGGCCGGTACGCTCAGCGTGATCTGCGTGCGGCTGCCTTACTGGCCGGGTGATGCGCGTCCGGCTGCCGACCAGCTGGCCGACGGTGACGGTGCCTATGTGTCGCGCTATGCGCTGGGACGCGATTATCACAAGGTCTTGCGCGCGCGGCTGCAAAAACTCGCCGATCGCATCAGCGCTGCACATGGGCCATTCGGCTACCGGGCGTTCACCGACAGCGCCCCGCTGATGGAAGTGGCACTGGCCGCCCAGTCCGGGCTGGGCTGGCGCGGCAAGCATACGCTGCTGCTGACCCGCGAGGCCGGGTCATATTTTTTCCTCGGTGAACTGCTGACCGACCTGCCTCTGCCGGAAGACCCGCCGCAAGACCCGCACTGCGGCCGCTGCACCCGCTGTCTGGACGCCTGTCCGACCGGCGCCATCGTGGCACCCTTCCAGGTGGATGCCCGGCGCTGCATCTCTTATCTGACCATCGAACATGACGGACCAATTCCGGCGGAACTGCGGCCCCTGCTGGGCAACCGCATCTACGGCTGCGATGACTGCCAGCTGGCCTGCCCGTGGAACCGCTTTGCCGAGCCGACCGCCGTGGCCGATTTTGCGCCAAGGCATGGGCTGGACCGGGCCCGGCTGGTCGAGCTGTTCGGCTGGAGCGAGGACGATTTCCGCCAGCGCATGGCCGGCAGCCCGATCCTGCGCATCGGCTTCGAGCGCTGGTCGCGCAATCTGGCCGTGGCGCTGGGCAATGCCCCCGCGTCGCCGGCCATCGTGGCTGCCCTGCGGTCGCGGGCTGATGACCCGAGCGGGCTGGTGCGCGAGCATGTGGCATGGGCGCTGGCGCAGCACTGCCGTTCGGACAGCCAATCAGCGTAGAATCCCGGCTTGGCAATTGACCCTGTTTGCACCATGACCGACTCCAGACGCCGTCCCATCGGCGTATTCGATTCCGGCATCGGCGGTCTGACCGTCGTACGCGCCCTGATGGATCGTCTGCCGTTTGAAGACATTCTGTATTTTGGCGACAGTGCCCGCGTGCCCTACGGCACCAAATCGGTCGCCACCATCCAGCATTACACGCGGGAAATCGCCGAATTCCTGCTGGCGCGTGACGTCAAGGCACTGATCATCGCCTGCAACACCATGGCCGCCGTGGCGGCTGACGTAGTGCGGAGCGTGGCCGAACCGCTGGGCGTGCCGGTGCTGGACGTGATCGACGCCGGCAGCCAGGCCGCAGTAGCCGCCAGCCGCTCCGGTGAAATCGGCGTGATTGCCACACCGACCACCATCAACGCCAATGCCTACGCCCGTGCCATCCACGTGATGAATCCGCAGGCCCGCCTGTATTCGCAGGCCTGCCCGCTGTTCGTGCCGCTGGTGGAGGAAGGCTGGCTGGACCACCCGGTCACGCGGCTGACCGCCGAGGAATACCTCAAGACCGTGCTGGTCGAAGAGGTCGACACCCTGGTGCTGGGCTGCACCCACTATCCGCTGCTCAAGCCGCTGCTGGCCGACGTGGCCGGCCCCGGCGTCCAGCTGGTCGATTCGGCCGTCACCACGGCGCAGGCGACAGCCGCCACGCTGGAACGGCTGGGCCTGCTCAACCCGCCGGCCGCCGAAACCTATTACCGCTACTTTGTCACCGACATTCCGCTGAAATTCCAGACCATCGGCGAGCGCTTCCTCGGGCGCAGCATCCAGCAGCTGGAGATGGTCAAGCTCGGCTGAAAGTTGCTGGCAAAACCTGTTTTCTCCACGGGCCGGTGCATGCCTGATGAGGGTTTTGCCAGTGCCCGCTGAGGCTTTGTTCGCCGTTCTGAAGCCGGTGACTCCCATCGTCTGTCCGTCATCCCGCCCGGCATGCCGGCAAGCGGGGCCGACCCGTGTTTTTTCAACCTGATCCAAGGAGCTCCGATGCGTCTGCTGCTCGCCATTTTCGTGCCGTTTTTGCAGTTCTTCACCATTGGCCGTCCCTTCGCCGGCATCATCTGCCTGCTGCTGCAACTGACATTGATCGGCTGGGTGCCGGCCGCCATGTGGTCGGTGTATGCCCTGTCGCAATACAAGACCGACCAGAAAATCCGCGAAGCCCTGCGCCAGTCGCGCCAGTAGACGGCGCAGCCGGCCTGTGGCACCTACGGGCGGCCAGATAGAGGGGGCATGGCTGTCGGGCATGGTTTGGCCGGTTTCGGGCCGGACTTGAACATGGGGCGCTCGCGGAGCCGGTGATCCGGCATGGCACCTGAACGCCGGCCAGGCCGGAGGCGGGCATGGCGGCAGGACCGTTGTCGGGTCGTACCCAGCCGGGGTGTGGCGTGACAAAACCTGTCAGGGCGTCGCCGGTTTTCCGTATCTGCAAGCGCCGGATGGCATATCAACTCCCGGATTCATCCGCCGTACCTTACGCGTCCTCTGTACCTTAGCAAGCTTGCAGGGCGAAATCCGTTACCTGTGCCGGTGCCGGGCCCTCTGCGGGCTGACTGCACTTGCACCTGACCGCCCGCCGGTCATCTGCTTCTTGCCTAATTCTGCACCGGACGCTTTTGCAGCATGCGTTGCAGGGTGCGCCGGTGCATGTGCAGGGCCCGTGCCGTGGCCGAAATGTTGCCGTCGTGCTCGGCCAGCACGCGCTGGACATGCTCCCACGACAGCCGTTTCAGCGACATGGTCTGCTCCGGCGGCGGTGCCTGCCCGGTGTCCGGAGCCCTGGCGGCCAGTGCCGCCAGAATGGCCGTGGTATCGGCCGGTTTGGCCAGATACTGGGTGGCACCCAGCTTGATGGCATCCACGGCGGTGGCGATGCTGGCATAACCGGTCAGGACCACCACGGGTACGGTGGGCAAGGCTTTCCGGACCGGCCCGATCAGCCGCAGGCCGCTGCATCCGGCCAGGTTGAGGTCCAGCAGCACACCGTCAATGCCGGCTGGCGGTGCGTCCAGCAGGGTCAGGGCTTCGGCCTCGTCGTGTGCACTCAGGCTGTCCCAGCCGCGCCGCTTGAGCGAGCGGGCCAGCATGGTCAGGAACACCGGGTCGTCATCAATCAGCAGCAGGGTCGGCATGGCGGGGCAATGGCAGGGAAAGGCGGGTCAGGACCTGGCCGGCTTGCGGCCGGACTTCCAGCCGGCCACCGAGCTTGTCGAGGGTGGCATGTGCCAGAAACGTGCCCAGACCCAGTCCGTTGGGTTTGCTGGAAGGTTGCGGATTCAGTGGACGCTGCGCAAGGCTGATGCCCAGCTCGCCCGGATGGCTCAGGTTCAGGACCAGTTGCCGGTCCGCGATGCGGGCGCTGAGCCGGAGCGGCTGGTGGCCGGCGGCATCGGCGGCGTTGTTGAGCAGGTTGACCAGTGCCGGGCCGAAGCCGGGATCGAATGGTGGCAGCGGCGTGCCGGGCAGGTCGAAATCGGTTTCGAGCAGTACACCCGGGCGCAGGTTGAGCCAGTCGGCCAGCAAGGCAGACAGCTGCCCGGCCAACGGTACGGCACAGGCCGGCGCTTCGTCGTGGCCGCGCGAGCGCAGGCGCGCCAGGGCCAGCCGGCAGGCGGTGAGCTGGTCACGCATCAGGGCGAGGTCGTCCTCCATGCCGGCCGCGGGTGGTGCGGCCTGCCAGTCGTCGCACAGCAGGGTCAGGGTGTTGAGCGGGGTGCCGAGTTCGTGGGCGGCACTGGCCGCCAGCATGCCCAGCGCGACCAGTTGTTCGTCGCGCAGCTGGTTTTCGCGCAGGCGGGCGATTTCCTGCTCGCGCCGGCGCAGCGTCAGCGCCAGCCGTGCCAGCGGGCCGCCGATGACCCAGGCGCTGGCGGCAAAGGTCA
>JAGPIM010000051.1 GCA_018055005.1 Laribacter sp.
GCTCTGGCGGGCGCGCTTGCGAGCTTGTGCGCTGTTAGCCATGAATGATTCTCCTGATGAGCGGATTCTGTAAAACCCGCGATTGTAAGGACGACCACCCCCTTTTGCAACAACAATGACTTACGCTCCGGCTGTGCAGGTGGCAGCAAGAGGGGGCTGCCGGGTTAACGGTAAAGGCGGCGGGCCGTCACGCTGACCGGCCAGCCGGTTTGCAGGGCGTCAAGTGTCAGGCGTGCCAGCCTGGCTGCGGCCAGGTAAAAAGGCGTGCCGGCACTGGCCTCCTCAAACAGTGACAGGAAGCGGCCGCTCCACGGCAGCAAATGCTCGCAGAGGAGTTCGTGTACCGCCGCCTCGTCGCCGGCCTCGGCCGCATGTGCGACCAGCCAGCACACCAGTCCGAAGTGATCGAGAGGCTCATGCTGCCCGGTCTCCAGGGCGATGCCGTGGCGGCCGGCAAAGGCCTGGAGCGCACGGGTCGAGTCACCGAACAGGACGGATTCCTCGTCGAGATACACCGATCCCCACGGCGGAGCCGGCAGGGCCGCCGGGCCGACAAAGAGCCGCTGGTGCTCGCGGGCCAGCCCGGCATCGTGTTCCGGGGCCTGCGCGGTGGCAAAACCGGCGCGCAGCTGCTCCAGTTGCTCCGGGCTACCGGCCGGCCAGCCGGCCGGAAAATCCGGGCTGGCAAGAAAGGCGGTCAGCCCGGTATCCCGCAGGGCTGCCGGGGGCTGGTAAAACAGTGCCCCCAGTATCCGGAAGGCCGGTGCGACGGATTCAAGCCTGGTCTGTGGCATCTCAGAGTCCCACGGTCATGTGCAGGCCGTAAAACACGCTGCGGCCCAGCATCTCCCCGACCAGCACCAGCACCAGGGCCACGGTGGCCAGACTGCGCTGGGCCGGCAGCGAGGCGCGGCGTTCAGCACCCAGCCAGATGGCCAGCGCGGCCGCCAGCAGGGCAAAACGGCCGGCCATACGTTGGGCGTAGTCCGGCACCAGATTGGCGGCCGACTGGATGGACGAGGTGATGTGCGGCAGGCTCGCCTGCTGCACCAGGGTCATGACGACTCCGGCGAGCAGCGCCAGGGCGGCGATGCCCAGCAGCACTGACCCCAGTACCCCCTGGATGCCGGCGGCGGCCAGCCGTTCACGTCCGAGCAGCAGGCCGGCGATCAGGGCGGTGACCATGAATGCTGCCGGGGTCAGCGGCGTGTTCCAGGTTGGTACGGTGTCGATCATGTAAAAGCGCGCCATGCAGATCAGGAAGGCCACGCTGGCCAGCAGGGTCAGTCCTGTCAGGGCCTTGAGCAGCCCGGCGCTGCCTTTGCCGGTCACGCTCAGCAGCCACCCCAGCCCTCCCAGGGCAAAGAAGGCGCCACCACTCAGGATTTCATTCGACAGCGGCGCACTGCCGACCCGTGCCAGCGAGTTGATCGCGCGCAGCGGCATGCCGAGGTGCGCCGTGGAGGCGGCAAACGCCACCGCCATCAGCAGCCACAGCACAAGTGAGCCCCGGGCCAGTTTCTGGCGTTGTTCGCTGCTGGCGGTATTGCCCAGCAGCACGTAGGCATGCACCCAGAAAGCACCGATGGCAGTCTGGGCCAGCACCGTGAAGACGATCAGCGGCCATTCGTTCCAGCCCATGTCACACCTCCTTCGGGTTGGCGAGGAATCCCGTGCGGTCGCCCTGCGGGCGTGCCTTGGGATTCGGTTTGATGACAATGCTCGGCCGGGTGTGCTGCGCCGCCGGCAGCGGTGCCACTTCGGCCAGTTCGCCGTATTTCTGCCGCAGTTCGTCCACCGGGCCGAAATCCAGCGCCCGCAGCGGACAGGATTCGACGCAGACCGGTTTCTTGCCCTCGGCCACGCGGTCACGGCAGCCGTCGCACTTGTTCATGCGGCCGGTGTCGGCGTTGTATTGCGGGGCGCCATACGGACAGGCCATCTGGCACGACTTGCAGCCGATGCATACCGCGTCGTCCACGGCGACAAAGCCGTTGGTGTCCTTGGCCATGGCACCGGTCGGGCACACCTTGGTGCAGGCCGGATCGGCGCAGTGGTTGCAGCTGACCGACAGGTAGTAGCTGAACACGTCGGGATACCAGGCCGCTCCGTCCTGCACCCAGCTGCCGCCGGTATATTCGTACACCCGGCGGAAATTGAGGTCGGGGCCGAGGTCCTTGTAGTCCTTGCAGGCCAGCGTGCAGGTCTTGCAACCGGTGCACTTGGCCGAATCAATGAAAAATCCGTACTGTTTCATGGCCGTTTACACCTTCTGGATGTCGACAAGGTTGGTGTGCATCGGATCGCCCTTGGCCAGCGGCGAAGGACGCTGGGTGGTCAGCACGTTGAACGAGCCGTTGTGGTCCACGCCCTTGCCGTCCGGGCGGTACCAGGCGCCTTCGCCCATGGCGGCGATGCCCGGCATGATGCGCGGCGTCACCTTGGCCATGACCCGGGTTTCGCCCCGGACATTGAATACGCGCACGGTGTCGCCGTTCCTGATGCCGCGCGGTCCGGCGTCCAGCGGGTTGATCCACACCATCTGGCGCGAGGCGGCATCCAGCACGTCGACGTTGCCGTAGGTCGAGTGGGTGCGCGACTTGTAGTGAAAGCCCGAAAGTTGCAGCGGATAGTCCTTGCGCAGCGGGTCGTCCCAGCCTTCCGGCATGCTGGCGTGTACCGGCAACGGGTGGATCACCTCGCGTTCGCCCAGCTTCCAGGTGGCGGCGTATTCGGCCAGTTTTTCCGAGTAGATCTCGATCTTGCCCGACGGGGTGGTCAGCGGATTGGCCGCCGGATTGTCGCGGAACGCCTTGTAGGCAATGAAGGTGCCATCCGGGTTCTTGCGCTTGATGATGCCCTGGGCGCGGAACTCCTCGAAGGTCGGGTAGGTCGGGTCGAGCGCACGCGACTGCTCATACAGGTGGCGCAGCCATTCTTCCTGTGTGCGGCCTTCGGTGAACTGCTGCTTTACCGCCGGGCCGAGCTTGCCGGCCACACCGGTCAGCATCTCGTAGATGCTCTTGCATTCGAACATCGGTTCGATGGCCTGGTCGGCAAAGATGGCGTAGTCCATGTCGCCGGCAAAGGCGTCGTTGGCAAAATCCATCTGTTCGCTGGCAGTCAGGTCGGGCAGCAGGATGTCGGCGTAGGCGGCCGACGAGGTCATGTGGTTGTCGATGACCACGATCATTTCGCACTTCTTGTCATCCGCGAGGATTTCCCTGGTGCGGTTGATGTCGGCGTGCTGGTTGATCAGGCAGTTGCCGGCGTAGTTCCAGATGAACTTGATCGGTGACTTCAGGCGCTCGGCCCCCTGCACGCCGTCGGTCTTGTCGGTCATCTCGTGGTGACGGTGGATGGCGTCGGTCCACATGAACACCGAAATGCTGGTCTTGACCGGGTTTTCCAGCGTGGGCATACGCACGAACGGCATGTTGTAGGTCGATTCGCGGGCACCGGAGTTGCCGCCGGCAATGCCGACGTTGCCGGTGAGGATCGGCAGCATGGCAATGGCGCGCGATTGCAGCTCGCCGTTGGCGTGACGCTGCGGCCCCCAGCCCTGCACGATGCAGCAGGGTTTGGTGTGGCCGATTTCGCGGGCGAGCTTGACGATGCGTTCAGCCGGAATGCCGGTGATGGCGCTCGCCCACGCCGGCGTCTTGGCGATGCCGTCCGGGCCATCGCCGAGGATGTAGGCCTTGTAATGGCCGTTGGCCGGTGCCGAGGCCGGCAGGGTTTTTTCGTCGTAGCCGACGCAATACTGGTCGAGGAAAGGCTGGTCGACCAGGTTTTCGGTAATCAGCACATGGGCAATGGCGGCACACAGGGCAGCATCGGTACCGGGGCGGATCGGAATCCACTCATCCTCGCGACCACAGGCGGTGTCGTTGTAGCGCGGGTCGATCATGATCATGCGCGCACCGGAACGCTGGCGGGCTTCAGCCAGGTGATAGGTGACGCCGCCGCCGCTCATGCGGGTTTCGGCCGGGTTGTTGCCGAACATCACCAGCAGTCTGGTATTGCGGATGTCGGCCGTGCAGTTGCCGGCAGCCCAGCCGCCGTAGGTATGGTTGAGGCCGGCGAAAATCTGCGCGGTGCTGTAGTCGCCGTAATGATTGAGGTAGCCGCCGTAGCAGTTCATCAGGCGCGCGACCATGGTGGCGCCGGGGGGCCACGAGCGGGTCATGCAGCCGCCGAGGGTGCCGGTGCCGTAATTGAGGTAGACGGCCTCGTTGCCATGTTTGGCGACAATGTCTTTCAGGCTTTGCGCGATCAGGGTGTAGGCCTCGTCCCAGCTGATGCGTTCGAACTGGCCCTCACCGCGCTTGCCGACCCGCTTCATCGGGTATTTGAGGCGGTCGGGGTTGTAGACACGCCGGCGCATCGAGCGGCCGCGGGCGCAGGCGCGCACCTGGTGGCTGCCGTATTCGTCAAGGCCGGTGTTGTCGGTTTCCACCCACTTGATCACCCCGTCAGAGACATGCATGCGCAACGGGCAGCGGCTGCCGCAGTTGACGGTACAGGCGCTCCAGACCACTTTTTCGGTTGCGGCCTGTCCGGCAGCGGTGGTGGGTCCGGCCGCCCGGACAGGCCTGCTGGCAAACGGCAGGACAATGCCGCCAGCCACCGCTGCCAGTCCGCAGGCGACAGATGCCTTCAGGAGTCCGCGACGCGACAGGGACAGGTTGCCCGGCCCGGTGTCATCCTTGTTCATATGCATCCCTCTTGTGGTTGTTGGGCGGCCTACGGTGTCCGCGCCATGTCGATCCGGTCTGATACAGGGATGAATCTATCTTTTCGCGGTCGGGTGATTTTTGATCTTTTCCGGTGTTTTCCGGCAAATGATTAAGTAATTTTACTTAGTGTTAATTTCGATCAAAAAGACATGCCGGCTCCGGAGGGCGCGATGCCCGAAGGGGGCCAGGCTGGCCGGATGGCGCGGCAAGTCTTACCATCGCCGCTTTTGCCAGCAGCCGGCCATTCATGAATCTTCTCAAAGCACTGGTCACCGTCAGCGGCATGACGATGATCTCGCGGGTCCTGGGCTTCGTACGCGACGCGGTGATCGCCCGCGCGTTCGGCGCCGGGCTCTATACCGATGCCTTTTTCGTGGCGTTCAAGCTCCCGAACCTGTTGCGGCGGGTGTTTGCCGAAGGGGCGTTTTCGCAGGCGTTCGTACCGGTGCTGGCGGAGTACAAGGAAAAACGCGGCGAAGCCGACACGCGCGAACTCCTGGCCAGCGTCACCGGTGTGCTGGCGCTGGCGCTGGTGGTGGTCACGGCGCTGGGCATGCTGGCGGCCCCGTGGGTGATCTGGGTCACGGCGCCAGGTTTTGTGGACGACGGCGACAAATACGCCCTGACCGCCAGCCTGTTGCGGATCACCTTTCCCTACATCCTGTTCATTTCGCTGGCTTCGCTGGCCAGCAGCGTACTCAACACCTTTAACCGCTTTTCCATCCCGGCCTTTACGCCGACGCTGCTCAACGTCAGCTTCATCATCTTTGCTGCCTGGCTGGCGCCGTATTTTGATCCGCCGGTCATGGCGCTGGGCTGGGCCGTGTTTGCCGGCGGCATCCTGCAACTGGCGTTCCAGCTGCCGGCCCTGCGGCGGCTGGGCATGCTGCCCCGCCCGCGGCTGAACCTGCGCGATCCAGGTGTGCGCCGCATCGTCACGCACATGGGGCCGGCCATCTTTGCTGTGTCGATCAGCCAGATTTCGCTGGTGATCAACACCATTTTTGCCAGTTTCCTCGTGTCGGGCAGCGTGTCGTGGATGTATTACGCCGACCGGCTGATGGAGTTTCCCACCGGGGTGCTGGGCGTGGCGCTGGGTACCATCCTGCTGCCCAGCCTGTCGCGGCACGCCGCCGGCGGCAATCCGGAAACCTTCTCCCGCCTGCTCGACTGGGGCATCCGCCTGTCGGTACTGCTGGCCGTGCCGTGTGCCGTGGGTCTGGCCGTGATGGCCGAGCCGCTGATTGCCACGCTGTTCATGTACGGCAAGTTCACCGCCCACGACATGGACATGACGCGCATGGCGCTGCTGGCGTACGCCGTCGGCCTCCTGGGGCTGATCCTCGTCAAGGTGCTGGCACCGGGCTTTTATGCGCGGCAGAACCTGAAAACCCCGGTCAAGATCGCCCTCGTCACGCTGACCGCCACCCAGTTGATGAACCTTGCGCTGATCGGCCCCTTGAAGCATGCCGGGCTGGCGCTGTCGATCGGACTGGCCGCCTGCCTGAATGCCGGGCTGTTGCTGCGCCAGTTGCGCGTGCACGGCATTTACCGGCCGCAGGCCGGCTGGGCAGGCTTTGTCCTCAGGGTCGGGCTGGCGGTCGGCGGCATGGCCATGTTCCTGCTGGCCGGGCTGAACTGGCTGCCGGTTGACTGGCACGGAGCCGCCTGGCTGCGTGCCGGCTGGCTGACCCTGCTGGTGGGCGGTGGTGCCGGCGTCTACTTCGGCCTGCTGTTTGCCTGCGGTTTCCGTCTGCGCGACTTTGTCTGGCGAGAGTCGCTGCCCCGGGCAGAGCCGGCAGAAAATCCGGCCTGATTGACCGTTTCAGCACAATTTCTGCCTGCTTGTGCACAGTCGCGGACGGGATTTTGCGGCACACTCCGGTCATCACATCCTGTGAATGAAAACCAAGGAGCAAGCGATGAAAAAAGTGTCTGCCAGTCTGTCCGCCCTGCTGCTGGCCGGTGTCCTGACCCAAGCGCAGGCCGCGCCGGCCCTGCAGCTGACCAGCCCCGACGTGCGTGAAGGCCATCCGCTGGCGGCTGCACAGGTGTTCAACGGCATGGGCTGCACCGGTGGCAACCAGTCGCCGGCCCTCAACTGGACCAACCTGCCGGCCGGTACCAAAAGCCTGGCCGTGACGGCGTATGACCCGGATGCACCGACCGGCAGCGGCTGGTGGCACTGGGTGGTAGTCAACCTGCCGGCCAGTACCAAGGGGCTGCCAGCCGGTGCTGCCACCGGCAAGGGTCTGCCGGCCGGCGCGCTGGAACTGCGCACCGACTTCGGCCAGCCCGGCTATGGCGGCGCCTGCCCGCCGCCGGGGCACGGCATGCACCGTTACCAGTTCACCGTCTGGGCACTGTCGGTCGACAAGCTGCCGCTGGAAGCCTCCAGCTCGCCTGCCATGGCCGGTTTCATGATCCGCCAGCATGCTCTGGGCCAGGCCACCCTGACCGGAACCTATGCCCGCTGAATCATGGGCTGACGACATTCCGGGCGTGATGACCTATCGTGCCCGGCTGCCGCAGCAGCTGCGGGCGGTGCCGGTGGCACAGACCACGCTGATTACCGTCGAATCCGGCATCAAGCGGGTTGTCTGCGGCGGGCAGGGCTGGCAGGTGCAGGCCGGTGAATGGCTGCTGCTGCCGGCGCTGGCGCAGGTACAGATCGAAAACCAGCCGGGCAACAGCGGCTATCTGGCCCGCTGCCTGCCGCTGGACGACGGGTGGCTGGCAGCATTGCCCGGCCTGACCGACCGGCTGCCGGCCAGCGGCAGCCCGGCCATCTGCTGTCTGCCCCCCGACGCCTGCATACAGGAAGCATGGCAGCACTGGTGTGCCGGCCAGCAGCGGCAGCGCCCTGAAGCGGTCCAGCGCCAGCGCATGCTGGAGCTGCTGCTGGCCATCTGTCTTGCCGGTGGCGGACGCGGGCTGCTCAGGGGGCCGGCAGAACTGGCCCCGCGCGTGAACCGTCTGCTGGGGACTGACCTGACGCTGGGTGCGGCGGAGCTGTCGCGGCGGCTGGCCATGAGTGAATCGACCCTGCGCCGGCATCTGGCGGACGAAGGGCACAGCCTGCGGGAGCTGCGCGAACACTGCCGGCTGGAGCGGGCGCTGGCGCTGGTGCAGACCAGTTCGCTGCCGATCGGCCAGGTGGCCGAGGCCTGCGGTTATGCCAGCGCCAGCCGCTTCAGCGCCCGTTTCCGTACGCGATTTGGCTGTACGCCGCGCAGCCTGCGGGCGGCACGCTAGCACTTGTGGCTGGCCGAGTGGTGCGGGGAGCAACGAAGCGTGCCATGCCCCAGACCGGAAAAACCGGCGCCGCTTGTATCGCAGATGCTGTTCCAGGCATGGTCAGTGCGTTTCAAGATTTTTGCCGGCGCAGCCCGTCAGGAACGTGCCTGCCCAGTGACATGATCTTGTACCGTCACGCCGCTTGATTCCGTCTGCCGGACCCGTGTTGTGACCGGCATCCAGCCGCATGAGGTGTGCGCCGGGTCTGGCGTAGTTCCGTCAGGCCGGTGGATGTGTTGCTGCCAGACCGCTTTTCCGGGACTGGCCTGCCAAGGCATATCACCGGCATGGTGCATCCCGCCAGTCACTGGCAGGTTGCACCATGTCTGGCACTGGCGTGAGCCAGTGAATGCGGGAGGCGCAGGTCAGACGAATGCACGGACTGAAATACAACAGGCCCGGCCGGAGGCGGAGTGCCTGCGGGCCGGGCCTGAGCAGTGGCCGGCCCCGCTGCCTGAGCGCGGGGCCGTGTACGGCTTATACGGTGAAGCGGCGGCGGTAGCCTTCGAGGAAGCGGCCGACGCGGCCGAGGGCTTCTTCCAGGTCTTCCATGTGTGGCAGGAACACTACGCGGAAGTGGTCATTGCCTGGCCAGTTGAAGCCGGTACCCTGCACCAGCAGCACTCGTTGTTCGGTCAGCAGCTCGAGGATGAACTGCTGGTCGTTCTGGACCGGGTAGAGTTTGGGGTCCAGCCGCGGGAAGCAGTACAGCGCGCCCCTGGGCTTGACGCAGCTCACGCCCGGCATGTCGTTGAGCATCTGCACGGCCAAGTCGCGCTGGCGCGTCAGCCGGCCGGTGGGCGCGACCAGGTCGTTGATCGACTGGTATCCCCCCAGTGCGGTCTGGATGCCGTATTGCGCCGGCACGTTGGCGCACAGGCGCATGGACGACAGCATGGTCAGCCCTTCGATGTAATCGCTGGCACGGGACTTGTCGCCGCTCAGGATCATCCAACCGGCGCGATAGCCGGCGGCGCGGTAGTTTTTCGATAGGCCATTGAAGGTGACGCAGAACAGGTCCGGGGCCAGCGAGGCGATCGAGGTGTGGCGGGTGCCGTCGAACAGCACCTTGTCGTAGATTTCGTCGGCGTAGACGATCAGGCCGAATTCACGGGCGACCGCGGCGATTTCCAGCAGCACCGGTTCCGGGTATACCGCGCCGGTCGGGTTGTTCGGGTTGATGATGACGATGGCACGGGTGCGCGGGGTGATTTTCTTGCGGATGTCGGCGATGTCCGGATACCAGTCCTGCTGTTCGTCGCACATGTAATGGACGGGGGTACCGCCGGACAGCGAGACGGCTGCTGTCCACAGCGGATAGTCCGGTGCCGGTACCAGCACTTCGTCCCCGGCATCCAGCAGGGCGTTCATGGCCATCACGATCAGCTCGGACACCCCGTTGCCGATGAAGATGTCTTCCACCGTGACCCCGGGAATGGCCTTTTCCTGCGAGTAGTGCATCACGGCCTTGCGGGCAGCGAACAGGCCCTTGGAATCGGAATAGCCGGAAGCCTGCGGCAGGTTGCGGATCATGTCCTGCATGATCTCTTCCGGTGCCAGGAAACCGAACGGTGCCGGGTTGCCGATGTTGAGCTTGATGATGCGCTGGCCGTCTTCTTCCATGCGGCGCGCGCGCTCCATGATCGGGCCACGGATGTCATAGCAGACATTGGCAAGTTTCTGGGACTGGCGGATCGGTTCCATGACTGGGGCTTTCAGGGTGGGATTGGGGGTATCTGAAGCGGATGGGGCGGACTGGGGACGCTGGCGGGCCTGGACGGGATCGACACCGCGGCCAAGCTGGTCGCGGGCCATGTCGGCTGCCTGGCGGGCATCCTGTAATGACACCTGTGGCCAGACGCCGAGTGCCAGTACTTTTTCTTTGCCGGCAAAGCGGTATTTCAGGCGCCAGTAGCGGGCACCATTGCTGCGGACCAGCAGGTACAGCCCTCGGCCGTCAAAGAGCTTGCGGTCGCGCGGTTCCGGTTCCAGCCGGTTCAGGTCGGCATCGGTTAGGGGCATCAGTTTGGGGTATCATTTGTATGAAGATAAAATATACCCCGTGCAGGCAATGTTGCCAAGCATGCTGTCAGGGGATGATGCACTCCGGCCTGAATGGCATGAGCCGGTATAATGCTGATGACACATTACGGTGATGCGCCGGAAGAAAGCGGGAACACGGATGAAACTGCATTTGAACCAGGGCAACTACAACCTGTTCACCCGGTACGGGGAAGGCTTGGTGCATGTCAACGGGCAGCCGTACCAGTCACCGATCCTGGTCTCGGCCGATACGCTCAATCCCTGGCAGGTCGAGGGATTCGACGCACTCGCACCTGAGCATTTCGAGCTGTTGCTGGCATATGATCCCGAAGTGGTACTGCTTGGAACCGGTTCCCGCCTGCGTTTCCCGCATCCGCGGATAACGGCGCCGGTCCTGTCGCGCCAGATCGGTGTCGAGGTGATGGACACCCCCGCTGCTTGCCGTACTTTCAATATCCTGGTCTCGGAAGGCCGGCGGGTCGTGGCCGCCATCCTGCTATAGCCACAGCCGGTAATCTGGTCGAACCGGTTGGGCGAAACCTCTCGGGGCGTGCGTCGCTGTCTTTGATGCTCTGAGGAGAGCTTCAGGGACATGCCGCAAGCGCACGTCTTGATACCCCCATGCACCCGTTTGCCGTTCGTGACGATGAGCATGGCCGGTCAAGCCTGCCGGCAGGCGATGCACTTGCTGAAAGAGATGATCAAACGGTCTGCATCGTGATGCCGGCTGCGTGCCGGCATCACGAGCGGATTGTGCTTCGACCGACGGGTGTCAGGCAGCCGCAATCAGGCGGGCAATGGCGGATGAATCCAGCTCGCCCTCTCCGGATTCCACCAGCCGGGCAATCAGGGTGCTGACCTCGCGGGTAGCGGGCAAGCTGGTTTCCAGCGCTGCTGCGGTGGTGTTGACGATGCCCATGTCCTTGTTGTGCAGCCGTGCCTTGAATCCCGGTGCGTAGTTGTCATCAATCATGCGCTGGCCATGCAGCTCCAGTACCCGGCTGGCGGCAAAACCACCCAGCAGGGCTTCGCGGACCCGTGCCTTGTCGACACCGCAGGCGCTGGCCAGCTTGAAGGCTTCGGCCACGGCCTGCACGTTCAGGGCCACCACGATCTGGTTGCAGGATTTGGCCACGCTGCCGGCGCCGCTGTCACCGATGCGCACGATGTTCTTGCCCATGGCCCGGTAAACCGGCTGCGCCCGTTCGAATGCCCCTGCATCACCCCCGACCATGAACGACAGCGTACCGGCAATGGCACCGACTTCGCCGCCGGAAACCGGTGAGTCCAGGAAAAATACCCCCTTTTCCTCGCAGCTTGCCGCTATGGCGCGTGCACCGAGCGGCGAAATGGTCGACATGTCGATGACGATCAGTCCCGGGCGGGCACCGGCCAGCACGCCATCCTTACCCGTGACCACGGCTTCTACATCCGGTGTATCGGAAACATTGGTGACCACGACATCCACCTGCCGGGCCAGATCTGCCGGGCTGGCTGCCTGTGTGGCGCCGGCAGCCAGCAACGGTGTGCAGCTTTCCGGGCGGCGGGCCCAGACGACCAGCTCGAATCCGGCCTTGAGAAGATTTTCTGCGCAGGGGCGTCCCATGATCCCCAGACCGATATAGCCTACTTTCATTTGCACCGATTCCTGTCTTTTTGTTGCGTTAAATCAGACTAAGAAAAAATTAAATGCCAGGGTCTAAGGTGTGCCATATCGTTAACAGACACAACGGCGGTTGGCCGTTGGATTCACCTCGGGAGACCCATCATGCGTAAACTGACTTCGCTTGCCGCCCTGCTGACCCTGTGCCTGAGCTCGGCTGCCTTTGCTGCCCCGGCTGCCGATGGCGGCTTTACCGAAACCAGGCCGGCAGCGACTGGCGGCGGCTATACCGGCAACATGCCGACCCTGACCACTGTCGCCAAGGCCAAGGAGATGGCTGACGATACTCGTGTTCAGCTCAAGGGTAAAATCACCAAGCATATCCGCAGCGACCATTACGAATTCCAGGATGCCAGCGGTACCGTTGAAGTGGAAATCGATCACAAGGTCTGGGCCGGCCAGACGGTGAGCCCGCAGGACATGGTCGAGATCAGCGGCAAGGTAGACAAGGATGCGTGGTCGACCAAGACCGAGATTGATGTCAAGCGCCTGCAACTGGTGAAGTAAGGACCTTGCCATACCGGCCGGCTTGCCCGGCGCCCTCCCCGCAGGCAGCAGGCGGGAAGAACGGAAAATGCCCCGTCATGCACATGCAGGCGGGGCATTTCTCATCGGGCAGTCCTGGATCAGTAGCTGCTGCCGGGCATGGCTGTTGCGGGTTTTTTGGCAGGGGCCGGTTGGGCGGCTGCGGGCGGGGCGGCCATGCCTGGCAGTCCGGTGGCGGGTTTGGCCGCTGGGGCTGGCGGAGGTGGCACCGGTCTGGCTGGCTGGGCCGGTGCAACGGCCGGTTTTGCGCCAGGCGTGGCAGGCTTGCCGGCCGGAGCCGGTTTGCCGGCATGGGTCGGCAGGCTGGTCGGACCGCTGGTGGCAATATCCTTGCGGATGGTGGCCAGCGTCTTGTCACCGATACCCGGCACGTTCTTGAGCTCATCCACCGATTTGAACGGACCATGCTGCTGGCGCCAGTCAAGGATGGCCTGTGCCTTGGCCGGGCCGATTTCCGGCAAGGATTCCAGTTCTGCTCGGCTGGCAGTATTGACGTTGACTGCGGCCAGTACGAAAGGTGAACACAGCAGGGCGGCCAGAGCCAGCAGGGTGGGGCGAAGCGGCATGATGCTCTCCTTGAAAGAACGCGCTTTGTCTGACCATAGCATTGCCGCATGAAAAAACGGCATCCCGCAGGATGCCGTTGGTCGGACCGGAAACAGGGCGCGTCAGATGCGCTTGGCCAGTTCTTCGGCCTTGCCCAGATAGCTGGCCGGCGACAGCGCCAGCAGGCGGGTTTTTTCTTCGGCCGGGATGGCCAACTGTTCGATGAACACGGCCAGCGTGGCGCGCGAGATGCCGTCCTTGCCGCGGGTCAGCTCCTTGAGCTGCTCGTACGGGTTTTCGATGGCGTAGCGGCGCATCACGGTCTGGATCGGTTCGGCCAGCAGGGCCCAGTTGGCGTCCAGATCGTGCTCCAGTGCTGCCGGGTTGATTTCCAGCTTGTTCAGGCCGCGCATCAGGGACTTGTAGCCCAGCTGGCTGTAGCCGAAGGCGACACCCATGTTGCGCAGGACCGTGGAGTCGGTCAGGTCGCGCTGCCAGCGGCTGACCGGCAGTTTTTCGGCCAGATGGGCCAGGAGGGCATTGGCGATGCCGAAGTTGCCTTCGGAGTTTTCGAAGTCGATCGGGTTGACCTTGTGCGGCATGGTCGAGCTGCCCACTTCGCCGGCCACCACGCGCTGCTTGAAGTAGCCGAGCGAAATGTAGCCCCACACGTCGCGGTCGAGGTCGATCAGGATGGTGTTGACCCGCATCATGGCCTGGAACAGTTCGGCCATGTAGTCGTGCGGCTCGATCTGGATGGTGTACGGGTTGTAGGCGAGGCCGAGGCTTTCGACGAAACGCTTGGCCAGACCTTCCCACGCCACTTCCGGGTAGGCGGTCAGGTGGGCGTTGAAGTTGCCCACGGCGCCGTTGATCTTGCCCAGCATGTCCTGCGCGGCGATCTGCTCGCGCTGGCGCTTGAGGCGGTAGACCACGTTGGCGATTTCCTTGCCCATGGTGGTCGGCGTGGCCGGCTGGCCGTGGGTGCGGCTCATCATGGGCTGGGCGGCCAGGTGATGGGCCATTTCGGTCAGCTTGCCGATGATGTCGTCGAGTACCGGCAGCAACACCTCGTCGCGGGCGGCCTTGAGCATCAGGGCGTGCGACAGGTTGTTGATGTCTTCGGAGGTGCAGGCAAAGTGGATGAATTCGCTGGCGGCCATGACTTCAGGATTGCCCGACAGGGTTTCCTTCAGCCAGTACTCGATGGCCTTCACGTCGTGGTTGGTGCGTGCCTCGATGGCCTTGACGGCTTCGGCCTGTTCGACCGAGAAACCGGCGATCAGGGCGTTGATTTCTTCAATGGTGGCATCGGAGAACGGGGCGATTTCACCGATCAGCGGTTCGGCAGCGAGGGTCTTGAGCCATTCGAGTTCAACCTTGACCCGACATTTCATCAGGCCGTATTCGCTGAAGATGGCGCGCAGCGGTTCGGCGGCAGCAGCATATCGGCCATCGATCGGAGACAGGGCGGTCAGGGCATTGAGCATCATGATATCGGTCTGACTTGAAGGCCGGCCACAGGGCCGGCAGGTTGGGGAAAGGGCGGGCATCGGGGATGCCGGTCCCGGGTGGTCATGCGGTCAGCCGGACTCGTCAGAGCCGGCGAGCCAGACCCGCCGCCAGTACGTCGGCAGCGGCGGGGGCAAAGCGGAAAAAGAGTTCGGGCTCGATCATCTCGAGCTCCATGATCGCGAGCCGGCCGCAGTTGTCACGGATGGCGTCGACCCGTGCATACAGCACGTCAAACGGCACGGCCCGGACAGCGGCCTCGGCAAAGGCAGTTTCTTCGGCGCTGGGCTCATGCGGGTGCACCGTGCCGCCCCAGTCGTCCTGCACGCGGAAATCACCGGGCTTCGGTGTCTTGCGGATGGCATGGGTGACGCGGCCGTCCAGCACCATCAGCGAGGTTTCGCCCTGTTCCAGCACCTGGTGCTGGAAGGGTTGCAGCATCATGGCTTCCTGTTCGACCAGTTCCCCGAAGGTGCATTCGTGCACGGCGGCCTCGTCGGCACTGAAACGGTAGGTATGGCGGGCAGCGCCGCTGATGGCGGGCTTGAGGATCAGCTCGTCCCAGCCGGTTTCGGCCACCACGTGCGCGAGGCTGCGCGGGTCGCCGGGTTCGACATAGGCAGTGGGCACCACATTGACGCCGGCACGGGCCAGGTCGCCGAGGTAGTGCTTGTCGAGATTCCAGCGGATCAGCGCGGCCTCGTTGAAAAGGCGGGCGTTGCGGCTGACCTGGTCAAGCCACGGTGAAAATTCGCCGAAGCGGTGAAAGTAGTCCCAGGTGGTGCGGAACAGCACCGACCGGGTGTCTTGCCAGTCGTGGGCCGGGTCGGCCCAGTCGCGGCGGGTGACCCGCAGTCCCTGACGCTCAAGTGCCTGCATGACCAGTCCGTCTTCGGCATGCACCTGGCGGGTATACCAGTCTGCTTCGTTGGCGGCGAGATAGCGGGATTCGGTCAGGACTGCCACATCGTACATTCACATCACCTTGGCTCGGTAAAATCAGGGTTCCGGCTGGCCGCACCGGCGGGTGCGGCGCCGGGATCACATGCCGGGCAACATGCCCTTCATGCCGCGCATCAGCTTGGACATGCCGCCCTTGGAGAACTGCTTCATCATTTTCTGCATGTCCTCGAACTGCTTGAGCAGGCGGTTGACTTCCTGCACGGTGACGCCGGCACCGGCCGCGATGCGGCGCTTGCGGCTGGCCTTGAGGAGTTCGGGCTTGCGGCGCTCGGCCGGGGTCATGGAGTTGATGATGCCTTCCAGCCGGGTGACGGCCTTGTCGGCGACGGCACCATCCACGCCCTTGGCCATCTGGCCGATCTGGCCGGGCATCTTTTCCATCAGGCTGGCCATGCCGCCCATCTTGCGCATCTGCTGGATCTGCGACTTGAAGTC
>JAGPIM010000199.1 GCA_018055005.1 Laribacter sp.
GAAGAGGCACCGATTTTCCAGGTGGCCGATTACGGTCTGGTGGCCGATCTCTTCACCGCTGTGCCGGAGCTGATGGCCGAGCTGTCCAAGTAATGCCAGATCAAAGGGCCGCGCAGACGGCCCGGTGAGAACGAGGCGGCGTGATGCGGCGATCCGGTACTGGCGCTGCCGCCGCCTTTTGCTTTGCCCGTACGGGCTGCGTGAGAAAAACAGGAGCATCAAGATGAGCTACCAAGCCCCCCAGAAAGACATCCGCTTTGCTTTGGAAATGGGCGAACTGCCCGCCGTGTGCACGCTGCCGGGTTTCGAAGACTGCAACATGGAGCTGGCCGAAGCCATTACCGAAGAGGCTGCCAAGTTTGCCGAAGGCGTGCTGGATCCGATCAACCGTGCGGGTGACAAGGGCAACACCTGGTCCGACTATGCCGTGACCACCGTTCCGGGCTTCAAGGATGCTTTCACCCAGTTCTGCGAATCGGGCTGGATGGGGCTGAAGTGTCCGGCCGATTTCGGCGGCCAGGGCCTGCCGGCCCTGCTGTCGATGGCCACCGAAGAAATGTGGAACGCTGCCAACATGTCGTTTGCCCTGGCGCCGATGCTGTCCACCGGTGCCATCGAGGCGCTGGAGCACAACGGCAGCGACGAAATCAAGGCTACCTACCTGCCGAAGCTGATTTCCGGAGAGTGGGCCGGCACCATGAACCTGACCGAGCCGAATGCCGGCTCGGACCTGGCCCAGGTGCGCACCAAGGCCGTACCGCAGGCCGATGGCAGCTATCTCATCACCGGGCAAAAGATTTTCATCACTTGGGGCGAGCACGACATGACGGACAACATCGTCCATCTGGTGCTGGCCCGTCTGCCGGATGCGCCGGCCGGCGTCAAAGGCATTTCCCTGTTCGTGGTGCCCAAGTTCCTCGTCAATGCAGACGGCAGCCTCGGCGCCCGCAACGATGTCCGCTGCGTGTCGATCGAGCACAAGCTCGGCATCCATGGCAGCCCGACGGCCGTCATGAGCTTTGGTGACCAGGGGGGGGCAGTCGGCTATCTGGTCGGTGAGCTCAACAAAGGCCTGGCCCACATGTTCGTGATGATGAACAACGCCCGCATGGGGGTGGCCGTTCAGGGCATGGCCATCAGCGAACGTGCCTACCAGCAGGCGGTGGAATACGCGCGTGACCGCATCCAGTGCCGTGAACTGGGTAGCCGCGACCCAGCCAGCGTGGCGATCATCCGTCACCCGGACGTGCGCCGCATGCTGATGACCATGCGTGCCCAGATCGAGGCCCAGCGTCTTTTGACCTACGCGGCAGGTGCGGCGCTGGACCGTGCAGCCCGCCACCCGGTACCGGAAGAAAAGGCCCGGCAGCAGGCGCTGATCAATTTCCTGATCCCGATCGTCAAGGGCTGGAATACCGAGCAGTCCGTCGAGATCACCTCGCTGGGCGTGCAGGTGCATGGCGGCATGGGCTTTATCGAGGAAACCGGTGCTGCCCAGCACTTCCGCGATGCCCGCATCACGTCGATCTATGAAGGCACCACCGGCATTCAGGCCATGGACCTGATCGGCCGCAAGCTCGCAATGGAAAACGGTGCCACCGCCAAGGCGCTGCTTGAGGAGACCAAGGCGGTTGCCGGCAAGCTGGCAGGTCTGGGCAGCGACTTTGCCGTATTCAAGGCCAATCTGGAGGCCGGCATCGTCCAGGCCGGCCAGTGCGTTGATTTCATCCTGGCCCGGTTTGCCAGCGAACCGCAGCTGCCGGCGGCCGGTTCGGTGCCGTTCCTGAAGCTGATGGGCATCCTGCTGGGCGGCTGGCAGATGGCGCGCGCCGCCCTGGTGGCAGCCGAGCGTCGGGCTGATCCGGCTGCGGACGTGGCATTCTACGAAGCCAAGCTGGTAACGGCCCGCTTCTATGGCGAGCACATCCTGGCGCAGACATCCGGGCTGGCTGCTGCCATCATTCAGGGTGGCGACAGTGTGCTGGCGCTGGCGGACGACGCGTTCTGATCCGGCTTCCGCTTCATGTCCGACCCCGCTCCGGCGGGGTTTGTTGTTTGTAGACGAAAGGCGGGACTGACGATAATATCTTTGGTCTTGATATTTTATGTATTTGTGTTTTTGTCATGATCAGACGTGCAGAGTGGCTGTGGCTTCGGGCCTGGCAGGGCGGGATGGTGTTTGTGATGGCCTGGCTGGTACTGGAGGGGATGCGGCTGGCGCTGGTCCTCAGCTATCACCCGCCGGTCAGTTCTGCATCATGGTACGAGTGGGGACGGGCGTTCTGGACCGGTGGGCGCTTTGATGCAAAGTGGCTGGCGATCTGGCTGTTGCCGGCGTGGCTGGCGCTGGTGCTGGCTGCGTGGTTGCCAAAGACTCCGGCCGGATGGATTGACCGCTTTGTCGTCTGGTGTTGGGTACCGGTCGGCATTGCCGGCCTGCTGCTGCTGGGACTGGTCAATTATTTTTATTTCGGCTTTTACCAGTCGCCAATCAATGCCATCGTGTTTGGTCTGTTTGAAGACGACACCGTGGCCGTACTGCAAACGGTCTGGCATGACTATCCGGTCATCCCGGGGGCACTGGTCTGGCTGGGGCTGGTGGCCGGCATCCTGTATGGCGCCACCCGGGCGGGCAGGAAACGGCAATGTCCGCAGCCGGTCTGGCACAAGGCGGGGCTGGTCGTAATCACCCTGCTGCTGGCCGGGCTGGCGCGCGGCAGTCTGGGCACGTTCCCGCTGCGGGATGCCGATGCGGCGGTGGGGCGCGATGCCTTTGTCAATGCGGCGGTTCCCAACGGGGTGCAGGCACTGTATTCCGCCTGGCTTGATCGCCTTGCAACCGATCTGGGGCGGGACGAGCTTTCCGGTGTCCGGCGGCTCGGGTTTGCTTCACCGCTGGAAGCCGCCCGGGTACTGGGCTGGCAGGGCTCGCAGGATGAACTGCTGCGGACATTGCTGACTGCCCCGCAGCCGGCTCCGCAGGCGCCGCGCCCGCATGTCGTGTTCGCCCTGATGGAGGCCTGGGGACGCGAGTTGATCGATGCCCACGAGCCCGGGCGCAACGATACCCTCGGGCGTCTGGCACCGTTCTTGCAGAGTGACGATTATTTTCCGCATGCAATATCGGTGGAGCACGGCACGTTCCCGAGCCTGGAAGGGCTGCTGTTTGATACGCCGGTGACGCCGCTGACGCAAAGCCGTTACGGGCAGCAGCCGTTCAGCTTTGCGGTCACCCGGCCTTTCAAGGCGGTCGGCTACCGGGTGGTGTTCCTGACGTCCGGCAGCGGCAGCTGGCGCCATCTGGATCATAACCTGCTCTGGCAGGGCTTTGACGAAGTGCTGGACCAGCAGTCGATCCGGCAGCGTTTTCCCGAGGCCGAAGCCGGTACCTGGGGAGTGCCGGACGACTACATGATGCGCTATGCCAGCGAACTGCTGGCCGAGGCCGACCGCAAGGGTGAGCACCTGCTGCTGTTCATGCTGTCGACCACCAATCACCCGCCGTACCACACCCCTGCCGGATACGCACTCCGGCCGGTCGATCCGGCGGTCCTGCCGGCGCACCGCACGCCGGATACCGCGCTGGCCCGCAGCATTCTGGAAACCTACCAGTATGCCAATGACAGTCTGGGCGGTTTTCTGGAGCGGCTGGCTGCGGCACCGTGGAGTCAGCGGACCATCGTGGCAGCAACCGGTGACCACAATACACGCTCCATTTTCGAGTATCCCGATGCCAGCCGGCTGGATCTGGCCTACGGCGTGCCGATCCTGTTCCGGGTGCCGGCAGCCTTGCGTCCGGCCGATCCGGAGGTCGGGGCCTGGGCCAGTCACCGGGACATCTTTCCGACATTGCAGGCGCTGGCGCTGGGGATTGAACCGTCGCGTTTTGCCGGGCGCAATCTCTATGCACCAGGCGGGCCGTCAATGGCGACCAGCTTTGTCGCCGGCGAAGGCGGGCGGGGACTGATGCTGGACCAGACCGGTGCCGTCTGGGGGTTCGAACGGCCCATGCGCCTGCTCTGGCGTGACGGCCGGCTGCAACCTGCGTCGGAACCCGTGCCGGAGCTGGAGGCTGCTGGCTTGCGCGCCCGGGCCGGGATGGCCCTGGCGGACTGGCGGGTGCGTCATGCGGCCCTGCATCCACCGTCAACCGGACAGGATTGACTGAATGACGTGTTCAATACCGAAATATTGGCAATGTCTTATTTGCGTTTTCAAACAATCATGTCGCTTGCAGGTAAATATGGCATTGAGATAGACTCTAAAAGTTTATCCGGACGGGGCGAGTGCTACGGCACGAAGGCCCCGTTTGTTGCGTCTGCAACACGAATTTGCATTACCCACAGGAGCCGCCCGTGTCTGACACTCCAGCTATCCTCGCCCTCGCTGACGGTACCGTTTTCCGGGGCCGGGCGATTGGCGCCACCGGCCTGACCGTTGGCGAAGTCGTGTTCAACACCGCGATGACCGGCTATCAGGAAATCCTGACCGATCCGTCGTATACCCGTCAGCTGGTGACGCTGACCTATCCCCATATCGGCAACGTCGGCGCCAACGCCGAAGACGTCGAGTCGCGCGGCGTGTTTGCCGCCGGCCTGATCATCCGTGACCTGCCGCTGACCCATTCCAGTTTCCGTGCGGCCGAGTCGCTGGGTGACTACCTGACCCGCACCGGGAC
>JAGPIM010000052.1 GCA_018055005.1 Laribacter sp.
ACACCGGCATGGTGGATGCCTCCCGTGGCAGCGACATGGCCATCATGCTGTATACCTCCGGCACCACCGGCCAGCCCAAGGGCGTGGTGCACACGTTCGACAGCATGATCCGGACTGCCCGGGGGGGCTGCCGAACTTGAAGGGCTGACTGATCGCGAAGAAGTGCTGGCCTGTCTGCCCATGGCCTGGGTGGGCGACAACCTGTTTTCGTTTGCCCAGTCGCTGGTGTGCGGGTTTTGCGTCAGCTGTCCCGAATCGTCGGAAACCGTGATGACCGACATGCGCGAAATCGGGCCGACCTATTACTTCGCCCCGCCGCGGGTATTCGAAAACCTGCTGACGCAGGTCACCATCCGCATGGAAGACGCCGGCCGCATCAAGCGCTGGCTGTTCCGCTATTTCATGGCCCACGCCCGCCGGGTCGGTGTCCGCATCGTTGACGGCGAATCGGTTGGATTCTGGGACCGGCTGGGCTACCGGCTGGGTGACTGGCTGGTGTATGGCCCGGTCAAGAACGTACTGGGCTTTTCCCGCATCCGCCTGGCCTACACCGCCGGCGAAGCCATCGGGCCCGAGCTGTTTGCCTTCTACCGTGCCCTCAACATCAACATCAAACAGCTTTACGGTTCGACCGAAGCCTACGTCATGGTGTGCGTGCAGCCCAACGGCGAGGTCAAGTCCGACAGCGTCGGCCGGCCGGCTCCCGGCGTGGAAGTACAGCTGGACGACAGCGGCGAAGTACTGTTCCGCAGCCCCGGGACCTTCCACAGCTACTGGAACCGCCCGGACGCCACGCAGGAAACCCGGGATGCCGACGGCTGGGTGCGGACAGGTGACGCCGGCTTTTTCGACGATGACGGGCACCTGCGCATCATCGACCGCGCCAAGGATGTCGGCCGCCTGAACGACGGCACCCTGTTTGCGCCCAAATACCTTGAAAACAAGCTGAAGTTTTTCCCCTTCATCAAGGAGGCCGTCACCTTCGGCGACGGCTGCGACTTTGTCACCGCCTTTGTCAGCATCGACCTCGAGGCCGTGGGCAACTGGGCCGAGCGGCGCGGGCTGGCCTACACCGGCTACACCGACCTGGCGGCCCAGCCGGCAGTCTATGAGCTGATCCGCGACTGCATCGAGCAGGTCAACCGCGATCTGGCCGCTGACCCGCGGCTGGCCGGCTCGCAGGTCCACCGTTTCCTGCTGTTGCACAAGGAGCTGGATGCCGACGATGGCGAGCTGACCCGCACCCGCAAGGTCCGCCGCCGCTTTGTGGCCGAGCGTTATGCCGACCTGATCGCCGCGCTGTACGGCAACCATGCCCGGGGCGTGATCGAAACCCAGGTCAGGTTCGAGGATGGACGCAGCGGCTGGCTGCGCGCCGATCTGGCCATCGAGGCTGCCCGTACCGTTGCCATGGAGGTGGCTGCATGAATCCACATCGTCAAATCGGCGACGTCATCCTTGAAGCCAGCCACATCTCGCTGCGCTTCGGTGGCGTCAAGGCGCTGACCGATATCAGCCTTGATGTCCGCGAGCATGAAATCCTCGCCATCATCGGACCCAACGGTGCCGGCAAAAGCTCGATGCTCAACGTCATCAACGGTGTCTATCACCCGCAGGAAGGTGAAGTGCGCTGGAAAGGACGGGTGCGCGAGCGCATGAGTCCGCATCTGGCTTCCCGCCAGGGCATTGCCCGCACGTTCCAGAACATCGCCCTGTTCAAGGGCATGTCGGTACTCGACAACATCATGACCGGCCGCAACCAGAAAATGCACGCCGGCCTGCTGGAACAGGCGCTGTGGTGGGGCCGGGCCGAACGCGAGGAAATGCGCCACCGCCGCCGGGTCGAGGAAATCATCGATTTCCTGGAGATCCAGCCGATCCGCAAGACACCGGTCGGACGCCTGCCCTACGGACTGCAAAAGCGGGTGGAACTCGGCCGGGCGCTGGCAATGGAGCCGACCCTGCTGCTGCTGGACGAGCCGATGGCAGGCATGAACGTCGAGGAAAAGCAGGACATGTGCCGCTTCATCCTCGACGTCAACGATGCCTTCGGCACCACCATCGTGCTGATCGAGCACGACATGGGTGTGGTGATGGACCTCTCCGACCGGGTGGTCGTGCTCGATTACGGCAAGAAAATCGGCGACGGCCCGCCCGACGAGGTCAAGCGCAATCCGGCCGTGATCGCGGCCTATCTCGGAACGTCACACTGATTGGGAGCGGACATGTCGTTTTTTCTCGAGGTTCTGGTCGGCGGACTGCTGGCCGGCGTGATGTATTCGCTGGTGGCGCTGGGATTCGTGCTGATCTACAAGGCATCCGGCGTATTCAACTTTGCCCAGGGCGCGCTGGTGCTGTTTGCGGCGCTGACTTTTGTCAGCCTGCAGGCCATGGGCCTGCCGTTCTGGGGCAGCCTGCTGGCGACGCTGGTGATCATGGTCGGCATGGGCATCGCCATCGAGCGCGTGGTACTGCGGCCACTGGTCAACCAGCCGCCGATCACGCTGTTCATGGCCACCATCGGTTTGTCGTTTTTCATCGAAGGGCTGGCACAACTGGTCTGGGGTACCGAAGTACACGGGCTGGAGCTCGGCATTACTGACGAACCCTTTGAAGTGGCCGGGGTGTTCATTTCCAAGTTCGACCTGTTTGCTGCCGGCCTGTCGGCCTTGCTGGTGGCGGTGCTGGCGCTGTTCTTCCAGTACACCAGGCTCGGCCGCGCGCTGCGGGCGGTGGCGGACGACCATCAGGCGGCGCTGTCGGTCGGCATCCCGCTCCAGCACATCTGGGCGGTGGTGTGGGGCGTGGCCGGTTTTGTGGCGCTGGTTTCCGGCCTCTTGTGGGGCTCGCGCCTCGGGGTGCAGTTTGCCCTGACGCTGGTGGTGCTCAAGGCCTTGCCGGTGCTGATCCTTGGCGGGTTCACCTCGGTGCCGGGCGCAATCGTCGGCGGCCTGATCGTCGGGGCGGGGGAAAAGCTCGCCGAAGTCTATCTCGGCCCCTACCTCTCCGGCGGCATCGAAAACTGGTTCCCCTACATGCTGGCACTGGTGTTCCTGCTGGTGCGCCCGGAAGGGCTGTTCGGCGAACGCCATATCGAGCGCGTCTAGCGCCCTGCCCTGGAGACTTGTCCCATGATTTATCGTGAATCCGGTCAGTTCAAGACCAGCTATCGTGCCGACAGCGTGATCTTTCCGATCGTGCAGGACCGGCTGTTTGTCGGCGCCTTGTTGCTGGCGGCCTTTGTCGCCGTGCCGGGGCTGGCCAGCGACTACCTGCTGTCCGGCATCCTGATCCCGTTTCTGGTGCTGTCGCTGGCGGCCCTCGGGCTGAACATCCTGACCGGCTATGCAGGCCAGCTGTCACTCGGTTCAGCCGCCTTCATGGCCGTGGGTGCCTTTGCCACCTACAACTTCATGCTGCGCATTCCCGGCCTGCCGCTGCTGCCGGCCCTGCTGCTCGGCGGTGGTGTGGCGGCGCTGGTCGGCGTGCTGTTCGGCCTGCCCTCGCTGCGCATCAAGGGGTTTTACCTGGCGGTGGCGACGCTGGCGGCGCAGTTCTTCATTGAATGGGCGCTGACCAAGTTTGGCTGGTTTTCCAACTACTCGAGTTCCGGCGTGATCAGTGCGCCGGCCCTGGAGGTGTTCGGCCTGCCGCTCGACACACCGGCCAGCAAATACCTCTTCACCCTCAGCGTGGTGGCGGTCATGGCGCTGGCCGCCAAGAACATGGTGCGCTCCAGCATCGGCCGGGCCTGGATGGCGGTGCGCGACATGGATGTGGCGGCTGAGGTGATCGGCATTCCGATGCTGAAAACCAAGCTGACCGCGTTTGCCGTGAGTTCGTTCTATTGCGGCGTGGCCGGCGGGCTGTGGGCCTTCATCCTGCTGGGCACGGTCGATCCGCAGGCCTTCGACCTGCACCGCTCGTTCCAGATCCTGTTCATGATCATCATCGGCGGCGTGGGCTCGATCCTCGGTTCCTTCCTCGGGGCCGCCTTCATCGTGCTGCTGCCGATCGTGCTGAACCTGGGCGGGCAGCTGTTTCACGGTGCCGTCAGCTCCTCGTTCCTGTCCAACCTGGAAATGATGCTGTTCGGCGGCCTGATCATCTTTTTCCTGATCGTCGAGCCGCTCGGTCTGGCCCGCCTGTGGCAGATCGCCAAGGAAAAGCTGCGCCTGTGGCCGTTCCCGCACTGATTTTTACCGGCAGTTCCCAGTCGTTCCAACAGAAGTACGACTTTTTCCACGAGGAGACACTCCATGCAAAAACGCATCCTGATCGCCGCCCTGGGTCTGGCCCTGGCCGGTACGGCGCTCGCTGCCGAGCAGTTCATTCCGGTGCCGAGCTACCGCGTCGGTCCTTACGCCTCCGGCGGCACCAAGTACTACGGCGGCATGATTGACTACCTCAACTACGTCAACCTCAAGGAGGGGGGCGTGGGCGGGGTCAAGCTGGCCTACGAGGAGTGCGAGACCGAGTACAAGAACGACCGTGGCGTGGAATGCTACGAGCGGCTGAAGAAGAAGGGCGAATCCGGCGCATCGGCGTTCAACTTCATGTCGACCGGCATCACCTACGCCACCATGGACCGGGCCGACAAGGACAAGATCCCGCTGATGACCATCGGCTTTGGCCGGGCCGATGCCAAGGACGGCAGCGTGTTTCCGTACGTGTTCCCGCTGGTGACCAGCTACTGGAGCCAGGCTACTGCCAAGATCCAGTTCATCGGCCAGCGGCTGGGCGGCATGGACAAGCTCAAGGGCAAGAAGATCGTCAACCTTTACCACGGCTCGGCTTACGGCAAGGAAACCCTGCCGGTGCTGGAGGCCATGGCAAAGAAATATGGTTTTGAACTGGTCAACGTCGAAGTGCCGGCACCGGGCACCGAGCAGCAGTCGCAGTGGCTGGAAGTGCGCCGCCAGCAGCCGGACTTCGTCATCCTGCGCAGCTGGGGCGTGATGACGCCGGCCGCCATCAAGGCGGCGGCCAAGGTGGGCTTCCCGCGCGACAGGATCGTGGCCAACTGGTGGGGCGGTTCGGAAGAAGACGTGATTCCGGCAGGTGACGCGGCCAAGGGCTATATCGCCGGCAGCTTTGCCGCTGATGGCAAGAGCTTCCCGCTGATCCAGGATCTGGAAAAAACCCTCTACGCCCAGGGCAAGGGCAACCTGTCCGACAAGGGTGCCATCGGCACCGTCAACTACAACCGCGGCGTGATCGGCGGTGTGATGCTGGTCGAAGCCATCCGGGTGGCCCAGGACAAATACGGCAAGAAACCGCTGACCGGCGAGCAGATCCGCTGGGGCTTCGAGCACCTCAACATCGATGCCGCCCGCCAGAAAACCCTGGGCATCAGCAACATGGTGCCGCAGCTCAAGACCTCGTGCAGCAATCATGAAGGTTCCGGCTATACCCGTTTCATGCAGTGGGACGGCAAGGACTGGAAGCCGGTTTCCGGCTGGATCGCGGCGGACAACAGCGTGCTGGACCCGCTGGTGAAGACCAGTGCCGCCAGGTATGCGCAGGAAAAGGGCATCACCCCGCGCGATTGCAGCAAGGAAAAATAATCCAGCCAGCGGCCCGTGCCGCCGCCCTGGCGGACGCGGGCCGTGTCGGAGAACGTCATGCAAACAGCCACGGCCACCGTGACCGCAGCGCATCCCGCCGTTGCCACCCCGTTCCTGCTGTCGGTCAACAACATCGAAGTCATCTACAACCACGTCATCCTGGTGCTCAAGGGCGTGTCGCTGGACGTGCCCGAAGGCCGCATCGTGGCGCTGATGGGCGGCAACGGCGCCGGCAAGACCACGACCCTGAAGGCGATTTCCAACCTGCTGGGCAGCGAGCGCGGCCAGGTGACCAAGGGCTGCATCGAATACCGCGGCGAGCGGGTGGAAGCCCTGTCGCCGGATGCACTGGTCAAGCGAGGTGTCGTGCAGGTCATGGAAGGCCGGCACTGCTTTGGCCACCTGACCGTGGAAGAAAACCTGCTGACCGGTGCCTATACCCGGAGCCTGGGCCGGGCCGGCATGCAGGCCGCCCTCGAGCGGGTCTACCACTATTTCCCGCGCCTCAAGGTCCGGCGCCAGAGCCAGGCCGGCTACACCTCGGGCGGCGAGCAGCAGATGGTGGCGGTCGGTCGCGCCCTGATGGCCAGCCCGCAGATGATCCTGCTCGACGAGCCGTCCATGGGGCTGGCGCCGCAGATCGTCGAGGAAATTTTCGAGATCGTGCGCGATCTCAACCAGAAGGAACGGGTGAGCTTCCTGCTGGCCGAACAGAACACCAGCATGGCCCTGCGTTATGCCGACTATGGCTACATCCTCGAAAACGGCCGGGTGGTGATGGACGGCGAAGCCGCCGCGCTGGCCGCCAACGAGGACGTCAAGGAGTTTTACCTGGGGCTGGGCGGCGAAGGACGCAAGAGCTTCCGCGAGGTCAAGCACTACCGCCGGCGCAAGCGCTGGCTGGCCTGAACCGCCGATACCGTCCACCACAAGAAAAGAGGCTGTCGATGCATGCAACCGATCTGCGTGAATACCGCACCCGTGCCGAACGGGAGGCCGAATGGTTCCGCCTGTTACCACGCCAGCTGGCATGGGCGCAGGAACACAGCCCGGCTTACCGGCGCCTGTTGTCGGACATTGACGCGGCCCGTGTTACCAGCTGGGAGGCACTGGCCCGCGTGCCGCTGACGCGCAAGTCGCACCTGCTGGCCGAGCAGATGGCCGAACCACCGTTCGGCGGCTATGCCACGGTCGCGGCCGGGGACGCCGGCCGGGTGTTTGCCTCGCCAGGGCCGCTTTTCGAACCGCAGGGTGAGCTGGCCGACCCGTGGCGCATGGGCCGTGCCTGCCGGGCTGCCGGCTTTCGCCCCGGCTGGCTGGTGCACAACAGCTTTGCCTATCACCTGACTCCGGGCGGATTCATGCTCGACCTTGGCTGTCGTGCCAGCGGTTGCACCGTGTTTCCGGCCGGCCCCGGACAGACCGAGCTACAGGTCAACGCCATGCGCGCCCTGCAACCGCATGCCTACGTCGGCACGCCGTCTTTCCTGCACATCCTGCTGCAACGGGCGCAGGAACTGGGCGTGCTGCTGCCCCGGTTACGGCGGGCACTGGTCAGTGGCGAAGCCCTGACCCCGGATTTGCGCGCGGCCTTTGAAGCGGCCGGTCTGGAGGTTTTCCAGTGCTACGCCACTGCCGATCTCGGGCTGATCGCCTATGAGGGTGTCCCCGGTGGCGGACTGGTGTGTGACGAAGACGTGCTGGTCGAAATCGTCCGGCCGGGTACGGGTGAACCGGTGCCGGACGGCGAGGTGGGTGAGGTGGTAGTGACCACTTTCCACCCGGCCTATCCGTTGGTGCGCTTTGCTACCGGTGACCTGTCGGCGTTTGCCGATGAACCCAGCCCGTGTGGTCGCACCGGCCGGGTGCTGAAAGGCTGGCTCGGTCGCGCTGACCAGACCGTCAAGGTGCGCGGGCTGTTTGTCCATCCGGCGCAGGTACATGGTGTGGCGGCACGTTTTGCCGGGCTGGGCCGGGTCCGGCTGGTGGTCGGGCGCCACGATCTGCAGGACAGCCTGCGCCTGCTGGTGGAAACACCGGAGCCGGCGCTGGCGCCTGCCGTAGCCGACATGTTCCGCGAGCTGGCACAGCTGCGTGCAGAGGTCGAATGCGTGGCGCCCGGCTCGCTGCCCAATGATGGCCGCGTGATCGAGGATCGCCGGCCACACTGAATTTCCTGCGCTCCGGTACGTGGCCAGACCCGCCCGGAGCCGTATCCATGAGTCGCAAGAGGAGAAACAACATGGCTGCCAACAGTCAACCGCCGAGCCTGCCGCACCTGATCAACGGGGAGTTCGTGCATTCCGATACCCGGCACTGGCGCGATGTCGTCAACCCGGCCACGCAGGAGGTGCTGGCACGGGTGCCGATGGCCACGCCGGCCGAAGTGGCGGCCGCGGTTGCGGCCGGCAAGGCGGCATTTGCCGGCTGGAAACAGTCCCCGGTCGGCACCCGGGCACGGATTTTCCTCAAGTACCAGCAACTGATCCGCACGCACATGGCTGAGCTGGCGGCCATCCTGACCGCCGAACAGGGCAAGACCCTGCTCGATGCCGAAGGGGACATTTTCCGCGGGCTGGAAGTGGTCGAGCACGCCGCCAGTATCGGCACGCTGCAAATGGGCGAATACGCCGAAAACGTGGCGGGCGGGGTCGACACCTATACGGTGATGCAGCCCCTCGGCGTGTGCGCCGGCATCACCCCGTTCAACTTCCCGGCCATGATTCCGCTGTGGATGTTCCCGATGGCGATCGCCTGCGGCAACACCTTCGTGCTCAAGCCATCCGAACAGGATCCGATGGTGACCATGCGGCTGGTGGAGCTGGCGCTTGAGGCCGGCATTCCTGCCGGCGTGCTCAACGTGGTACACGGCGGTGAGGACGTGGTGAACGCGCTGTGCGACCACCCGGACATCAAGGTGGTCAGCTTTGTCGGCTCCAGCCGGGTCGGCACCCATGTCTACCAGCGTGCCAGCCTTGCCGGCAAGCGCGTGCAGTGCATGATGGGCGCCAAGAACCACGCCGTGGTCTTGCCGGACGCCAGCAAGGAGCAGACGCTCAACCAGCTGGCGGGGGCCGCGTTTGGTGCCGCCGGCCAGCGCTGCATGGCGCTGTCGGTGGCCGTGCTGGTGGGCGAGGCGCAGGCCTGGATTCCGGAACTGGTGGCCAGGGCCCGGTCGCTGACGGTTGGCGCCGGCCGTGACAATCCCGATCTGGGGCCGGTGATTTCCCGGGCGGCGCGTGACCGCATCCATGGCCTGATCGCCGGCGGCATCGAGGAAGGCGCCCGGCTGGAGCTGGACGGTCGCGACATCGAAGTGGCCGGTCTGCCGCAGGGCAATTTTGTCGGCCCGACCATTTTCAGTGGCGTCACGCCGCAGATGGGCATCTACCGTGAGGAGATTTTCGGCCCGGTCCTGTGCCTGATGGGTGCCGACTCGCTGGACGAGGCCATTGCGCTGGTCAACGCCAACCCCAACGGCAACGGCACGGCCGTCTTTACCCAGTCCGGAGCGGCTGCCCGCCGCTTCCAGGAACACATCGACGTCGGCCAGGTCGGCATCAACGTACCGATCCCGGTGCCGGTGCCGCTGTTCAGCTTTACCGGCTCGCGGGCATCCAGGCTCGGTGATCTGGGGCCGTACGGCAAGCAGGTGGTGCTGTTCTATACCCAGACCAAGACCGTCACCAGCCGCTGGTTTGACGATGCCGCTGCGCAAGGGCGCATCCACACCACCATCAGCCTGAGGTAGCGCCATGGACTTTGCCCTGAACGAACAGCAGCGCGCCTTCCAGGACAGTGCGCGCGATTTTGCCCGTCATGAACTGGCCCCGTTTGCCGCCCGCTGGGACGAAGAGGAAACCTTCCCGCTCGATACCCTGCGGCGCGCCGGCGAAATGGGCTTTCTCGGGCTGTATACCCCGGCGTGCTACGGCGGGCTGGAACTGTCGCGACTGGACAGTGCCATCGTGTTTGAAGAGCTGGCCCACGGCTGCACGTCGACTGCGGCCTATCTCACCATCCACAACATGGTGAGCTGGATGATCGCCAGCTTCGGCGCCCCGGCGCTGGCCGAAGCCTGGGTGCCGCGCATGGTCACGGGCGAGCTGCTGGGCAGCTATTGCCTGACCGAACCCGGTGCCGGCTCGGATGCCGCCTCGCTGTCCACCCGCGCCGAGCGGCGCGGTGACCATTACGTGCTCAACGGCAGCAAGATGTTCATTTCCGGTGCCGGCAGTACCCAGGTGCTGGTGGTGATGGCGCGTACCGGCGGCCCCGGTGCCAAAGGGGTGTCGGCTTTCGTGGTGCCGGCCGATGCCGCCGGTGTCCGTTACGGCAAGAAAGAGAAAAAGATGGGCTGGAACAGCCAGCCCACCCGCTCCATCTCGTTTGAGGAAGTGAGCATTCCGGTCGCCAACCGGCTGGGTGAGGAAGGCGAGGGATTCACCTTTGCCATGAAGGGGCTGGACGGTGGCCGAATCAACATCGCCACCTGTGCCGTCGGGACAGCCCAGGCCGCCCTTGATGCCGCACAGCGCTACGTTGGCGAGCGCCGCCAGTTCGGTGCGCCCCTGGCGCAGTTGCAGAACATCCAGTTCCGGCTGGCTGATATGCTGACGGAATTGGTGGCGGCGCGGCAGATGGTACGGCTGGCAGCCTGGCAGCTGGACCAGCAGCAGCCCGAGGCCGGCTGCTACTGCGCCATGGCCAAGCGGCTGGCCACCGATCTGGCATTCAACGTCGCCAACCAGGCACTGCAATGCTTTGGTGGCTACGGCTACCTGAAGGACTTTCCGCTGGAACGGCATGTGCGCGATCTGCGCGTACACCAGATTCTGGAAGGTACCAACGACATCATGCGGCTCATTATCGCGCGCCGTCTGCTGCAGGAAGGCGCGCCGGAGGTTTTGCGATGACGGATTATCCCGGTTTGCAGGTGGAAAAACGCGGCAGTACCGCCGTGGTTACCTTGTCCAACCCCCCGGCCAATACCTGGACCCGCGACAGTCTGGATGCGCTGGTGCGGCTGGTTGACGATCTGGAGGCCGATGCCGGCATCCGGGCACTGGTGCTGGTGGGTGAGGGCAGCAAGTTCTTTTGCGCCGGCGCCGACCTCAAGCTGTTTGCTGACGGTGACAGTGGTATGGCGGCCGTGATGTCGCAGGCCTTCGGCCGCGCGTTCGAGCGCCTGTCGGCTTACCGTGGCGTATCGATTGCCGCCATCAATGGCTACGCCATGGGCGGCGGACTGGAAGTCGCGCTGGCCTGTGACCTGCGTGTGGCCGAGTCCCAGGCGCAGCTGGCGCTACCCGAAGCCAGTGTCGGCCTGTTGCCGTGCGCCGGCGGCACCCAGCTGCTGCCGCACCTGGTCGGCGAGGGCTGGGCCAAGCGGCTGATCCTGCTGGGCGAGCGCATCGACGCGGCCACGGCCGAGCGCATCGGTCTGGTCGAGCAGGTGGTGCCGGCCGGTGAAGCCTTGCCGGCCGCCCTGGCGATGGCCGAGCGGGCTGCCCGTCAGAGTCCGGACAGCGTGGTGGCGTGCAAGCGGCTGGTGCAGGCCGCACGTACGGTGCCGCCGGCACTCAACCTGCCGCTGGAGCGCGAGCTGTTTGTCGGCCTGTTTGCCGGTTCCAACCAGCAGGAAGGGGTCGGAGCCTTCCTGCAAAAGCGCCCGCCGGTCTGGCAGGCCGCCGGAAAGGAGCACGCATGAACCCGGTGCCTTCCGTCATTTTTTCCGAGCAGGTCACGCCCGGCGGCCAGCGCATTGCCACGGCGCTGCTCAACAGCGAGCGCACGCTCAATGCCCTGACGCTCGACATGATCCGGCTGCTGGCCGAGCGGCTGACCCGCTGGCAGCATGATCCGGACATCGCCCTGATCGTGCTGGCCGGCAGCGGCGACAAGGCCTTTTGCGCCGGTGGCGACATCCGGGCCCTGCGCCGCCAGCTGGTCGAAGAGCCGGAGCCGTGTCCGCATCCTTTTGCCACGGTCTACTTCACCGAGGAATACGCCCTCGACTACCTGATCCACGCCTGCACCAAACCGGTGCTGGTGTGGGGTGACGGCATCGTGATGGGCGGCGGACTGGGGCTGCTGGCCGGTGCCAGCCACCGGGTGGTGACCGAAACCACGCGCATGGCCATGCCGGAAATCAACATCGGCCTGTATCCCGATGTCGGCGGCAGCTGGTTCCTCAACCGCATGCCGGGACGCATCGGGCTGTTCCTCGGGCTGACCGGGGCGCCGCTCAACGCGGCGGACTGCCGCTACGTCGACCTCGCCGACTACGCCATCGCCCGCGAACACCAGCTCGCCATCATGGCGCAGCTGGCGGCTACCCGCTGGTCGGAGCAGCCGGCCGACAACCACGTCCGCCTGAGCGAACTGCTGGCCGGCTTCGCCGCCCGTTCCGTCGACATCATGCCGGCCGGCCGCCTGCAGGCGCATTTTGACCGCATCCAGGAACTGACCGATGCCGCCACCCTGCCGGCGCTGGCCGCCCGCTTTGCCACTGCGCGTGACGATGTCGATGTCTGGCTGCGCGAAGCCGTGCGCGGCTTTGCCGCCGGATGTCCGGCCACAGCGGCGCTGACCTGGGAAATCCGCCACCGGGCCCGTCACCTGTCACTGGCCGAGGTGTTCCGCATGGAACTGGTCCTGTCGGTGCGCTGCTGCTCGATGGGCAATTTTACCGAAGGCGTACGCGCCCGCATGGTCGACAAGGACAATGCCCCCCGCTGGCAGCCGGCTACGCTGGAAGATATCCGGCCAGACTGGCTGGAGCAGCATTTCACTTCGCCGTGGGCCGAGTCGCCCTTGGCACATCTGGGAGAAAGCGCATGAATCGCGTTGCGTTTGTCGGTCTGGGCCACATGGGCGCACCCATGGCCAAAAACCTGTTGCGGGCCGGTTTTCCGCTACAGGTGTTCGATCTCAACCTGGATGCGGTCAACGAGCTGACGGCGGCGGGTGCCCGCGGTGCGGCAGACGTGCAGCAGGCCGTGCAGGGCGCCGAGGTGGTGGTGTCGATGCTGCCGGCCAGCCGGCACGTCGAAGGCCTGTATCTGGGCGACGAGGGTGAATCCGGCCTGCTGGCGCTGCTGCCGGCCGGTGCGCTGGTGATCGACTGCTCCACCATCAGCCCGCACAGCGCCCAGAAAGTTGCCGTGGCCGCTGCCGCCCGTGGCATCGACATGATCGACGCGCCGGTGTCCGGCGGGACGGCCGGTGCCGCCGCCGCCACGCTCACCTTCATGGTGGGAGGCAGCAATGCTGCCCTCGACCGTGCGCAGCCCCTGCTGGCAGCCATGGGCAAGAACATCTTTCATGCCGGGGGCAGCGGGGCCGGGCAGGTGGCCAAGGTGTGCAACAACATGATCCTTGGCGTACAGATGATCGCCGTCAGCGAGGCGCTGGCCCTTGGCGCCCGCCAGGGGCTGGACGTGCAGGTGCTCTCAGGCATCATCAGCCAGAGTTCCGGTGCCAACTGGGTGACCGAACGCTACAACCCGTGGCCGGGCGTGATGGAAAACGCACCGGCCAGCCGTGGCTACACCGGCGGTTTCGGTGCCGACCTGATGCTCAAGGACCTCGGCCTGGCAGTCGAGTCGGCCATTGAGGCCAGGGCGGCGGTCCCGCTGGGCGGCCTGGCACGCGAACTTTATGCCCAGTGGAGCCAGAGCGGCCACGGCGCGCTGGATTTCTCCAGCATCGTCGGGCTGTTTGCGCCACGCGAAACCGGCGGCTGCCGCTGACCGGCCTCCCGCTGGCCTCTACCCGGAGGGGGCGCAGGCTGCGCCCCCGTTTTCATGCGCCGCCGCCCAGAGCCTGGTACAGGATGATCTGGCGCCTGTATTGCTCGAAGCGGTTGTCGACCCAGCCGGTTTCCGCCGCCCGCCGGGTCTGCTGCGCGTCCAGCCAGTCCTTGAGGCTGGTGGTGCCGACGCGGTAACGCACGCCGTACAGCCGTTCCACTTCGCGTGCCGCCGCCAGCGAGGCCGTCAGCCGTGCATCCTTTTCGGCCAGCTGCTGCCGTGCCGACAGACTGTCGTGGACCTCCTTGAGCGCACCGTACACCGTCTGGCGGAACCGGGTCTGTGCCTGCTGGTAGTCGTTTTCCGATATCTGGACCGACAGCCGCCACTCGTTCCAGTTCAGGAACGGCAGGGTCAGCTCGGAGGCCAGCGTACCGAGCGGATTCTGCAACAGCTGCCCCAGTGCCGCCGAGCTGGTGCCGAGCGAGCCGGTCAGGCTCAGTACGGGATAAAAGCTGGCCCTGGTGACATCGACGCTGGCCAGGCTGGACCGCAGCCGCAGTTCTGCCGCCATCAGGTCCGGCCGGCGGGCCAGCAGTCCGGCGGGCAGCCCGGCCGGGACTTCCGGCGGACTGGCCTCCGGCAGCCGGGACGGCTCCGGCAGCACGCGCCCCGGCGGGCCGTCCAGCAGGATGGCCAGTGCGCTGCGGGCTTCTTCGCGTTGCTGCATCAGGTCGGTTTCGCTGGCTTTCTGGCTTTCCAGTGACTGTTGGGCCGACAGCACTTCCAGCCGGGAGGCGGCGCCGGCGCGGTATTGCGCCTCCACCAGCTTGAGGGTTTCCGCCGTGTAGGCAGTGCTGGCCTGCGCCAGGGCAAGGCGCTGGTTGAGATAGCCCAGCTGCCAGTACAGGGTGGCGGTACTGCCGATCAGCGTCAGCCGGGTGCCGGCGAGATCGGCTGCCGTGGCTTCGGCTTCCCATTGACTGGCATCGTGCTGGCGCGACAGCTTGCCCCAGAGGTCGACCTCGTAGCTGAGTCCGCCGGTCAGCCCGTAGGCATGGGTGACGCTGTCTCCCTGTCCCAGCTGGCGGCTGGCCGTGCCGCTCTGGCGGACCGACACACCCGGCAACTGGTTGCTGAACGCCAGTCTGGCCTGCAGGCGCGCCTGTTGCAGGCGCAGGCCGGCCACGGCCAGATCGTTGTTGCGGGCCAGTACTTCGTCGATGAGGGTGTTGAGCGCCGGATCGTTGAACGCCTGCCACCAGCTGGCGGTGGCCTGGGTTCCGGCCGGTAGGGCGGACGGTGTCCAGCGGGCCGGCAGGTCGAGTGCCGGGGCTTCATAGGGCGTGCTGGTCCAGCTGGCGCAGCCACCGAGGGCCAGCAGCAGCGGCAGGAAGGCAAGAGGGCTTGTTTTACGCATGGATCAGTCCCTCGACAGGGCGACGACCGGATCAAGCCGGGCGGCATTGCGGGCGGGCAGGTAGCCGAACAGCACGCCGATCAGGGTGGAGCAGGCAAAGGCGGCCACGATGGAAGCGGCCGAATACACCATGCGGAAATTGCTGACGAACTGGTCGAAGGCGACGCCGATGGCCAGCGACAGGCCCACGCCCAGCACGCCGCCCAGCAGGCAGACCATCACGGCCTCGATCAGGAACTGTTGCAGGATGTCACTCTGGCGCGCGCCGACGGCCATGCGCACGCCGATTTCGCCGGTACGCTCGGTTACCGACACCAGCATGATGTTCATGACGCCGATGCCGCCGACCACCAGTGAAATCACTGCGATCATCGACACCAGCAAGGTCATGGTGGCGGTGGTGCTTTCCACGGTCTGGCGGATGCTGTCACTGTTCATGACAAAGAAATCCTGGGTGCCGTGACGCTGGGTCATCAGCTTGACCAGCGCCGTTTCGGCGGCCTGGGTCGAGACACTGTCGCTGATGCGCACGGTGATGCTGTTGAGGTAGTCGCGCCCCAGCAGCCGGCCCATGGCGGTGGTGTACGGAATCCACAGGTTGAGGGTTTCACTGTTGCCGAACACGCTTTTCTGTTCGGCGGTCACGCCGATCACCCGCACCGGCAGGTTGTTGACCAGGATCACCTCGCCCAGCGCATTGCCGCTGCCAAAGAGCTTTTGCCGGGTATTGGGGTCGATCACCACTTCCTGGGCGTAGCGCGCGACGGCTTCGGTGTTGAAGGCCTGACCTTCGGCCAGCTGCACACCCTTGACCTGGAAATACTGCTGGCCGACGCCGCGCACCTGGCCGGTCAGCGCCGTATTGCCGACCCGCAGCGTGGCACTGGTGCTGACGCCCGGCGTCACGCTGTCGACAAAGCCCTGCTCGGCCAGTGC
>JAGPIM010000053.1 GCA_018055005.1 Laribacter sp.
GCTGGTAAGAAAGAGGTCCTGCTGGCGGCCGGGCTGATGCGGGCCAAGGCGGTGGTGATCACTTTTGCCGATACCCATGCCAGCATGCAGATATTGCAGGTGGTGCACGAACTGCGGCCGGACCTGCCGGTGATTGTGCGCACCATTGACGACTCGGACATCGACAAGCTGCGTGATGCCGGCGCCGACGAAGTGGTGGCCGAGGTGATGGAGGGCAGCCTGATGTTGGCATCGCAGGCGCTGATGGCCATGGGGGTGCCGTTGAACCGGGTCTTGCGGCGTATCCGCAATGTGCGCGAGGAGCGCTATAACCTGTTCCGCGGCTTCTTCCACGGCATGACCGACGAAACACTGGCGATGGACGATGGCTTGCAACCACGTCTGGCGACGGTACTGATCCGGCCGGGCAGTGTGGCGGTCGGCCAGCCGATTTCGGCTCTGGAGCTGGATGCGCTGGACGTGCAGGTCCGGGCCGTCAAGCGCCGGCTGGTACGCATCAGCCTGCCGGAACCATCACTGACGCTGGAGGTCGATGATGTACTGGTGCTGCTGGGTACGCCGGACCAGTTGGCGGCCGTGGAGCTGATGTTGCTGGAAGAAAGCGATCCGGCAAAAAAACGGGGTTTCTGATGAAAAACATTGCTGACATGCGCAAGGACTACAAGGCCCGGGAACTGGATGAAGCCTCTTGTCTGGAGGATCCGGTTGCACAGTTCCAGCTCTGGCTGGATGAGGCGATTACGGCAGACGTGGAAGAACCGACGGCCATGCTGGTATCGACCGTGTCACCGGAAGGGCGACCGGCAGCGCGGGTTGTGCTGCTGAAGGGCGTGGAAAACGGCCAGTTCGTCTTTTTTACCAATTATGAATCGCGCAAGGGGCAGCATCTGGCCCATACGCCTTTTATTGCATTGACGTTTTTCTGGCCGGGCCTCGAGCGGCAGGTGAATATTGAGGGCCGGGTGGAGAAGCTGCCCGCTGATGCCTCGGATGCCTATTTTGCCAGCCGGCCGTACAAAAGCCGGGTCGGAGCGTGGGCCAGCGAGCAGAGCCGGGAAATCAGCGGGCGGGATGTGGTCATGGCGCGGTTTGCCGGGTTTGCTGCCCGCTATATGATCAACGTACCCCGGCCTCCGCATTGGGGAGGATTTGCCGTGACGCCTGACCGGATGGAGTTCTGGCAAGGGCGGCCTTCGCGTCTGCATGACCGGGTTTTGTACCGGCTGGACGACAGTGGTACATGGTTGCGTAGCCGGCTGTCACCGTAAGGGCTGTTGTGAAGAGATGTTAGGGAGCCTGAAGCATGGCATAATGCGCGCCCGGTTCATGGCAGGAAATCACTCCCGGTGGGGTGGCCGGTCTTCAAAACCGGATTGGGGGCGCCAGCGCTCCCTGGCAGGTTCGACTCCTGTTTCCTGCCGCCATTCCAGGCAAAATGCATGCTTTGATTGGTGGTTGAAAACCTGGCAACGACAAGGGTTTCAGCCTTTTCCGGCAGAAATCAACAGACAGCGGTGCTATCAACGTCCTTCCCCCCGAATTGGGTCATATCGGGTTTTTGAGTGTGATGAGGCGGGATGTTTGGCACTCTTTTGCTCCGGTTCTGTCGCGCCACGATCCTCTTGAAATGCTGTTGTTTAGCGCGTTGATTGTCACCATGCGAGTCGATCAAGGGCCAAACACATGACCACCTTGCATGACGCAGAGTGTTTTCGCTTCTGCGCCTGCGCTTTTGCTTTGTGTCCGCATGGCAGGCACCAGCCTTGAGCGGATGCTGTCCTGAGTGTCGGAACCAACTGCCGTTTTGCGAGTCAAAAGCGGAATGGCCAGCCCGTGATCAAGACTAGCCATGGATTGTGTCTAGGGGTAGAGGCGGCAATCCTCCCATTTTTAGCGGGTGCCAGAAGTGGAACGGATTAACAGAGCCGCTTTCTGTTTTGGGGTGATGCTGCCAAGCGCCATATCGAGGCATTCATGATTGCAGGTTGACATCCAGCTACTCGCATGATTCTGTACCATCTGCGATGGAGTCGAACAGATAATGTCTGAGCCAGTCGTAACGCACGGTCCGATCATGGTGCTTGATATGGGTGTGCTGCTGTGGGTTGCCCGGCTGGATGCGATCAAGCCGGATCCCTCTGCGCAGTTTGCCGCGTTACTCAACGATCTGATCCAGCGCCCGTGTGACACGCTCCGATAGCAACGACAAGCCGATGCTGATAACCAAGGATTCCTGGTCGAAATCGTCGATGACATTGAACAGACGGAAACTGCAGCCATCTGACAGCTGGTCATGCATGAAATCCATCGACCAACACTGATTCATGGTTTCAGGCACGGTCAAAGGCTCAGGCTTTTCCCGCACGATCCGTTTTTTGGACTTGATCCGCAGGTTTGGTTCCAGTCCGCGATAATGCCGGTACACCCGTTTGTGGTTCCACCGGTAGCCATTCATGTTGCGCAGATACGGAAAGCACGGCCCGAAGCTCCGGTTGCGCTGATGATACGTCAGGCGGATCGGCGATTTCGGCATTTTCTGCTGACTACCTGGCCCGGTAGCGCTAGCAGGCCTGACTGATGCCAAACGAGAGGCAGGCCTGCCGAATGCTGCCGTCCTCTGCGACCGCTTGTTGTGCCATTCCGCGCCGGCGAGATGGCTTCACCATTTTTTTGTATGGCTTCAGTACGATCTCGGCCTCCAGGCGCTCTTCGGCATATATCTTCATTGAGCCGCCAGTTCTCGTCCTTATAGCTCCGCCGGGCCATCAACGAGATGATACATGTCGCCGAACCTGCTACGCCATTTGTAGGAAGTGGCAGAACTGATACTGCACTCCCGGCAAAGTTCAGGAGCCGGGTTGCCAGCTTCCGTCTGCTTCAGAATGCAATGATCTTGCCGTCTGGAAAACGGTTCTTTATGCAGAACTTCTTCCAATTGAGAGTAAAGAGTTTTACTCCTGGACACTGCTGATCTCAGGGGAAATTACCTTCTGGCTTCATGGCAAATAGTTACTGACAACCTTTGGGTCTGCCCGTGCGCTCCTAGACCTGCAAGGCAGATCCGGTTTTTGTCGTGGGGCGACTATCGGTCCGACAAAAAATTTGTCTACACTGTTTTACTGGATAATTGATGCAGAAACGAAACATGAAGCAAATCCTGACAGGCTTGGCCCTTTCCATCACGATTTCCGGTTGTGTCAGCACCGGCCCCGGTGGCCAGACCGGCATCCATGCTGAAACCGCCGCACTGGTGGCGGGCACGGCGCTGGCGACCGCGGTCATGATGAATGCGGGCAATACGGAAACGCAGGTGGTAACCCACTCATCCTATCCGGAACCTTTTGACAGGCCTGTTTATACCGGCAGAAGCGGCCAGATTGAAACCGGTCGCAGGGGGCTGTGTCTGGACATCAGCCGGCAGGTCGTGAATGGTGCTCCATTGCAGGCTTGGAGCTGCAACGGGCGGGTCAACCAGCGATTCAGGCGGGCGGGAGAGGAAATCCGCATTGACGGCAAGTGTCTGGACGTGGCCGGCCTGAACCAGCGGGATGGAGCCCGCGTGATTGCATACACTTGCAACGGGGGTGCGAACCAGCGCTGGGACGTGAGTGGAGGAATGATCCGCAGCCGGATGAACGGTAAATGCCTGGATGTCTCCGGCGAGCGTTTCGAGCAGGGTACGCCCGTCATCATGTGGCGTTGCCATGGTGGTCGCAACCAGCGTTTCAGCTGGCAGTAGGAGCATGAATCGCCGGTGTGGATCAGGACAGACGTGTTGTCCTGATCCTCTGGCGACTGTTCTTTGCGGATTCGCGGCTGCCTCTGGCGTCAGGGCAGGGGGCTGGCGGCTTGTTGCAGATGCCGGGCCGGGTTTTTGTGCGTACTCAGGTGCGTGCCGGAAGGTATTGCATCAGATCGACATGCGCCCGGGCCATTCTCGAGCAGGGCGTGATGTACGGTCTTTGCGGTCGCCTGTGTGAGCGCTTGGTGTTGCGCCAAGTGGCTCCGTGTGTCCGGGAGCATGCGTGGCAGCCGCTATCAATGCCTGCTATCCGGTACCGCCCGGTTGGCTGATTGCCCGGCTCGCAGTGGCAGCGGGCCATGCAGGCCGATAAGCAGCGGCCACCTGAGCAAAACGGTACTTGTGCCGTCATCGTATCCGGGCAGATGACCCAGCAACCTGTCGTGGTTACCCGCCGCAGCGAGCAGCACCGGCCGGGTATCTGGCAGGTTGCCCGTGCCTTGGCTCCGGGCTGCATGCGGTCTTTCATAGGGTGTTTCTGCACGGGACGTGATACAACTGGCTTGTTGCCAGTCAAACCGCCTTGTCCTGCTGCCGGGGCGAGGTTCTATGCAACACGAGAAAGCGCAGGTTTTCCCGTCCAGACAATTTTCAGACCGACATGACCGCTTCCGATACACCTTACCTGACTTACAAACTGGATTTGATCAAGACCATTGCCAGCAAGGCTGCCGATGCCCATTACCGTAAAGCATTTGATTTGCGTATACGCGAGTTGCGGGTTCTGCGTCTGGTACATCGTTTTCCCGGCATTACGGCGACCGAGCTGGGAAGCAAGCTGGTGGTAGACAAGACCTTGTTGTCGAAAAACATTGCCTATCTGGAAGCGCGCGGCCTGATTTCCCGCGAAGCCGATGCCAAGGACAATCGCCTGCAATGTCTGAGCCTGACCGAGGCCGGCCTGAAAATCTGGCAAGAGAGCGAGCGGATCGGTCGCGGGCTGGAAGGCGAGATGTTTTCCGGACTGACCCCGGATGAGTGGGACAAACTGCACAGCCTGCTCGATCGCGTCATCATGTCTTTCAATCGCTGGAATGCCAAGGGACAAGCCGCTCCGCGAGGTGGACGGATGTAGTGTGTCAAATGGCGAGCGAAGCAGCAGCAGGCCTCGTACCTTGATGCAGGCTGATGGCAATCAGGCATGCCCTCCTGCTCAGAGGGCTGCTTGAGCATCAGCCTTGCAGAGGCGGTCCTGGATATCAACAAGGCGGGCGCTGCTGCATCGACAGCTTGCGTCCTGGCCATAGGGTTGGGCTGACCGGGTTGTTCCCCCCTGCCTGGGATGTGTGGGCTGATTGGGCTTTATCTGTCCGGGTCGTGCAGAGAGTCGCTGTTGCCGGTTCAGTGTCTCTTGCGGCTGGATTGCAGTTTGGTCAGTCATTTGTACTACCCCATGCTGGCGGATGGAAACCGGGTTGTTTCGCCAGCAGGGATTCATGCAGCTGCCTCGTTCCTCAGCAGACAACTTCGTTCAGCCAATACTTCTTCTTGTGTCAGGATTCCCGGTGGGATGCACGAGGCGTGTAACTGCCGCATCCCGGACGATCATCTGGGCAAACACATCTGGAAACCAGGCCTTGCCCGGGAAGGGGACGGGTTTCTGCAAATGCTACGGCCCGGCTCTGATGATTTTCAAACTCCACTAACCGACTTCGCCATACTCGCCATCCGCGACGAAATCCGTCCGGCGACGGGGGCTGGCCGAATTCGTGGTCCGTTACTGCGTCATCCTTGATACCGTCGCGCATCGGGAGAGTGTCGAGAATGCTTCTGCACGGCACACTGCTTGCAAGCCAGGATGACACTCGCGCAGGAATGCATCATCGCAAGTTCCTGTACTCGGGCGCTGGGCGACCTGTTGGTCGTGGTACGCAAGTTTTTCAATCCGCTTGTCTCTTGCTGTGGCCTTGGATCCGGCGGCCATGCGGGATCAAGAGCGTTGTCGGCTGTACTTGATCCTCTGTTGGTTCTTTATTTTCTGGCTGCCGCTTGTTCCATTGCAGTCAGGAATGCGCGCGTGTACTGCCGGTTTTTTTCCAGGATAGCCAGCAAGCGTTCAATCGCAGATGCCGTTTGGGTGCTCATTCTATGCTCCATTTCTGTGCGTATGCACTGGCAGTGGACGTCATGGTGCATTTGGGTGCGTATGAGGCGTTGTCATGCTCTGGTCAAAAGCAGCGTGGCACCTTCTCATGCCCACCTTTCGAGCAAGTTTGATGCCATGACCGATGAGTTCTCAGAAATATGGTTGCTCATTTGTCATGAGTGGGCGTTGTTGCCGAGGGGGATTGCTCGCTTGGGGATGCGGGCGGCGCGCAAAACCATGCATATGTTGCCAATATCACTGTGTGATCAATCAGGAGGCATTCCATGCTTTTGTTCCAGGATGGAGTTGCCATCCTGTGATGACGGCGTATCCATAATCCGGGCAACAACGGATAATGTCTTTTGCATTGTCCATGTGGGTTGCACAAGGATTTTCACCAATCGTCATAATCACCTGCCGCCAACAGGGTTAAAATGCGCACCTTCGCATGGTGCGTTGACCTCTTCCAGTACCTGATTTATGCCCAAACCTGTTTCCCCGCATGTCTCCGTGACCGCCACGGCCCTGCACCTATGGGTCGATGCCGGATCACTGCAGATTGCAGCCTGTTACGGTGACTGCTCCGGAATCCTGCCGGTACCGCCCGGTGACAGCATGCCTTTGGAGCAATGCTGGCCTGAGTTGCTGACCCTGGTCAGTGGCATGCAACCGGGAGACATGCGGGAATGCATGGCGGAATACCAGCAAAGGCTGCCATTGCCGCACACTCTGGCCGTCAGGGCATTCAGATGCAGCGGATTTGGGCAGCAGATTGCACTGGAGTGCCGGATTGCGGCTGAAGAACAAGGCAGTTGCCGGCAACTATCGGCATTTCACGCCATTTTTGACCAGATGCGTGACGGAGCCATGCTCACCGATGCCAGAGGGCGGATTCTGGATGTCAATCCGGCATTTTGCCGGGTTACCGGCTATTCCCGAGGAGAGGCTATCGGGCACACTCCCAGGCTGTTGCAGTCCGGCCGGCAGTCACCGGCCTTTTACGATGCACTATGGCAATACCTGGCTGATGAGGGTGTCTGGCAAGGAGAACTCTGGAACCGGCGCAAATCCGGTGAAGCCTATCTCGAGCGACTGACCATCCGGGCCGTAAAGGATGCCGGAGGACAGGTCAGCCATTACATTGCCGTATTTTACGATCTGGAAGAACTGCGCAACATGGAGGCCCGGTTTGTCCGCATGACGCGCTATGACAACCTGACCGGTCTCCCCAGCCGCCAGCAGTTCATTGACAGCCTGCCGCAAGTCCTGTTACAGGCCGGCCAGCAGCAGCAGCCCCTGTTGCTGGCCCATCTGGACCTCGACCGTTTTTCCGACATCAACCAGGAACACGGGGCGCTGGCAGGTGACCAGGTACTGGTCGAACTTGCAGCCCGGCTGAAGTCCGGGCTGATCGAGAGCGACCGTCTGGCCCGCTTGTCTGGTGATGATTTCGTCATGATGTTGTCCGGCGGTACGCCGGAAGGGCTGACCGCCAGGCTGGAAACCCTGCATGCCAGCATCGAAGGCCACTACTGGTCGATCGGTCACGGGCGCGAGCTGCGTGCCAGCGTGGGCGGGGTGATCTGGTTGCCGCAGTCCGATGCCAACCCTGACGGCATGATGCGTCAGGCGTTTTCTGCCATGCTGCTTGCCAAGCAGGAAGGCGGTGCCTGCGTACGGATCTTCGATCACACCGAAGACAGCGAGACCCGTGCCCGCCATGCCCTGCTGGAAGACCTGCGGCGCGGACTGTTCGCCGGCGAACTGGTACTGTACTACCAGCCCAAGGTGGACCTGCGCCATGCAACGGTGATCGGTGCCGAGGCGCTGATCCGCTGGCAGCATCCTGAACGCGGCCTGCTGTCTCCCATGGTCTTCATGCCGCTGGCAGAAAACACGGACCTCATCATCAAGATCGGTCGTTGGGTGCTGGAGCGCACCTTGGTGCAGCTTTCGCTCTGGAATGCCGAAGGTCTGGACCTTGTGGTCAGCGTCAACCTGTCTGCCCGCGAACTGCATGACCCGCAGCTGGTCCATGACCTGAAAAATGCCCTGGAGCGCTATCCCTTGGTGCGACCGGAGCAGCTCGAATTCGAGATTCTTGAATCAGCCGCCATCGCCAACATGGAGCGCACGATGGCGCTGATCAACGATTGTCGCGAGCTGGGGGTGCGGTTTGCCCTGGACGATTTCGGTACGGGTTACTCCTCGCTGGCCTATCTCAAGAGCCTGAACGTCGATACCGTGAAAATCGACCAGCTGTTCGTGCGCGACCTGCCGCTCAACATGCTTGACCAGACCATCGTGCGCGGCATTGTCACCATGGTGGACGGGTTCGGCCGCAGCCTGATTGCCGAAGGTGCCGAAAGCGCCGAGCACATGACGCTGCTGCAATCCCTCGGCTGCCATCTGGTGCAGGGATACGGTATTGCCCGTCCGATGCCGGCTGACGACATCGTGCCGTGGGTCAACTCGGCATCGCGGTGCGTGACTGAATCGAGCGGAGCCACCTGAAGCCGGATGCGGCTGAATCCCGATACACCTGGCAGGCGCATTTTTTCAGGGGCGGCAGCCGGTCACGGTCAGCGGTGCGGACTGTTTCCTGTTGTCATGCCGGGCATGAAGCGGCCAAAAACAAACCGCGACATCTGCCGGTGTCCGGCCAGAGCGGCCTGAAGGCGCAGCACTTCGGAATCCAGCCGCTGGAGCCAGTCAAGATAATGGCGGGTCGTGTCGTCGCTGACCTGTGGCAGCAAGGTGGCAAACCGCTCATCCAGCACTTCAACCGGTTCGTCGCCGGCCTCGCCGGCCACGCAGCGCTCCAGCCGTTCCAGATGGGCTTTGACACCGGCCGCCAGCGTAATCAGTTCCGGGTGGGCTGCCAGCTCTGTGGCTGGCAGGTGCGGCAACAGGCTGATTTCCACTGCATAGTGCTTGATCAGTACCAGTGAAGCGTACTGGCGGCTCAGGGCGCTCGCACCTCCGGACGGAAACAGCAGCGCTTCGTGCCGCAGGGCACCGATATGGTCAGCCAGTGCACGATACAGTTTTTCCAGCTCCATGACTTCGGGGTGGCCGGGCAGGCAATTGGGATCCGGGCACGCGGGTCCGTCGCTGCCATCGTCTGCTGCGGGAGACAAACGGCTCATGAGGATGCCGGCAATCCGGTCAAAAAACTGCCGGCTCAGCCGGACAAACTCGGGCTTGACCCGCGGCAGGATGAGGATGGCCATGCATACTGCTGCCAGTGCACCAATGGCCGTATCGGCGATTTTTTCGACATAGGTATCGACGGTATTGCCAAACACCAGCGCGTACATCTGCGCCACGCTCAGGTTGACCCAGAACAGCCGTACCCGGGTATTGCGCTGCACGATGAAAAGCGACACCCACAGGAATACGTACAGGGCGACCAGCTCATCGGCGATATTGCCATGCAGCATGTGCGACAGCGTCATCCCGGCCAGAATGCCGGCCAGGGTGGCCAGAATCCGGTCAACGGCCGTTTTCATGGTATCTCCCAGACCGCCGTTGCAAACCAGGAAGGCGGCCAGCATGGCCCAGCGTGGCCGCTGTTCGTGCAGGGCAAAAGTAATGCCATAAGCCAGGGCACTGGCGGCCATGCCCATCAGGGCCATGCGGATTGCCGGTACCCAGCTGTTGGCTGGTGCCGGTGCTGCATGGCCCTGTGGTGCCGCCGTTACCCTGGACGGAGCCGGTTCTTCGGACAGGGTCAGGTTGTCCAGCGCATCCAGAGCCACCAGCAGTGCCCGGCGTGCATGCCAGAGTGCGGCGGGTTCGCCGTCCAGTTGCTCCGGCTTGAGATCCGGGTTACCGGCCTGGGCTTCCAGCACGCGCAGGCTGCGCAAGGCCTCGCCGTTGTCTCCGGCTTCACTGAAAATGGCCGTCAGCAGGCTTTCTGCTGCCCGTTGCACGTCAGAGAGGTGCAGCCGCAAGTTGTTACGGGCTTCCGGGTCGGCAAACAGCAGGTCGTTGGCCGGGCTGACGATCAGCCCGTCAGTCAGTTCCAGCACGTTGTTGAGCGGATCCAGTGCATGAAAGCGCCGGTTGTGCACACGGGTGTGGTTCATCTGGATGATGAGGTCATGGCAGATGCCGGCAACGACCGGTCGCAGCATGCAGATTGCCTGTCGCAGTTTCTGGGTTGGCGACTGTTGCAGTACGGTCAGCTGGACGGCTGCCGTGATCAGCAGAGCCAGTCCCACCGAACCCAGCAGCCAGTAGAGCGTGTGCTGCCCCGGGTCGACGGCTACCAGCACGATCGACAGGTAGGCCAGTGCAAAACCCAGTGCACTGGCACGGACCCCCCAGTGGCTGGCCAGAAAGGCCAGCCCCACGATCGGGATCAGCTGCAGGTGCTGGCGCAAGGGCATGTCGTGCGCAGTGATGGTGACCAGGATGCCGGCCCAGCAGGTCGGAATCATCAGCAGGTAAGTGACCAGCCGCGCCCGCCGCGACGGGTCCTGAACGCGCAGGCTGGCACTGTACGAGGCGAGCCCGCCGGCCAGTGTCGTGAAAATGGCCAGATGCGGAGCAAACAGCCAGGCAATCAGCCAGGTGGCAAAGCAGGCCGACATGATGGCTATCAGGCCGCGCAATGCCGTACGGCTGCGGATGAAACCGGGGTCGTAGACACCTACGGTCAGGCGCAGTTGCGCCAGCAGGTCAATCACGAACGGAGGAAGTGACCACATGGACATTAACCCTCCAGCCGGCGGGCGGCAGCCACGTCGACGAACCAGTCTGCATCAGCCAGCCGGGCCGCGGCATGCTGCTCATCACGCCAGACAGCCTGCAAGGCGGCAGCCTTGGACGGGCCGAGCACCAGAAACATGCGGGCATGGGCGGCGCCCAGTACGGGGATGCTGAAGCTCAGCCGGATTTCGCCGTCCGGAGCGCGGGTAACGGCCGTCAGTCCGGATTCGCCGTCTTGAGGGCCGAACAGCGAGGCCGTGTGGCCGTCGTCACCCAGCCCGAGCAGGGCAACATCGAAGCGGGGCAGGGCATCATGCGGCAGGCGCCAGTGTTCCAGCCAGCCAGCCATGTCGGCCGCTGCCGCCGGGGGGGATGCTGTCATGACGGGCCAGGCATGCAGCGACGGAGCGGGATGACCGGTCAGCGGGACGACCAGATGCCGGTGCAACAGACCCGTGTTGCTGCGTGGATGACCTGGCGGCACCCAGCGCTCATCCGTCGGGCAGAGGATGATTTCCGGGCGCCCCAGTACTGCCCGGCCTTCCGGGCTGCTGGCCAGCCAGTCGTACAGGGGAACGGGGGTCTGTCCGCCCGCCAGTGCCAGCCGGGCAGTCTGCCGGGTACGCAAGGCGTATTCGGTCAGGTGCAGCAGGTGCCGGGCGGCAGCCAGGACGGCATCGGTGGCCGTATCGAAAACATGCAAGCGTCTCATCGCGCAACCGTACTCCAAACGACAAAAAGGGTCTGCGCGAAGCAGACCCTTTCTGGTTTAGCGGTCGTTGGGCGATCAGGCCAGTGCCTTTTCGATGCGGTCGAGCGCTTTTTCGAGGTTTTGCATGCTGGTGGCGAAGGAAATGCGGAAGTAGCCTTCGGCACCGAAAGCCGAACCCGGCACCACGGCCACGTCCTGGGCTTCAAGCAGGTAGGTGCCCAGGGCCATATCGGTGGCACCGGCGATCTTGCCTTCGGCAGCCAGCAGCTTGATGGCTTCGCGGGCATCGACAAAGGCGTAGAACGCGCCGCCGGCACGCAGGCACTTCAGGCCGCGCATCTTGTTGAAGCGATCCACCACGTAGACGTGACGCTCGTTGAAGGCCTTGAGCATCGGGGTGATGCAGCCCTGGTCGCCTTCCAGTGCCGCCTGGGCGGCCACCTGCGAGATCGAGGTCGGGTTGGAGGTGCTTTGCGACTGGATGTTTTCCATCGCCTTGATCAGCTTTTGCGGGCCGGCTGCGTAGCCGATGCGCCAGCCGGTCATCGAGTAGGCCTTGGAGACACCGTTCAGGACAATGACCTGTTCCTTCAGTTCCGGGCAGGCGTTCAGGATGTTGTAGAACCGGGTATCGCCGAGCATGACGTGCTCGTACATATCGTCCGAGGCCACCAGAATGTTCGGGTGCTTTTTCAGCACATCGCCCAGCGCCTTGAGTTCTTCAAGGGTGTAAACCGCGCCAGTCGGGTTGGACGGGCTGTTGATGACCAGCATCCGGGTCTTGGGGGTGATGGCGGCTTCCAGCTGGGCCGGGCTCAGCTTGTAGCCCTGCTCAATGCCACATTCGACCACAACCGGTACGCCGCCGGCGAGGATGGTCATGTCCGGGTAGCTGACCCAGTACGGTGCCGGGATGATGACTTCGTCACCATCGTTGATGTAAGCCTGGCAGAGGTTGTAGAAGCTCTGCTTGCCGCCGACTGAAACCAGGACCTGGTTGGCAGCGTATTCAAGGCCGTTGTCGCGCTTGAATTTTTCGACGATGGCTTTCTTGAGGGCCGGGGTGCCGGACACCGGGGTGTACTTGGTGAAGCCCTTGTTGATCGCTTCGATTGCGGCAGCCTTGATGTGGTCCGGAGTATCGAAATCCGGCTCACCGGCAGCCAGTGCCACCACGTCACGGCCTTCGGCCTTCAGTTTTTGCGCCTTGGCAGTAATGGCCAGCGTCGGAGATTCCTTGATGGCATTTACGCGATGCGAGAGTTCCACGATTTTTCCCTTTGGCAACGGTCGAGTTAGCAAAAGCGGCAAGTTTACTCCCGAAAGTCATAGCGCCCAAGTGCCGGAGAGCCTTGCAGCCAAAGGGCCGGGCAGGTAGCCTTCAAGCCGGTTTATGACACTTGGAGTGGTCTTGGATGCGCTGCTTTTCCTGTCCGCAGTCCTCGCCGGGGCGCTGAACGCCCTGGCCGGAGGGGGGACGCTGATCACTTTCCCCGTGCTGATCTGGGCAGGATTACCGTCCATCATGGCCAATGCCACCAGTGCGGTGGCGCAGTGGCCGGGCTATGTGGCCGGGTGCTGGGCATTCCGGCGTGAATTGGTGGTACTGCGGGGAGAGCTGCCGGGATTTACCCTGAGCGCCATTCTTGGAGGGCTGCTGGGGGCCGGGCTCCTGCTGTGGGTGCCGGTGGCCCTGTTTGACAAACTGGTGCCATGGCTGATTCTGGCAGCTACGCTGCTGTTTGCCGGTGGCGGGCGGCTGGCGCGACTCGGTGGAGAAATCCGCTCGGGACACATGCGGCTGGGCATGCATGTGCTGGTGTCTGGCTATGGCGGTTTTTTCGGTGGCGGGCTGGGGATTCTGCTGTTGGCTTACTACCGGTTGCTGGCATTGAGCGATTTCAAGCGCATGACCGCGCTCAAGCTCTGGGTGTCCACCCTGATTGCCAGTGCTTCGGTAGTGTCGTTTGCCTGGGGCGGGCTGGTGGACTGGCGGGCGGGGGGCGTGATGATCGGCGGGACGGTGGTCGGCGGATTGCTGGGGGCAAAACTGGCCCGTTTCCTGCCGCCTGAATGGCTGCGGCGCGGGGTGATCCTGACCGGGCTGGTGCTGACCGCTACGTTTTTCCACCGTACCTTGTAACGCAGCACGGTTTTTGTCCTTTTTTGTGGAATGTTTGGCATCGTGTGCATCAATCGCAGGATGCGGATTTTGCGTTGGCTTTGTCATGATTTCGGCTACGGGAAATGTACTGGTTTTCTGAGCAGACCGGCTGCAAATAAACGATCCCTGCCTCCTGGCTGACGGCTCAATACGCCCGACCGGTACTCGGGACCGTGCCCGTACGATCAAAAGAACAGCCCGTCGATCATGCATCGCACCAGTCTCCAGCCTCAGCGGTTGCGCAAGCGTTTTGCCAGTCCAGCAGTCAGACTGCGATCGCAACCGCTGAAGCGCTGCCAGCCGGGAAGGTCTGGGTGAATGCGCTGCCTTTGGAGTTGCTAACAAAACCTTCTTGATGCCGCCGGCGCGAGGCCCCATCTGGCAGGCATGAAGCGAAGTATTGTCAGCCAGAAGCTCTGGAAATCGTTGCAACCGTCACTGCATTTACCTGCCCGTTCCCGCCGTGGCGGGCGTCCACGCCTGGATGACCGGGTGGCCTTGAATGGCATCCTGTTCGTCCTCACCACCGGTATCCCGTGGGAAGATCTCCCTCAAGAACTGGGCTTCGGCAGTGGCATGACCTGCTGGCGGCGTCTGCGTGACTGGCAGGCACGCGGTGTCTGGGACCGCCTGCATTGGTGCTGTTGACTCAACTGCGTCAGTGCGACCAGATTGACTGGAGCCGGGCCAGTATTGACGGAGCAAGTGTTGCCAGCCCCCCGGGGGGCCAGGAAACCGGCCCGAACCCCACCGCCCGTGGCAAGCTGGGCAGCAAGCGACACATCATCGTCGACCGACGCGGTGTACCGCTGGCCTGGAGTATCACCGGCGCCAATCGCCATGACTCGATGGCATTCGAGGCACTGGTCGAAGCCATTCCGGCGGTTCCCGGTCTGCCAGGCTGACCTCGGCAGTGGCCACACAAGTTGCATGCCGATAAAGGCTATGACTGCCGACGTTGCCGCGAGCATCTCCAACGTCGAGGCATCATGGCCCGCATTGCGCGTCGCGGTGTCGAAAGCAGCGAGAAACCGGGCCGACATCGCTGGGTGGTCGAACGTACCCATGCGTGGCTGGCCGGTTTCGGCAAGTTGCGCATCGGCTTCGAGCGGCGGCTGGATATCCATTACGCCTTGCTCAAGCTGGCTTGTTCATTGATCTGCCTACGATTTATCGACCGGTTTTGTTAGCGACTCTTAACCAGGAGAAGCTCAAGATAGTGGTATTGCCCGGCCCGTGACCGTGGCGGTGAGCGACGTTGTCCGGTGCAGTGACACGCTCGCGTGCGGAATCGCCTAGGACATCTCCACCGGAAAAAGCCAGACAGGCATCGGCATTGGCTTTGTCTGCTGATAGCAGCCAGAATGAGGCCAGAAATCTGGTTCTGCCTGGCAGAAGGACCGAAGCCGTTCGGATCCTGGCTGTCCGGGCTGATGTCGGCCTCAGACAGCGGGTTGCGGATATCGCTCAGTAGCAGATGGCGACAAAGACCGGGATAGGGGATGCTCTCGACCGCCATCCTCACCCGAGGGCAGACGAACCAACTCGCTGCTATCTGCTTGTGGCCATCGACCATGCTACCCACCCACCGGGTCTTCGTGCAGGTCAACTTGAATCCCCCGGGTTTCGCGGAGGCTCCCTCACTTGAGAGAATGGAGCCATGACAAAATCCACCAGGTTTTCCCCCGAAGTCCGCGAGCGGGCCGTTCACATGGTGTTCTATGCCAAGGACCAGTACGAATCGCAGTGGGCTGTGATCGTTTCCATTGCCGGCAAGACTGGCTGCACGCCCGAATCCCTGCGCCGCTGGATTCGCCAGCAGGAACGCGATACTGGCCAGCGTGCTGGAACGACCAGTGCAGAGGCCACCCGGGTCAAGGAACTGGAACGCGAAGTCCGCGAGCTGAAACAGGCCAATGAAATCCTGCGGCTGGCCAGTGCGTATTCCGCGCAGGCGGAGCTCGACCGCCGCATCAAGTCGTAAACGCTTTCATTGATGCCCATCGGGATCGTTTAGGGGTCGAGCCGGTCTGTCGCGTGTTGCAGGTCTCCCCATCAGCCTGCCGCAGGCAGGTAGC
>JAGPIM010000001.1 GCA_018055005.1 Laribacter sp.
CCCCCTTGCCCTGCTCTGGATCAGCGGGTGATCGGCTTGTAGCGGATGCGCTTGGGCTTGGCGCCTTCTTCGCCCAGACGCTTCTTCTTGTCGGCTTCGTATTCCTGATAGTTGCCGTCAAAGAAGGTCCACTGCGATTCGCCTTCGGCGGCGAGGATGTGCGTGGCGATCCGGTCGAGGAACCAGCGGTCGTGCGAAATCACGAACACGGTGCCGGCGTATTCCAGCAGGGCGTCTTCCAGCGCGCGCAGGGTTTCCACGTCAAGGTCGTTGGACGGTTCATCCAGCAGCAGCACATTGCCGCCCTTGAGCAGGGTCTTGGCCAGATGCAGGCGGCCGCGTTCGCCACCGGAGAGCATGCCGACTTTCTTCTGCTGGTCGGCGCCCTTGAAGTTGAAGCGGCCCAGATAGGCGCGGCTTGACATTTCGAACTTGCCCACGGTGAGCAGGTCGGCGCCACCGGACACATCCTCGAACACGGTCTTGTCGGCTTCGAGGCTGTCGCGGTGCTGCTCGACAAAGGCCATCTGCACGGTCTGGCCGATCTTCACGGTGCCGCTGTCCGGCTGTTCCTTGCCGGCAATCATCTTGAACAGCGTGGATTTACCGGCGCCGTTCGGGCCGATGATGCCGACGATGGCACCCGGCGGGGCCTTGAACGACAGGTTGTCGATCAGCAGACGGTCACCGAAGCCCTTGCTGACATTTTCGAATTCGATCACTTCATTGCCCAGACGCTCGGCCACCGGGATGAAGATTTCCTGGGTTTCGTTGCGCTTCTGGGTTTCGTAGCTGGACAGCTCTTCAAAGCGGGCAATGCGCGCCTTGGACTTGGCCTGACGGCCCTTCGGGTTCTGGCGTACCCATTCCAGTTCCTGCTTCATCGCCTTCATGCGGGCAGCTTCACCACGGGCTTCCTGCTCCAGACGGGCTTCTTTCTGCTCCAGCCAGCTGGAGTAGTTGCCTTTCCACGGAATGCCCTCGCCGCGGTCGAGTTCCAGAATCCACTCGGCGGCGTTGTCGAGGAAGTAGCGGTCGTGGGTGACGGCCACCACGGTGCCGGGGAAGCGCACCAGGAACTGTTCCAGCCATTCCACCGATTCGGCATCAAGGTGGTTGGTCGGTTCGTCCAGCAGCAGCATGTCGGGCTTGGACAGCAGCAGCTTGCACAGTGCTACGCGGCGCTTTTCACCCCCGGATAAGGGGCCGATTTTTGCATCCCACGGCGGCAGGCGCAGGGCGTCGGCGGCCAGTTCCAGTTGCAGCTCGATGTTGTCGCCGGCGCCGGCAGAGATGATGGCCTCGAGGCGGGCCTGCTCTTCGGCCAGTGCGTCAAAGTCGGCATCCGGCTCGGCGTAAGCGGCGTACACCTCTTCAAGGCGCTTTTGTGCACCCATCACTTCACCCATGCCGCTTTCGACTTCTTCGCGCACGGTCTTTTCCGGATCAAGCTGCGGCTCCTGCGGCAGGTAGCCGATGTTGAGGTTGGGCTGCCACTGCACTTCGCCGTCGTATTCCTTTTCGACGCCGGCCATGATTTTCAGCACGGTGGACTTGCCCGCGCCATTGAGACCCAGCAGGCCGATCTTGGCTCCCGGGAAGAAGGACAGGGAGATGTCCTTGATGATCTGACGCTTCGGGGGCACGACCTTGCTGACCCGCAGCATCGACATAACGTATTGCGCCATTACATTACCTACCTGTTAAATAAAAGGGTTAGAGCGGTTATTTTTTGACATGTCCAATAACCTTGTTCGCGGACACGACGGGAATTTCACGATCACGCAGATAACGGCGGGTTATCTCCGGATCGCTATGGCCGGACAGGGCGGTGGGGTCAAGGCCTTGTCGTTTTGCTTTGGTTCCTGTCATGGCGCGCAAATCACGTAGCCGGGCGTCTTTGACTCCCGCTCGTGTGCATGTGCCAGTCCACTACTGCTGCAACCTGGTGATTTTAAGTGGTTTGCCGACTCTCTGGCTAAATAGCGTCACGGTTGATACAAGGTGAGGCCCGGTTCTTCGTGCGTTCGAGGCCCATCGCACCATGGTCCGATGAGCTGGTGGCCGGTTTTTTTTGCTGCTTGAACCCGATGCCTTGCCCTGTGATCTGTTCGTGAAGCATGTTCACGATGTGGTCAGCCCGTTGACCAGGCAGCCTGCACAAATTCATGGCGTACTGGAGGTGTGGACAGGGGCGAGAAAATCTCAAATGCATGAAATGCGCGGGCTTGAACCGGGCACCGGATCTGTTCGTTAGCGAGACAATGTCCGGCTATGGCAATGTAATTTTCTTGCACGGTCTCTGTTTGAGACCCTGTCCGTCAAAAATGGGCGATATGAATGGCTTATGTGACTTTAAAATGCAAAACGGCCGTACGTGGTAGCCATCAATAACGAAGCCCGCTGTATGCGGGCTATTTCGTGCCGTCGTGAAGACATTTTGCCAAGACCTTGCATGGTCAAGAGGCCTTCTGAGTTGGCAGATAGGCTTGTTCTGATGCATTTGATCTGATAGCTAATGATTCTGCCTGGTTAGACGGATGGAGGCAAAAAATAACGTCCGAGCAACACGAGGCCTGATGCCAGAGTAATCATCTGCAATATTCGTAAAAACTGTTCCCGGCTCAGGCCAATGGTGATGTGCCGCCCGGCAATCATTCCGGCCAGCATGGCAGGCATTAACCCCAGGGTCAGCAGCAACAGGCTTGTGTCCATATACACGCCGGCCAGGGCAAACAGTGTGGCCCGGGTGAGGGTGGCCAGGCCGATCAGGCTGGACTGGGTAACACGCAGGTGGTCTTTCTTCTCGATTCGTCCGGACAGATAGATCGCGTAGATAAATCCTCCCATTCCAAACAGCGCACTGAATACCCCACCCACCAGACCAAACGGAATGGAGGCAGCAGGAGAAAAACTGCTATGTGGCTTGAGGCCACTCAGAGCGTACAGGGCGTAGCACACGATGAAAATCCCGAGTCCCAACAGCAAGGTTTCCGGTTGGGTACGCAGCAGCAGCATGGCACCAATGCCACTACCTATCATCATCAGCGGTACCAATCGCTTCAGCTCGGCTCGCTCGGCTTTATGCCCATCCTTGATGAAGTTTCCCAATGCGGCGCACATGTCCATCAGGGCCAGCAGCGGAACAATCTTGGCCACTGGCAAGAACAGCGCCAAGACAGGGCTGGCCACGAGAGAGGTGCCAAATCCGGCAATACCGAATACGATATAAGCACTGGTGATAACCAGGAAAATAATCGTGAAATCTGTCCAGTTAAGGTGCATCAACATGAAAGTCACTCAGTTTTTCTGTTGAGAACAATTTATTTCAGCACCAAAAAATGACATTTGCAAATTTATTGTTTATGTTAAAAAACACAAGGTGTACAAGGAAGTGAATTTGTATAGCTAATCGGTCTAATGTCTGGCTCGTCACGTATTTTTTGTCTTGGACATTTCATATGCTCCTTCACCAACCATCTGGATTCCGACGTCTTTGCTGGTAGGCGGCTGACGAAAAATAGAGCATGTCTGCGGCCGGTCTCCAGCGCCCGGATTTTGGTACCACTGGCTTCAATCCATTATTCTGGAGACTCTGCTTACCCTGCCTTGGTCGCAAGCATGATGTTCTCGGCGCTTGGTTGCATGAGTGCTTTTGAAAAAAACCGGTGCAGAATCAGGGAGCTGCTTTCCAGCGCGGCTCGTCAGATGCGGTGCAGGCCGAACTGCTAAGAACAGCGGGATGACGCGCTAGCTTCGTGTCTATCCTTACGAGCATTTCCGGAAACCCCTTTCTGTTTGCAGTGCATTCTCAGCTCAGTTGCTTCGATCTCGAAGACGGTGTGCCCTAAGCCATTCTGGCTGGTGCATTACTTGCGCGATCAGATATCCAGTTTTACTCGGGCTTTCCGGGATCGCAGCTGTTACTTCGACTGAGGTGCGTCTGAGAGTTATGTTGCTGCCATTCTCGTTTTTGACTGCAATGAAGTGATCAAGTCGTCAGAGACTAATCTTGCATCATCCATAGTGGTTAATGCTGCTGGCGCAATGATTTTTATGTTATGCAGAAATTTTAACTCAATGGATGCTCCTTAGTCCGCGTGTTAATCTTTTAGAAGATTAATGGTGCTGTAAGTACATGTGAAATTTGATCAGTACAGATAGTGCTATTTATGAAAATCATCACTGATGGGTATATAAAAAAACCCCGCTAGGCGGGGTTGCGTGGAGGATATATTGCGTCAATGAACCTATTCAGGTCTTCATTGAATCGTCTGGCTTCAGCGTTACGTGAGTCCGCTGCCGATGGAGGTGAATAAATCCCTCGCCAGAGAGAGTTTGTGTGAGCCTGTTGGCTAAATGCAATATATTTTTCGTTTTCTGCTGATCTTCTGTTCGCTGGAAAAGACATATATTCCTTTCTGTTGCTCAGAGAAATCCATTTTTTCAAGTGAGTGACAAAAAATAATCCGTCTGTATTTGAGCGGGTTAGATTATATTAGTGTTTCTTTGATTCTTCCAGCTGTCGTGGTGGAAGAAATGCAACATTGTTTTTGATGACTGCTGGTCGTGCCTTTTTAGGCTTTTTGGGTTCTTTGTTTCCGCGTTTTTGGCCTTTTGCCATGATGTGCTTTCAGGTTCTGTTGCAGGTCGTATCCCTGCCGGCGCATTTTTTACGTAATTAAATAGCGACGTATCCTCAGCATAGTCCTGTTTCATCGCTTGTAGGTAATTATTTTCATCATGATTTTGGCATTATTTTTCTTGTGCTTTATGTTTTGGCTGACTGGTCAATTTTGTTGTCGTGAAAATTGCTGATTCTTGCTGTGTGTTTTTTCCCTGGGGGATAGGCGCATGGTGATTGGTTTAAGATCAGATATTCATCTGTGAATGATTTCATGACTTCCATTTTATTTTGTGTTGGTGGAGGGGGGTGTAATTGCGAGGATTATCTGGGTGGCAATTATTTTTGATAAAAAAACAAAACAGGAAATGATGTTTTTATGGGTTGTGGCAAAAGATTTTGCATGCATGAAAAAACATGTTTTTACCAAAATTTGATGTTTTTTGGACAGAAAAACATTCAATCGGAAATTGATTGATAGGATGTTGTTGCAGAAACTATTCGAGAAAAAACATTCAAAATATTTAATTGCTTGATAGAAACTGATGCGGATCATGACGTGTTGCGTCATGTACGCTCTCTCAAGCAGTTCAAAACGGGTAATCAGAAAACCTGTCGAAACGCCCGGCAGTTCGGGTTGCCGTGGCGGGCCGGGCGCCTACGCTCAAAGTATTTCATGCCTGCCCGGAAAGCCCGCCATGCATTCTCGCCCTGCTGTCCCTGTGCGCCTGATGTTGTGGCTGGTCGTGGCGTGGCCACTGGCATATGTGCTGATGCAGACACTGGCCTTTGTTCAGCCTCCCTTGGCATTGTTCGACATACCGCTGGGTGTGGGGTTGTCAGCCTTACTGCTGGCGCGCGGACGGGAGCGGCGCTGGGTGGTGTCCCTGGTCTGGCTGCTGGCGGCGGTTTTTCACGCATGGTCCGGGATTGGGGGGGGATGTCGGTCTTGCTGGCAGCTGGTGAAACCGGCCTGCTGGCACTGGCTGCATACCTGCTGACTCCGGGCGGACGCATTTTCCGGCTGTCAACGCCGCCCGCGACCATGCATTTTCTGGTGGTGCTGGTTCCGCTTGTGCTGTTACTGACACTGGTGCGCCTGCTGGCCGGGCCGGTACTGATGCCGTGGTGGCCGGAACTGCTGCTGTCCCTGACCGACGGGTTGCTGCTGGTTGTGCCGGTGCTGTTGCATGCCTTGGGCAGCCGCGACTGGCTGAGTGCTGCCGATCCACCATTCCGGCATCTGGCCGGAATGGTTTGCCTGGGGCTGATGACGCTGGTGCTGGCACTGGTGTTTGGCGAGGCACGCTTTGGTGTGGCCGGCTGGGGTATGCAGCCCTTGGTCTGGCTGCCGCTGGTGTTGCTGGCGCTGACGGTCATGTACTGGCCTGGCCCCGGCAGCAGTCTGGCCGTGTTCTGGCTGGCGCTGCTCTCCGGACTCGCGACGGTGGCCGGCATGGGGCCGTTTGCCCGCATGGCACTGGCGATGCCGCTTTCCGTGCTGAACGTGCAGTTTTATGTGGCGGGGGCGGCGGTACTGGTACTGGTGCTTGGCGCGTTCGGGCTGGAGTGGCGACAGCGGGTATGGCGCGGGCTGGAGTGGCGCCAGCGTTGCCTGTGGGGGCTGGAACAGTTGGGGGCAGTGGCATTTGAATTCCGGCCGGGGCACGGCCGCTGGCGCTGGCAGGGCAACACGGAGCAGGTACTGGGATACAAGGCGGAGGCGCTGGCTGACCGCCGGCATGTCCTGGCGCAGCTGCCGGCCGGGCAAAGGCAGGCACTGGACGAAGCCCTGACGGCGGCTTCGATGGGGGATGCCGGTCATGTTCAGGTCTGGGACTGGCATGGTGGTCATGGTGAAGTCCGCCCTGTGCGCTGGCGGCTGTCGGTGGAATGCGATGACAGCGGTGAAGTATGTCTGGTGCGTGGATTGCTGGAGCCGCTGACGGCAGCATCCGGTGACACGGTGATGGTGTGATGCGGCGGAGGCGAAGGGGGCACCGATACCCGGCTGATTGAATACAGCGTGATGGCTGGAAACAAGGGCTGTCAGCAAGATACCCGGCGGCTTTCATGCTGCTCTGCACCAGGCATGGCAGCCGCTTTCAATGCAGCCCTGGTACGGAACAGGGGTGAGCTGCGGAGCAAGCATCCGGGATGAGCGGCGCGTGTTGGCCTCGGCCGGAATGACGGCCGTGGGGTTACGGCTGGCGGAACCGGAAAAGAGGTTGCTTGCAGGGGGCTGGAGGCTTTCGGGATGCCGTAATCCGGGGCCGGGTCTGTCCTGCCTGAGCAGGGCGAAGCGCGTCGGCTGGTCCGGCCATGCAGGAAGGGCGGGCGGCGGAGACATGGTTGCCTCCGCCGGGGTTTCAGTCAGTAAACGATGATTTCGGCATCACCTGCCGTCAGGCTGCCGATTTCGCAGGCATAGCCAAAGCCGGCTGTGTGGAAGCGGGCCAGCACGTCGTCGACGGCTTCCGGGGCGACAGCTGCCAGAAGGCCGCCGCTGGTCTGCGGATCGGTCAGCAGGCGTTGTTGCCATTCGGGGATGGTGGTTGCAAATCTGATGCCGTGGCCGAAACTGGCCCGGTTGCGCTCGATGGCACCGGGACCGATCAGCTGGCGGGCGTAGGGCTCGACTTCGCGGATGACCGGAACGCGTGCCATGTCGACATGGGCAGTCAGACCAGCGCCGCGGCAGACTTCCAGCAGGTGGCCTGCGAGACCGAAGCCGGTGACATCGGTCAGGGCGTGTACGCTGGCAAGTGGTGCCAGTTCGCTGCCGACCACGTTGGGCAGGGTGGTGCTGGCAATCATGGCGGCGTAGCCTGCTTCGTCGAGCAGGCCTTTTTTCATGGCCTGCGCGAGGATGCCGACGCCCAGGCCTTTGCCGAGGATCAGGCGGTCACCCGGGCGGGCTCCGGCATTGGTCTTGATCTGGTCCGGATGGACGACACCGATGCCGACCAGCCCGTAGATCGGCTCCGGGCTGTCGATCGAATGTCCGCCAGCCACCGGAATGCCGGCCGCTGTACAGACGGCCTGGCCGCCTTCCAGGATCTGCCGGATGGTGTCGGGGGTCAGGACATTGACCGGCATGCCGACGATGGCGAGTGCAAACAGCGGTTTGCCGCCCATGGCGTAGATGTCGGACAGTGCATTGGTGGCGGCGATGCGGCCAAAGTCGAATGGATCGTCGACGATGGGCATGAAGAAATCGGTGGTGGCGACGATGGCCTGCTCGTCGTTGAGGCGGTAGACCGCGGCATCATCGGCGGTGTCGATGCCGACCAGCAGGTCGGGCACTGGCAGTACGGGCCGGATGCCGGCGAGGATCTTTTCCAGCACGGACGGCGCAATTTTGCAGCCGCAGCCGCCACCGTGAGACAATTGGGTCAGCTTAACTTCCGTCATCATCAAAGTGCGTCCATGCGTTTTTTTCCGCCCGCGAACATAGCACAGCTCGCAGATTTCGATGAAATCATCGACGTGCGTACACCGGCCGAGTTTGCCGAGGACCATATACCCAGCGCCATCAACTGTCCGGTCCTGTCGGACGAGGAGCGGGTGACTGTCGGAACGCTTTACAAGCAGGTGTCACCGTTTGAGGCCCGTCGGGTGGGGGCGGCGCTGGTGGCGCGCAACATTGCCGGGTATCTGGAAACCCGGCTGGCTGACCGGCCCAAAGGCTGGCGGCCGCTGGTGTACTGCTGGCGTGGCGGACAGCGCTCCGGCTCGATGACCCTGATCCTGCAACAGATCGGCTGGGGCGCGCGGCAGCTGGAGGGTGGCTACAAGCAGTACCGGCATCTGGTGCTGGAGGAGTTGCAGGTGCTGCCCGGACGGTTTGACTATCGCGTGGTATGCGGCCCGACCGGCTCAGGCAAGACACGGCTGCTGACCGCCCTGCGGACCCAGGGGCGACAGGTGCTGGATCTGGAAGCGCTGGCCAACCATCGTGGTTCGGTGCTGGGACGGGTGCCCGGTGAGGGGCAGCCCACGCAAAAGGGCTTTGACAGTGCCCTGCGTGCCGCCTTGCTGGCGCTGGATCCGCAAGAACCGGTGTTTGTCGAGGCAGAATCCAAGCGCATCGGCTTTGTTTCCCTGCCGGATGCGCTGGTGACGGCCATGCGGGCTGCCCGGTGCATTTATGTCGATGTTCCGTTTGCCGAGCGGGTGCGTTACCTCTTGGAAGACTACGACTTTTTCGTGCATTCGCCGGCCATGCTGGTGCAGCAACTGGGCTATCTGCGCGAGCTGTACGGACGGAAAAAGCTGGCCGAATGGCAAGCCTGGACCGAGGCCGGTGATTTTTACCGGCTGGTGGAGGACCTGCTGGCCAATCACTACGATCCCCTGTATTTCCGCTCGATGGGCAAGCATTTTGCACGGCTGGCCGAGGCGCAGCGGCTGGATGTAGGCAGTCTTGATTCACAAGAGCTGGAACGGCAGGCACGATTGCTGTGAGGCTGACGGGCTGATCCTGTCCAGGGAGGTGTTGTCCGCCGCGCAGAGGGCAGCCAGAGAAGTGCTCGGGCCGACGGTGCCGCTGCCTGTCGAGGCAGGACGTGATGCAAGCGCCTGAGGATTCCGGATTTGCAGCGTGTGAGGATGAAAGAATATCCGGCGGCAAGGGCTTTTTGTATTAGTAAAAAACTATTTACTCAATAATCTGACGCTATTACCATATGTCCTGTCGTGCCAGCCGTAGGGCAGACGGCAGGATGTTTGGTCTCCTGTGGCTAAACCCCGCTACCGGTGCGGGCTACGGTAACCGGTCGTTACTTGTTGATGTGTTTTCCCCTTCTCCGAAGGGCATGTTCCCGTCCGTGCAGGGCGGGAATTTTTTATGTCCGTCAGTTCCGGCGGCAGACTGATTCTGGCCCGGGGTTCCTCAGCCCGGACCGGAAGACGCCGCAGTACGTGGCCGGATCAGCCAGGCCACCAGCCAGCCGCCCGCCAGCATGACGGCAATGGTGATGAATACGCTGGGCGTCGTCTGCCAGATTTCAAGGCCAAAGGCCGCCAGTACCACCAGCATCAGCAGCAGTCCGGCAATGATCAGCCACAACGCCCCGTGCGTCTGCCTGCGCAGCCGCCAGTGGGCAATCTGCACGGCCACGTAGGTGATCAGGTAAGTGGCACTGGCAGCCTGGGCGATGGCACTCAGGTTGAAGAAAGCGGCCATGATGATGGTCGCCACGACAATGCCGCCGACCAGCATGCGGTTGTACGGACGCTCGCCCTCTTGCAGGCTGGCCGGCAACTGGCCGCAGCGCGCCATGCGTGCCCCCATCTGCAACTGGCTGAAAAGCTGGGCATTGATGGCCGACGACGTGGACACCATCGCCGTCAGGGCCAGGATCACCACCCCGGCCGGCCCGAACAGCGGGTGTGCCACCTGCGCCATGGCCGTATCGGCATGCAGTTTCAGCTCGGCGATCGGCACGGTGCCCAGCGCCACCCACGCCAGCCCCACGTAAAACACCGCCACGATTGACACCGCCAGCAGCAGGGCCAGCGGAATGGTGCGCTCGGGCCGCTCGACTGCATCGGCGGCATTGGTGATCTGGCCGTAGCCCGAATACGCCAGGAAAGTCAGCCCGACCGTACCCAGCAGTGTTGTGGGAGAACTGAACCCCAGTGATTCAACCCGGCCGACCTCGGCCTGGGTCAGGCCGTAAACCAGCAGGATGGCCAGTACCGTCATCTTGATGCCGACCAGCACGATGGCCAGCCGGCCCACCAGCTTCGAGCCCACCAGGTTCACCCACATCAGCAGGATCACGATCGCAGCCGCATAGGCTGGAATCCACACTTCTCCCGGTGCCAGCGGGATCACCCGGTGCGCGTATACCCCGAACGTGCGGGCAATCATCGCCGTCGTGGTGATCAGGGTCAGCAGGAACAACAGCGACAGCCAGCCCGTTGTCACCGAATTGCCAAAAGCCAGCCGATAGAATTCATGAATGCCGCCGCCACTCGGATACGTGGCCGACAGGCGGGCATACGAATAACCCGACAGGGCCGCCACCACGCCGCCAATCACGAAAGCCAGCGGGGCATCGGCCCGGGCGGCGACCGCAGCATGCCCGAGCAACGCAAAAATACCGGCACCCACCATGGCACTGATGCCGAGCGAGACCGCGCCGAACAGGCCCATGCGGTGGACTGGCTTAACGGGAATACTCATGGTGCGGCTCCGGCAAGCAGCTACGAAGTGGATGGATGCGGCGTTGTCGGACGCGTCAGCGGGGCACTGTAGGCCTCGGCCTCGGCAGGCGTGATCTCCTCCCATTCCGGGCGGCGCCAGCGGTAAAACAGGAACGGCGGCAATGCGGCCAGAACCAGCCCGCCGGCCAGCAGGCCAAAGTAGGCTAGTCCAGACAGCGGCATGGATTCCGCACGCGGCGGCACGAAACCGATGGCAAACGCAGCCAGCGACGACAGCATGCCGATGACCGACAGCGCATGCAGGCAAGGCGCCCGGTAGCCGCGTGGCAGGTCCGGTTGCAGCCGGCGCAGACGGATCGCTGCCACGAACATCATGACGTAGAGCACCAGATAGATCTGTGCCGACAGGGTGCTGAGCATCCAGAAAGCTGCCGACACGTCCGGAATGAAAAAGTAGAGTGACGCCAGCGCTGTCACCATGCCGGCCTGCGCCAGCAGCACATGCCGCGGCATCCCGGCCGGATTGGTGACCTGCCACCAGCGCGGCAAAAGACCTGCCTTGCCGACAAACAGCATTTCCTCGGCCGGGCCGGCCGACCAGATCAGCACGCCGCCCAGTGCACCAAACACCAGCAGCAGTGCCATGACGTCAATGGCCGCATCCCAGCCGAAAGCATGAAAGAACTGGCTGTACGCCTGCATGACCCCGGCTGTCAGGCTGGTGGCATCTGCCGGCACCACCACGGCGATGGCCAGCGTGGGCGGAATGAAGATCAGCAGGATCAGCCCGATGGCCAGTCCGATGGCACGCGGCATGTCGCGCTGCGGGTTGGGCAGGTTCGAGGCATAAAGGGCATTCATCTCGATGCCGGAATAGGCCAGAAAGTTGTTGAGGATCAGCACGATGCCGGCGATGGCACCGGTAAAGACGTGCCAGACGCCGGGATGGGTCTTGGCATGGCCGCTGAGCGTCTGGCTACCGGAGCCGAAAATGTCCGGCAACAGGGCCGACCAGGTCAGCGGTGCCTGTGACGGATGGCCCTGTGCCAGCCAGATGGCGCCCAGCACGACCAGCACCAGCGCCGGAAACAGCGTGCCGGCCAGCATGAACAGTGAGGACAGGCGCGCCAGTTGCTTGACCCCCCGCAATGCCACCAGCGTAACCAGCCAGTAGAGTCCGATGATGACAATGCCCGTATAAACCCCGTTACCCGCCAGTGCCGGATTGATGACGAATGCCAGCGAATCGGCAGCAAATGCCAGAATGATCGGCAGCAGCGTGCAGACCTGGATCCAGCCGAACCAGCTGGCAAAAATGCCGAACGGTTCACCGAATGCCTGCCGGCACCAGCCGTACACGCCACCGCTCCAGGTTGTCCCCAGTTCGGTGGTGACCAGCGCTGCCGGCAGGAAAAACAGCAGCGCCGGCAACAGGTAAAGCATGACGGCACCCAGTCCGTAGAGTGCCATGCCCGGCAGGGCACGGATGCTGGCCACGGCTGCCACCGTCATCAGCGCGAGCAGAATCCACGACATGCTGCGAGCTTGCGCCACAACGACTCCTTGAAATTGGATGAAGCGAAAAACGACGGGTAATTCACATACCCCATTCAAAGGCTGTAGCCCCGCGATACCGGGCTGTCAACGTCGGAGGCCGCAGACGGCAACCGCGGGCGGAGCCTGTCTGCCCTGCTTGGCAGGCATGGCGGGCAGGACATATCCTTTCTGCATCAATCCTTCTTTCAAAGCCGGCCTGCGATGAATCTGTGGCGCTACCTTGCCAAACGCCTGCTGCTGATGGTGCCTACGTTGCTGGGCATCCTGCTGGTCACGTTCGTGGTGATCCAGTTTGTTCCCGGCGGGCCGGTGGAGCAGCTGGCGCAGGAATTGCGCCAGTCCGGCGGACAGGGCGAAACCGTGCAGGCCGCACATGGCCTGTACCGTGCCTCGGGCGGACTCAATGACGAGCGGCTGGCCGAACTGCGTACGCTGTACGGGTTTGACCAGCCCGCCTGGAAGCGCTTTGCCGACATGCTCCGGCGCTATGCCACTTTTGACCTGGGGCAAAGCTTCTATCACCACCAGTCGGTATGGGGGCTGGTAGTGTCCAAACTGCCGGTGTCAATGAGCCTCGGTCTCTGGACTTTTTTCCTGACCTACCTGATTTCCGTGCCACTGGGCATCCGCAAGGCCGTGCGTGACGGTTCGGCTTTCGACGTGGCCAGCAGTACGCTGCTGCTGGTTGGTTATGCGATTCCCGGTTTCGTGCTCGGGGTGGTGTTGCTGGTGCTGTTCGGCGGCGGCAGCTTTTTCGAGCTTTTTCCGTTGCGGGGGCTGGTCAGCGACAATTGGGCCGAGCTGTCGTGGCCGGCACGCATCCTTGACTACCTCTGGCACATGGTGCTGCCGATTACGGCCTCGGTGGTCGGCAGCCTCGCCATCACCACCTTGCTGACCAAGAACACCTTTCTGGAACAGATCCGTGCCCAGTACGTGCTGACGGCCCGTGCCAAAGGCGTGGGCGAAACACGCATCCTGTACCGGCACGTATTCCGCAACGCGATGATCCCGCTGGTTACCGGCTTTCCGGCTGCCTTCATCGGCGCCTTCTTTGCCGGCAGCCTGCTGATCGAAACGCTGTTTTCACTGGACGGGCTGGGTCTCTTGGCATTCGATGCCGTGGTCAAGCGTGACTATCCGGTGGTGATGGGCACGCTGTACCTGTTCACCCTGATCGGCCTGCTGGCCCGGCTGGCTTCCGATCTTTGCTATGTCTGGGTCGATCCGCGCCTGCGGTTTGACGCAGTTGGCCACTGAAAGCCCTGCATGAGCCTGACGCTTGACTCCCTGCTGGAACACGCCCTGCGTAACGAAAACCTGCACCGCCGCTATCAGGCGCTCGAGCTGTCACTGATCGGCGCACCGGATTTCGCCGGGTTTCTGGCCGTGCTGCGCGACGAATTGCCGGCAGTGCTGGCTCCGCGCGAAACCCTGCTGGTGGTGGCTGATCCCGATGGCGACATCGCCACCATTCTGGGGCTGGACGAGACGCTGCCGCCCGGACTGGTCCTGCTGCGCGATGCCGGCGCACTGGAACAGGTGTTTCCTGCCGGATGCCGCGATCCGCTCCTGGGGCGGATCGGCCATGAAGTGCAGATCGGCCTGCCGTGGCAGGGACCGGTGCTGAGTGCCGCCGTGCTGCCGCTGGTACGCCAGAACAGCTTGCTGGGCCTCTTGGCCATCGGCTGCCACGATGCAGCCCACTATGAACCGGGGCAGGGGACGGATTTCCTCGAGCGGTTTGCCGCCATCGTGACCCTGTGCCTTGAAAACGTGCTGAACCGCGAACGGCTGAAATGGCTGGGGCTGACCGATCCGCTGACCGGTCTCTACAACCGCCGGTATTTCGAGCAGCGCTTGCAGGAAGAAGCGCAGCGTACCCGGCGTCATGGCGACCCGCTGGCCTGCCTGATGCTGGATGCCGACCACTTCAAGCGCATCAACGATACCTGGGGCCACCAGGCCGGTGACGTGGTGCTCAAGGTGCTGGCCGGCCGGGTGCGCCAGCAGCTGCGGGGCTGCGACGTGGCGGCCCGCATCGGTGGCGAAGAGTTTGCCGTGTTGCTGCCGGCCACACCCGTACGTCACGTGCAGCTGGTGGCCGAGCGCATCCGGCTTGCGATTGCCTGCGAGCCGGTTCATGTTTCGCCTGAATGCGTATTGCAGGTCAGCGTGTCCCTGGGAGCGGCCATGCTGGCCCCGGGGGCTGCCGATGCCTCACCCGAACACCTGATGGCCCGGGCCGACGCGGCGCTGTACCAGGCCAAACGCAACGGGCGCAACCGCACCATGCTGGCGGCCGCCGGGGTGCCCGCATGAGCGCGGTGGCGGCCTACCAGTCGCCGCGCGTGCGGGCATGGCAGCGTTTCCGGGCCCACCGGCGCGGTTGGTGGAGCCTGTGGCTGTTTGGCTGCCTGTTTGCTGTCAGCCTGTTCGCCGAGGTCCTGAGCAACGACCGCCCGTTGCTGGTGCACTATCAGGGCGACTGGTATTTCCCGCTGCTGGTGGATTATCCGGAAACCACGTTCGGCGGCGACTTTGCCACGCCGGCGGATTATCACGATCCCTATGTGGTGGAAAAGCTCACCCGGAGCGGCAACTTTGCCCTGTATCCGCCCAATCCGCACCGTTTTGACAGCATCAACTATTACGCTGCCGACCCGTTTCCTGCGCCACCCAGCCGCGACAACTGGCTGGGCACTGATGACCGCGGGCGCGACATTCTGGCGCGCCTCCTGTACGGCTTTCGCCTCAGCGTGCTGTTTGCTCTTGCCCTGACGGCTGTCGGCACCCTGATCGGCGTGGCCGCCGGGGCCGTGCAAGGCTATTTCGGCGGGCGGACCGACCTGTTCCTGCAACGCTTTATCGAAATCTGGGGCTCGATGCCCGAGCTGTACCTGCTGATCATCTTTGCTTCGCTGTTCACGCCCAGCCTGTGGCTGCTGCTGGTGTTGCTGGCACTGTTCGGCTGGATGGGACTGGCTGATTACGTGCGGGCGGAATTCCTGAAAAACCGGCAGATGGAATACGTGCTGGCCGCACGGGCGCTGGGACTGGGGCCACTGGCGATCATGTGGCGGCATGTGCTGCCCAACAGCCTGACGCCGGTGATCACCTTCCTGCCGTTCCGCATTTCCGGCGCCATCCTCGCGCTGACTTCGCTGGATTTCCTCGGGCTGGGAGTGCCGCCTGACACACCAAGCCTTGGCGAAATGCTGGCGCAGGGCAAGGACAACCTGGACGCCTGGTGGATCGGGCTTGCCACCTTTCTGGTGCTGACCGGCACGCTGACCCTGCTGATCTTCATCGGCGAAGGTTTGCGCGAGGCGCTGGATCCGCGCAAGGAGGGACGTGCATGAGTGCGCTTTTGCAGATCGAGCGCCTGAGCGTGCGCTTTGGCAGCCATGAAGTCGTGCGCAACCTGAGCCTGACGCTGGCTGCCGGCGAGAAGCTGGCGCTGGTGGGAGAGTCCGGCTCGGGCAAGACGCAGGCGGCCAGTGCCCTGCTGCGGCTTTATCCCGAGGCAGTGCTGGGCGGCCGGGCCGACTGGCTGGGGCGCGATCTCTTGCAACTGCCCGAAGCCGGGCTGGCGCGGGTGCGCGGGCGCGAGATCGCCATGATCTTCCAGGAGCCGATGACGGCGCTCAATCCGCTGCACCGCATTGGCGAGCAGATCGGTGAGGCGCTGTGGCTGCACCGCAACCTGCGCGGCACGGCAGCCAGGGCCGAGGCGATTGCCCTGCTGGCGCGTACCGGTATTGCCGAAGCGGAAGAAAAGGTAGACCGCTATCCGTTCGAGCTGTCGGGCGGGCAGCGCCAGCGTGCCATGATCGCCATGGCGCTGGCGTGCAGTCCGAAACTGCTGATTGCCGACGAGCCGACCACGGCACTGGATGTCACCGTGCAGGCGCAGATCCTTGACCTGCTGTCGGACTTGCAGCGCGAGCACGGCATGGCCGTGCTGTTCATCACCCATGACCTCAACCTGGTGCGGCGCTTTGCCGACCGTGTGGCGGTCATGCGCGCGGGCGAGGTGGTGGAAAGCGGGCCGGTGGCCGAAGTGTTCGCCCGGCCGCAGCACGACTACACCCGTGCGCTGCTGGCCAGCCGGCCACAACCCTTGCCGCCACTGGCGGAGGGTGGTGCGCCGCCGCTCCTGACCGCACGCAACCTGAGCGTGACCTTCCGCCGGCGGCAGGGCTGGTTCGGCCATCACGATACCCGGGCCGTGCGTGACGTCAGTGCGCGCCTGCTGCCGGGTCGTACCCTCGGGCTGGTCGGCGAATCCGGCTCGGGCAAGACCACGTTCGGACTGGCCCTGCTGCGTCTGCTGGCCGGAACCGGTGAAGTGGTGTTTGGCGGGCACAACCTGCTGACTTTGCCCGAGCGGGCCATGCGGCCTTTGCGGCGCGATTTGCAGGTGGTGTTCCAGGACCCTTATTCATCGCTGTCACCCCGTCTGACGGTGGAAGAAATCGTCGGTGAAGGATTGCGCCTGCACCGGCCTGAACTGGATGTTGCCGTCCGGCGTGAGCGGGTGATCGCCATGCTGGCCGAGGTCGGGCTGGACGCCAGTGCCTTGCCTCGCTATCCGCATGCGTTTTCCGGCGGACAGCGGCAGCGTATCGCCATTGCCCGGGCACTGGTGCTGGAGCCCAAGGTGCTGCTGCTGGACGAGCCGACCAGTGCACTGGACGTGTCGATCCAGAAACAGGTACTGGACCTGCTGTTGCGGCTACAGGCCAAGTACGGACTGGCATACCTGTTCATCTCGCACGATCTGGCGGTGATCCGTGCCATTGCCCACGAAGTGCTGGTGCTGCGCAACGGCCGGATGGTGGAGCAGGGGCCGACCGAGGCGCTGTTTGCCAGTCCGCAGGCCGACTACACCCGCAGGCTGCTGGCAGCGGCCCTTGGCCACGAACCGGAGGCACTGACGGCCATGACTCCGGACAGCAACGGGCAATCCGCCGTGGCCTGAGTGCGGGTTGCCGGCGCGATACCGGCAAGTGCGATGAAACCACTGACCAGTATCGCGCCGTCGCCGTTTTCTGCTGCCACGCCGGAGTGCCCTTGGTTCATGAAGTGCAACCGGCTCGCGGTCAGACCGGCAGCTCGCCCTGCTGTGGCGGACGGTCGATACGGGCGCCGGTGTTGCCCAGTGCCAGCCGCAGGGTGACGTGTTCGTTTTGCGCCAGTGCTGCCGGGTCCAGCACGGCTTGTCCCCGGGCGTTTTCGACAATGGCGTAGCCACGGGCGAGTACGGCTTGCGGGTCGAGGGCATCAAGCCGGGCAGACAGGGCGGCCAGCCGGTGATGCTGGCGTTCCAGTTGCGTGCTGATGGCACGGGCAAGTTGCTGGCGACTGTTGGCCAGTTGGGCTTGCTGGCGTGCCTGCGCCGGGCGGGCACGCAGCAGCCGGGTTTGCAGGTGGGCGACCTGGAGACGGGCGAGCTCCTGACGGCGGGTCCAGTGCTGGTGCAACCGGTATTCGGCCTGCGCCAGCCGTTCGCGCTGGCGGGCAATCCGCTCACCAGGGTGCGTCAGTCGCAGGGCCAGCCGGTCGAGTTGCTGGCTGGCACGGTCGAGCCGGTGGTGCATGGCCCGGCCCAGCCGGAAATCCAGTTCGGCCAGCCGGGCGAGCAGGGCGTCCCGGTCCGGGCTGACCAGTTCGGCCGCCGCCGTCGGTGTCGGGGCGCGTACGTCGGCAGCAAAGTCGGCAATGGTGAAATCGGTTTCGTGTCCTACACCGCTGATGACCGGCAGGCGGCATGCGCGGATGGCACGGGCAACCTGCTCGTCGTTGAACGCCCACAAATCTTCGATACTGCCGCCCCCGCGGCAGACAATCAGGACATCGGCATCCTGCCGGCGGCTGGCTGCGCCGATGGCTGCCACGATCTGGGCCGGAGCGGTGTCTCCCTGTACCTGGGTGGGATAGAGCACGACGGGAATCTGCGGTGCCCGGCGGCGCAGGGTGGTCAGTACGTCACGCAGGGCTGCGGCCTGGGGGGAGGTGACGATGCCGATGACCTTCGGGTGAGCCGGCAACGGACGCTTGAGCTGATTGTCGAACAGTCCTTCGGCGGCCAGCCGGTTTTTCAGGGCTTCGAATGCTGCGTACAGGGCGCCAAGACCGGCTTCCTGCATCTGGCTGACATTGATCTGGTAGTCACCGCGTGCTTCGTAGAGTGATACGGTGCCGCGCACTTCGACCCGCAGGCCTTCTTTTGGACGAAAACCCAGCTGGGACAGGCGGTTGCGGAACATGACGGCACGGATCTGGGCACGCTCGTCCTTGAGGGAAAAGTAGGCATGGCCAGAAGCTGCGAGGGTCAGGTTGGATATTTCTCCACTGATCCAGACCGGTGGAATGGCAGTTTCCAGTAATTCACGTGCAATACGGTTCAGTTCGCTAACACTTATGACATTGTTTTTAACGGTCATGGCGGAACGGTTTTCCTGATGTTTGTCAAGCCATCCACAGATTTGTCTTGCTGGCGTGGAGGAGAATGTTGCGGTGTCGTGACGTGACAAAGAACCGCTTGATAATTGCAAGTTGTTGATTTTTTTGATTTAAAAAATTTTGCCTACAAAACAGGCAACCCAGCAAAACCCTCGTCTGTCGGGGATTTGGCCGGAGTAGGCGACTTTTCCCCACAGGGTTATCCACAGGATTTGTGGATGACCGGAAAAAAGCCTTGCCGGATAAGCGTTTGCCGGTTTTTGTACCGGCCAGCGTTCCGGGCCTGCTTGGCTGCTCCGGAACCGCTCGCGTAAAGTGTAGCGTTTGCCCGTTGCCGGAGTCATGCCCCGTGTTGTTTTCCCTGCTGTGTCCTGCGCGATGGTCGCATGAAGAGGATTGGCAATGAGCCTGGCCCGTCTGGTCGAATCGCACTGGTATGCGCCGCGCCGCTGGCTCCTGTGCCTGCTGGCGCCGCTGTCAGGGCTTTTTGTCGCCCTGTCGGCACTGCGGCGCCTGCTGTATCGCACGGGGGTGCTGCGGGTCGGCCACGTGCCGGTGCCGGTCGTGGTGGTCGGCAACATCAATGTAGGTGGTGTCGGCAAGACGCCGCTGACCCGTTATCTGGTCAGCGAGCTGCAGGTGCGGGGCTGGCAGGTGGGGCTGATCAGTCGCGGGTATGGTGGCCGGCACCGCCAGCCGACGCCTGTATTGCCTGACAGTGACCCGGCAGAGGTCGGGGACGAGCCGCTGCTGCTGGTCCGGGCGGGGTGCCCGCTGTGGGTGGGACGGGACCGGGTAGCAACGGCGCAGGCCTTGCTGGCAGCGCATCCGGAGGTGGATGTCATCCTGTCGGATGACGGCTTGCAGCATTACCGGCTGGGGCGCGATGTTGAAATCGCCGTACTGGACGCAGCGCGCGGACTGGGCAATGGCTGGCGCTTGCCTGCCGGTCCCTTGCGGGAGAGTGCCCGCCGGCTGGCTTCGGTCAATGCGGTGGTGCTGAACGGGGAGGGCCGCTTGCCGGCCGGTCTGCCGGATCATGTTCCCGCTTTCCGGATGCGTTTGCAGCCCGGTGCGTTCTGGCGGGTCAGTGCGCCGGCGGAATGGCGGACTGCGGAAGAATTCAGGCAGCTGGACTGCGTGGCACTGGCCGGCATCGGGCATCCCGAGCGGTTTTTTGACACGGTGCGCCAGCTTGGCATTCCGCTGCGGCAAACACTGGCTTTTCCGGATCATCATGCCTTTGTGCCGGCCGATGTGCCTGCGGCCGGGGCGGTTCTGGTGACCGAGAAGGATGCGGTGAAACTTGTCGCCTGCAACAATGTTACACTCTGGGCTTTGCCAGTGTCGGCGGGACTTGAGCCCGATTTGGCCGCCTGGCTGGTGCATACGCTCGAAGGACTTCCGCATGGACGCCAAGCTGCTTGAAATTCTGGTTTGCCCGATCTGCAAGGGGCCGCTGGTCTACAAAAAGGAGGCCGGCGAACTGGTCTGCAAGGGAGACCGGCTGGCTTTTCCGGTGCGTGACGACATTCCCGTCATGCTGGAGAGCGATGCCCGCGAACTGGCTGCCGACGAGGACGCGTGATGGCAGACGGTTTTGTCGTTGTCATTCCGGCGCGGCTCAAGTCCACCCGCCTGCCTGACAAGCCGCTGGCCGACATCGCCGGCAAGCCGATGGTGGTGCGCGTGGCCGAGCGGGCCTTGCAGTGCGGTGCATTCCGTGTGGTGGTTGCAACCGATCATGCCAGTATCGCCGAAGCATGCGCTGTACATGGTGTCGAGGCCGTGCTGACGCGCGCGGATCATCCGAGCGGCACTGACCGGCTGGCTGAAGTGGCTGATTTGCTGGCGTTGCCGGACGACCAGGTGGTCGTGAACGTGCAGGGCGACGAGCCGTTGATTGAGCCGGCCGTCATTGACCGGCTGGCGGCCACGCTGGCAGGCAGCAGTGCCCCGATGGCCACGGTTGCCCATCCGGTAAACAACGCAGACGATTTTTTTAACCCCAATGTTGTCAAGGTCGTTCTTGACCGGCATGGCGAGGCTCTTTACTTTAGCCGGGCCCCGCTGCCTTGGGCCCGCGATGCGTTCGCGGCCCGGCCAGACGTGCTGCCGCCTGACATGGCGGCATTGCGTCACGTCGGACTGTACGCCTATCGCGCTGCATTCCTGCGGCAATACCGCTCGCTGGAGGCTTCCCCGCTGGAATCCCTAGAGGCGCTTGAACAGTTGCGCGTGCTCTGGCACGGATTCCGGATCGCGGTCACGGTTCTTGACAGCACGCCGGCAGCTGGCGTCGATACGCCTGCTGACCTTGAGCGTGTGCGCCAAAGTTTTGCAGCACCCTGAAAACGACGACAACAACACTTTTCTACATTGGAGCCACACCATGAAGTTGATCCTGTTGGGCGCACCGGGCGCCGGCAAAGGCACGCAAGCCCAGTTCATCTGCCAGAAATTCGGTATTCCGCAGATTTCCACCGGTGACATGCTGCGTGCTGCCGTGAAGGCCGGTACCCCGCTGGGGCTGGAAGCCAAAAAAGTGATGGACGCAGGTGGTCTGGTGTCTGACGACATCATCATCGGTCTGGTGAAGGAACGCATTGCCCAGGCGGACTGTGTCAACGGCTTCCTGTTCGACGGCTTCCCGCGCACCATTCCGCAGGCCGAAGCCATGAAGGCTGCTGGTGTGAACCTGGATTTCGTGGTGGAAATCGATGTGCCTGACAGTGCGATCGTCGAGCGCATGAGCGGTCGCCGTGTGCACGTTGCCTCGGGCCGCACCTATCACGTCAAGTTCAATCCGCCGAAAGTGGCCGGCAAGGATGATGAAACCGGAGAAGACCTGATCCAGCGTGCCGACGACAATGAGGAAACGGTTCTCAAGCGACTGGCGGTTTACCATGAGCAAACCGAAGTGCTGGTGGGCTATTACTCCGACATGGCGGCATCCGGCGACAAGACGGCCCCGACCTACGTCAAGATTCCGGGTGTAGGCTCGGTTGACGGTATCCGTGATGCGATTTTCCGTGCATTGGGTGCCTGAAAATATTCCTGATGTGATGGCAGGAATCCTGTGCGGTCTATCCTGAACCGCTGACAGGCTCTTGTCGGTTACTACACAGCCCGGCCAGGCTTTGCCTGCCGGGCTGTCTGCTTTTCCTGAATGGCCGATATGCCCTTGCGGGGCAGACCGGAGCATGTGCGTATAGACTGAAACATCACCATTTCGGTCGAGACGCATATGGATGCCACGCTTTATACGCCTCGCTCCCCGGCCAAGGCGGGAACCGCTGTTCGTTCTCTGCGCTTTGCTTACCTGCTGGGGGGGCCGGAAGGAGATGACCCGTACGCAGAGCGGGAGGTTTGTGAGCTGGAGCAACTGGGGCATCAGGTATTTCCCGTTTCACTGGATACGGGACCGGACCCGTTGGCAGCAAAGCAGAATCAGACCCAGCGAGGCAACAGGGTGCATGTCCGGATGCTGGTGCCTGGCAAATCAGGCTATGCAGAAGTCATTCGGCTGTTGCAGCACTCTCCATGGAATGCATGGCGTGCATTCATGCTGGCATGGCGTTCGGCTCACACTGGTCGGTCGTATGGTCGCATCCTGCTGGCAGCGTGCAAGGTCTTTCCCCTGGTTCAGTTCATGCGGCAGAACCAGCTTGAGCATGTGCATGTACATGTCAATGAGCGGACTGCTGACCTTGTGCCTGTGCTGGCCAGCTTGGGCATTGCGCATTCCCTTTACATTAGCCAGTCGGGCGTGATCGCATCAGTGCCTGCCGCGTATTGGCAATCATTGCCTGAAAGCTGTCGCTTTGTTCTGGCGTCCAGTCAGCATGTACGCAGCCAGATGTGGTGGCAGGCCGGGCGACAGGCTTTTGAGTGCACCGATGTATGCCTTTCCGGGATTGACCTGCTCCGTTTTGACTGGCGTCCTCCTCCCGGACGCAAGGATGTGTTCAGGCTGGCGGCCATTGCCGGCTTGCAGCCGGTGCATGGGCATGGATTGCTGTTGCAGGCTGTTGCGGAGCTTGTCCGGGAAGGCCGGCGTGTTTCGCTGACAATATTGGGCAACGGGCCTGAACTGCCTGATTTGCAAGCGGAGGCAGCCCGGCTGGGAATCAGTGAGCGGGTTTTCTGGCATTCCGAATCCTCATTGCAGGAGCGCTATTACCTGCTGCGTCAGGCCGATGCGTATGTCCACGGATGCCTCGGAGAACAGGTGCCTCGCACATTGCTGGAGGCCATGGCCATGGGAGTGCCCTGTATTGTAACCCGCATCGCCAGTGTGCCGGAACTTGTGCGGGAGGGCATTGACGGATTACTGGTTACACCTGGTGAAGTGAAGGCATTGGCTCTGTCGATTATCCGTTTGCAGGACTCTCCCGAATTGTCTCTGGCAATCAGCTGTACTGCCAGAAGACGTGTCGAGGAACGGCATGAGCTTGGTCTGATGGTTGCTGGCTTGACTCAAATAATGGAAAAAAACATGACGTGATTTGAAACGTCATCTGCGGTATTACGGTCGTTTGAAAGCCACAACGAAAGCACTGTCATCCAGATGAGTTTTAGTAATTGACGTTAAAAATGATTCATCTGAAAACTGGGCGTGTGGCGTACGTGTGCTATATCCCAATTGAGACCACAAAATTCTTTGCTTCAGTCAAAAAGACGAATGACAGGAGAGCACATCATGTCTGCTGATGTTTTTGAACGATTCGCTTCACGCTATGACCGTATCCGCGAAGAAGAATATTCTCTCAAGGAATATCTTGAGCTTTGCCGGCAGAATCCTCTGAATTATGCTTCAGCCGCAGAGCGGATGCTGATGGCAATCGGAGAGCCAACAGTTGTGGATACGCGCAGCGATTCACGTTTATCCCGCATCTTCATGAACAAGATTATAAAAGTTTATCCCGCATTCCGGGAGTTTTACGGAATGGAGGATGCAATCGAGCAAGTTGTTGCCTATTTCCGTCATGCAGCCCAAGGACTCGAAGAGAGGAAGCAGATTCTGTATCTTCTGGGGCCTGTCGGAGGTGGGAAATCCTCCATTGCTGAAAAGCTGAAAGAGTTGATGGAAAAAATACCGTTCTATTGCATCAAGGGTAGTCCGGTGAATGAATCTCCACTGGGTTTGTTCAGTCATGATGAGGATGGTGCAATCCTAGAGGATGAATACGGAATTCCTCGTCGCTATCTTAAAAGCATTCCTAGTCCATGGGCCGTCAAGCGCTTGCATGAATTCAACGGTGACATCAATCAGTTTAAAGTTGTTCGGCGTTATCCTTCGGTCTTGCGTCAGATTGCCATTTCAAAAACAGAACCCGGTGATGAAAACAATCAGGACATCAGTTCTTTGGTTGGTAAAGTGGATATCCGCAAGCTCGAGAAGTATTCACAAGATGATCCAGATGCGTATAGTTATTCTGGTGGGCTATGTCTATCCAATCAAGGGTTGCTTGAGTTTGTGGAGATGTTCAAAGCTCCAATAAAAGTGCTGCATCCGCTCTTGACTGCAACACAGGAAGGCAACTTCAAGGGGACGGAGGGATTTGGCGCCATGCCATTCGATGGGGTGATTTTGGCCCATTCTAACGAGTCTGAATGGAAGCAGTTTAAAAATAACAAGAATAATGAAGCATTTCTGGATCGTATATATATTGTCAAGGTTCCATATTGTGTGCGTGTTTCTGAAGAAATAAAGATTTATGAAAAACTTATAAATAATTCATCTCTTTCTGAGGCTCCATGTGCGCCAGGAACTTTGAAGATGATGGCGCAATTTGCCGTCCTTTCAAGAATGAAAGAGGCTGAAAACTCCAATCTCTATAGCAAGATGCAGGTTTATGACGGAGAGAATCTGAAGGATACTGATCCAAAGGCAAAATCAATACAAGAATACAGGGACTTTGCCGGGGTAGACGAAGGGATGACTGGTCTCTCGACACGTTTCTCATACAAGATCCTATCTAAGGTTTTTAATTTCGATAATGTAGAGGTTGCAGCAAATCCTGTCCACTTGCTGTATGTGCTCGAACAGCAGATAGAAAGAGAGCAGTTCCCACAAGAGCTAGAGCAAAGATACATGGGTTTTGTAAAAGAATACTTGGCACCAAAATACGTTGATTTTATTGGAAAAGAAATACAGACAGCTTATTTGGAAAGTTATTCTGAATATGGACAAAATATATTTGATCGTTATGTAACTTTTGCGGATTTCTGGATACAAGATCAAGAGTACCGGGATCCTGATACAGGCGAATCCTTTGATCGCGGGTCACTAAATAGTGAGCTTGAAAAAATAGAGAAACCTGCCGGGATATCTAATCCAAAGGATTTTAGAAATGAAATTGTAAATTTTGTATTGCGGTCGAAGGCTAATAATTCAGGTAAAAATCCTTTGTGGACCAGCTATGAGAAGTTGCGCATGGTAATTGAGAAAAAAATGTTTTCTAATACGGAGGAGTTGCTGCCGGTTATCAGCTTTAATACAAAATCAAGTTTTGATGATGCCAGAAAACATGAAGATTTTGTCAATAGGATGGTTGACAAAGGTTATACAGCCAAGCAAGTCCGTTTGCTATGTGAGTGGTACTTGCGTGTCAGAAAATCAAGCTGATTTTATTTGCGGCTGATTACTGTGTGCATGTTACGTTTGGGTGATTTATCATGTCACGTGTTATTGATAGACGATTGAACGGCAAGAATAAATCCGCAGTAAATCGTGAGAGATTTTTGAGGAGATTCAAGTCTCAAATTAAAGAGTCTGTGTCTCGCGCGGTCAAGGGGAGATCCATTACAGATATAGATAATGGAGAGTTGGTTACGATCCCGGGGAAAGATTTGTCTGAGCCTTTTTTTCACCATGGCAATGGTGGTGTGCGAGAAGTTGTACATCCGGGGAATGAAGAATTTGTGAAGGGAGATAAAATCCCTAGGCCTCAGCATGATGATAAAAAAGGACAGGGTGGCAGAGCTGGAAATGAAGGTGAAAGCATCGATGATTTTATATTTCAATTGAGTCGCGATGAATTTCTTAATGTTTTTTTTGAAGATTTGGCTTTGCCGAATTTAATAAAAACCCAATTGATGGGTATTGAGGAGTTTAAGACTGTAAGAACCGGTATTACTCTGGATGGAACACCATCAAATATCAATATTGTCAGGTCTTTGCGTAGCGCTTTATCCAGAAGAGTTGCAATCGGGTCTCCAGCCCTGTCAAGATTAAGTGATTTGCAAGAACAATTGGATCAGGTCTTGACTGGTGATTCTTTTAATGAAGAAGCAGCTGAGGCTCTAAGGGAGGAATTGCATGATTTGAGAAAGAGAATTTACGGAATTCCATTTCTTGACCCTCTGGACTTGAGGTTTAATAATCGTGTTAAATTGCCTATGCCAACTAGTCAAGCCGTCATGTTTTGTGTGATGGATGTTTCTGGGTCTATGGATGAGTCAAAAAAAGATATTGCTAAAAGGTTTTTTATAATGTTATATCTTTTTTTGGTGAGGCAATATCAGAAAATAGAATTGGTTTTTGTGCGTCATCACACTAGTGCTGTAGAAGTCAATGAGCACGATTTCTTTCATTCGAGAGAGTCTGGTGGCACTGTTGTGAGTTCTGCTCTGCTACTTGTGCAAAAAATAATTGCTAGCAGATTTCCTACTCAAAATTGGAATATTTATTGTGCCCAGGCATCGGATGGAGATAACTGGGATAGTGATTCCGCTAGCTGTGGTCAAATCCTTGGTGGCAAAATTCTTCCATTGGTTCAGTACTATGCATATATTGAGATAACAGATGGAGAACCTCAGAATCTTTGGTATGAATTTCTTCGTGTCAAAGAGACCTCCAGTAATTTTGCAATGGAAAAAATAAGATCACCCGCTGATATTTATCCTGTATTTCGTGAGCTGTTTAAAAAACAATCTGCAGGTTGATTTGTTAAGATTTTAAGGTGTGATCATGGAATATGCATCAAGATTAATTACCTCCAGCTCAGATTGGACTTTTTCTCTGGTAGAGAAATTCGATCTTGAAATAAAAAAAATAGCTTGCGATGAGTTTATGCTTGACGTTTATCCTGTTCAGCTTGAAATTATTACTGCTGAACAAATGATGGATGCGTATTCATCTGTTGGTATGCCTATTAACTATCCACACTGGAGTTTTGGAAAGCAATTTGTAACAACAGAAAAAAACTATAAACGTGGTCATATGGGGCTAGCTTATGAAATAGTAATAAATTCTAATCCATGTATAGCATATCTGATGGAGGAAAACTCCATGCCAATGCAGGCTCTTGTCATTGCACATGCTGCGTATGGTCATAATAGTTTTTTTAAAAACAATTATCTTTTTAAATCATGGACTGATGCGGATTCAATTATTGATTATCTTGTTTTTGCAAAAAAATATATTGCAGGTTGCGAGGAGAAATATGGTGTGAATGCGGTGGAGGAGTTATTGGATTCCTGTCATGCCATCATGAACTATGGTGTGGATAGATATAAAAGACCTGCCAAGTTGTCTTTGGAAAAAGAACGTATTCGACAAAATGAGCGTGAGAGATATTTGCAATCACAAATAGATGATATTTGGAGGACTATCCCTAAATTCCATCGTGATTCTGAAGGTGGTGAATTGAAAAGATTTCCTTCTGAACCACAAGAGAACTTGCTGTATTTTATTGAAAAATATGCTCCTCTATTAGAGTCTTGGCAGCGAGAAGTTGTCAGGATTGTGCGGAAACTGGCACAGTATTTTTATCCACAGAGACAAACTCAGGTAATGAATGAGGGATGGGCTACTTTTTGGCATTATTGTATTTTTAATAAATTGCATGAAAAAGGGTTGGTTAATGATGGTTTTTTTATGGAGTTTCTAAAGTCCCATACAAATGTAATATGTCAGCCTTCTGTAATGAGTGGTTATTACAATGGTATCAATCCATATGCCTTGGGATTTGCTATTTTTCAAGATATACGTAGGATGTGTGAATGTCCGACGGATGAGGATAAGAAATGGTTTCCAGATATTGCCGGTTCTAATTGGATTGCTTCTCTTGATTTTGCCATGAGGAATTTTAAAGACGAGAGTTTTATTGCGCAGTATTTATCGCCAAAAGTAATTCGTGATTTCAAGTTTTTTGCGATAAAGGATGATGATTGTGAAGATAGCCTGTATGTGCAGGCTATTCACGATGATGAAGGATATCACGCAATTAGAGGGTCGCTGAGAGATCAGTATGATTTAAGTATTAAAGAGCCAAACATTCAGATATGGTCTGCTAATATAAGAGGAGATCGAAGCTTGACCATGAGACACTTTGAGCACAACAGAAGACCTGTTGCTGCTGAAAGTGCACGTGAAGTATTAAAGCATATGGCCAGGCTCTGGGGGTTTGAGGTTCGACTTGAAAGTGTTGATAAAAATGGTTGTGTTTGTAGGGTGATTTAACTGTCCAGTCTCGGACGATTGCAAACGCGTTTTTTAAACAATTCCGGGTGCTGTTTCTGCCATTTTTTCATGGTTTGAATCGGTGTCCGGTGTTGCGGGCGAGCTGCAGCAGATGCTGGTTGTAGAGCAATACATAGCGCTCCAGCGTGGTTGAGAGACCTTGACCCGATTCGATACGGTGCGTGGCCAGCACCTCGCTGATCCGTCCGTTGAAACGCCCTGCCTGGACTGTCCCGGGTGCAGTAGACAAACGCCCGCCTCACGCCGAGGCCCGCTCAAAGACCTCGGGACTGATGCCGCCTAAGTGGCTGTGGCGGCGGGTTCGATTGTAAAAAGCTTCGATGTAATCGAATACATCTGACTTGGCCAGGTCGCGGGTTTTGTAAATCCGTTTGTGGATACGCTCTTTTTTCAGGCTACTGAAGAAGGACTCTGCTACGGCATTATCCTGGCAGTTGCCACGTCGACTCATACTAGGTTCAAGGTTGTGGGAGAGGCAAAAACGGTGCCAGTCATCACTGCCATATTGTGAGCCCTGATCTGAATGGACCAGCACGCGACCAGCAGGTTTGCGCCGCCACAGTGCCATCAGCAGCGCATCCAACGCCAATTCGCGGCTCAATGCCGGTTTCATTGACCAGCCCACTACCTTGCGTGAGAACAAGTCGATCAACACCGCCAGATACAGCCAGCCCTGTCAGGTACGAATGTAAGTCATGTCAGTCACCCAGGTCTGGTCGGGATGTGACGTCGTGAACTCGCGATTCAGATGGTTGGGGGTCAACAAGGAAGGGTGACCCGCAATTGGGCGTGGTACCTTATAGCCGCGCTGTGCCTTGATACTGTGCCGGGCGACACGGTATTTGCCGCATGCCTCACCAATCTCGCGCAGGTCACCCAGCACGACCCATACACCCCGCCACTGGCTCGCCAGGAGTCGCGAATCAACGCCAGCAACCGGGCATCTTCCCTGGCGTGATCAGACTCGGGGCGATGCAGCCATTGATAGAAGCCGGCACTGGCAACTTGCAGTAAACGGCACATGGTCGTCAGCGGCCAGGTGTGTCGATGCTCGTTCATGAAGCGGTACCTTACCCGGACTTCCTGGCAAAGTACCGCGCGGCTTTTTTAGAATATCCCGCTCTTCTTCTGTGCGACGCAGTTGCGCCTTCAGGCGAAGGATTTCGCTCCTGGCCTCGATCAGCTCGGCGGCCTGTCTCTCCGAGTTGTACGGGCTGACTGCTTTCTCCCATTTGTACAGGCTGTGGCTGGAAACCCCAAGCCGGGCGGAAATTTCGGCCACAGAGTAACCGCGCTCAGTGACCTGCTTGACAGCCTCTTCTTTGAATTCAGGGGTGAAACACTGTGTGCTCATGGACATCCTCCTATGCTCAACTCATAGGGCAGGATTGCCTACAGGAGCCGGGACAGTCCAGTCGTGGCGTTTGCAGAGGCTTACCCAAACCCTCTCAGGCAAGGGGTAGTTTCCAGATATGTTGGCTGGGATGATTATCCGGGATGCAACATTTAACGTTGTTTTTTGATTGACTAAAATGCAAGCCACGTTTAAGGCGTGGCTTGCATTTTTACATCATATGTTGGCCGCCATTAATTGCATAATCTGCCCCTGTAATGAAGCCCGCGTGTTCCGAGGCTAGGTAACTCACCAGTTGTGCAATTTCTTCCGGTTTGCCTAGACGTCCAACTGGAATTTGGTCGATTATTTTTTGGCGAATAGATTCATCGATAGATAAAACCATGTCTGTTGCTATGTAGCCAGGGCTGATGGTGTTGACGGTAATACCTTTTTTTGCAACTTCTTGAGCCAGTGACATTGTGAAGCCATGCATACCTGCTTTGGCAGCAGAGTAGTTAACTTGCCCAAATTGGCCTTTCTGGCCATTTATTGAAGAAATGCTGATGATTCGCCCAAATTTATGCTCTAGCATGCTGTCAATAACGGGCTTGGTCATGTTAAACAAACTGTCGAGATTGGTTCTGATGACGCTATCCCAGTCCGTCTTGCTCATTTTTTTGAAAATACCATCTTTTGTTATTCCGGCATTGTTTACCAGGATATCTACTTTATCGAATTTTTGGATGATCTGCTGTACTACTGTGATGCAAGAGTCGTAATTTGTGACATCGCATTGATAAGCATGGACTGTGTATCCCTGCTCTTTCATGTCAGATAACCATTGTATTTCTTTTCCCGGTTTTGAATAAGTTGTTGTGACGATACATCCGGAGTTGATGAGAGCTTTGCAGATTGCTGTGCCGATCCCTCCCATTCCGCCAGTAATCAATGCAATACGTTTTTGGTTCATATGCCTTCCCCTGTGTTCATTAAAATTTTATTTGTTGCCTATTTATTTTAGTAAACAAAAAATATATGTCAAGGTCATTATTTATGTGTATATTTATATGCAATACATCATAAATTGAAGAGATGTTTTAGCTGTGCAAGTCAAAAAACTTGACTTTTATCAAATTTTTATCAATCAATAATGACTTTAGAATAAATTGAATTTATATGCATGTTATTGTAAAAAAATATGCGATAAGGTAAAAATTTCTTTGATTTATAGTTGTTTCGCATATTTTGCTTGTGTGCCATATTAATGATGTTCCTAGCAAAAATTGGTGCTAAGGGTTGAGTGATTTTTGAAGGTCAGGGTTTGATTGCGGGTTAAAAAAGGAGATTATCTTGAGTAATGAGCAAACCGGTGCTGAATTGTTGCAAAAATTTTTCTCTAGCCTTTCTGAAAGAAATGCGAATATTTTGCAGCAGCTTGTCAATAACATGAGCCAGATTGCTTTGCCTGAGGATCCATTGAATCCGTTTGCTTCTTTATGGAAGAGCGTCGCGGATCAGTCTGGAAATTGGCTGGCTTTTCAACAGTCTTTTTACCAGCAACAGATGAATCTTTGGTTGAATTTTTTAGGTCATGCACAGCCTCAGTTTGCCATTGATCAAACATCAAAAGATAAGCGATTTGCATCTCCAGAATGGGATGGGCATCCCTTTTATAAGTTCATCAAGCAAAACTATTTGTTGACATCCAAGTGGCTGACCGAAATGGTTGATGGCTCCATGGTGGATGATGAGCAAAAAGAAAAAATGGCATTTTTTACCAAGCAATACATTGATGCCATGAGCCCAGCCAATTTCGCAGTTACCAATCCTGAAGTCATTAAGCAGGCGATTGAAACGAAAGGTGAGAGCCTGGTTGAAGGTATGCGTCACATGCTTGAAGACATGCAAAAAGGGCATATCAGTATGACTGATGAGTCTCTTTTTGAAGTCGGGAAAAATGTGGCTGTGACTCCGGGGAAGGTTGTTTTTGAGAACCAGTTGTTTCAGCTTTTGCAATATGCTCCGACAACTGAGCAGGTGCATGAGCGCCCTGTGTTGGTCGTGCCTCCATGTATCAACAAATATTATTTGATGGATTTGCAGCCCGATAATTCCATGATGCGCCATTTTGTGAGCCGTGGTTATACGGTGTTCATGGTATCGTGGAAATCAGCGGATGAATCCATCAAAACCTGCACATGGGATAATTACATAGATGATGGAGTCTTGACTGCCGCAGATGTGGTACGCAAGATCAGCAAGCAGGACAAGCTGAATTTTCTCGGATTCTGTGTTGGCGGGGTCATCTTGACTACTGCTTTGTGTGTAATGAAAGCCCGCAACCTGGACTGGGTAGAGTCAGCTACGTTCATGACATCATTGATTGATCATAGTGAGCCTGGTGATATCAAGATGTATATTGATGAAAACCTGATCCGGGCACGCGAAGCCAAAGTCGCAAGCGGGCAAGGAGGAATCGTCTCCGGCAAGGAAATCGGACGAACCTTTTCAAGTCTGAGAGCGAACGATCTTGTCTGGAACTATGTCGTCAACAACTACCTCTTGGGCAAGACACCACCTCCGTTTGATCTGTTGTACTGGAATAACGATGCGGCTAATTTGCCACTTCCGATGCATACCTTCTTGCTGAAAGAGTTGTATACCAACAACAAGCTGGTCCAGCCAAATGCATTGACTTTGTGTGGGGTCAAGATCGACGTAGGTACCATTGATGTGCCGATCTATATCTTTGCCGCCCGTGAAGACCACATCGTATTGTGGAAGTCGGCATACTCTGGTGTGAAGTACCTGACAGGTTCACCTTCACGGCGCTATGTACTGGGTGCTTCAGGTCACATTGCCGGATCAATCAATCCTGTGACGAAAGACAAGCGCAATTATTGGGTCAACGAGGATTTGACCCTGGAAGCCGACGACTGGCTGGCAGCCGCAGAGTCTCGTCCGGGGAGCTGGTGGAAAGACTGGGATGCATGGCTGGAGCCGCGCTCAGGTAAAATGGTCGCCGCTCCAAAAACAGCGGGCAATCGGGAATACAAACCGATCGAAGATGCACCGGGACGTTATGTCCGGGAAAAAGTGCACGAGTTGATGACTGCCTGATTCCGGCCAGGAAGCCAGTCCGGGCTGCATGCTTTCAGGCTGGCTTTTTATACTACTCAAACATCCAGATTCAGAGAAATCTGCGGGAGAAATTCATGCAACAAGAAGTCGTCGTCGTCGCGGCCAAACGTACTGCCGTTGGCTCGTTTTGCGGATCGCTGTCTAAAATTGCATCATCGGATCTTGGCGCTGCCGTGATCAAGTCATTACTGGCTGAAACAGGTGTGACTGCCGAGGCGGTCAGTGAGGTGATTCTGGGACAGATCCTGACCGCAGGCACCGGGCAAAACCCGGCCCGGCAGGCCTTGATCAAGGCTGGTCTTCCGATCACGACTCCGGCCAGCTCGCTCAACGTATTGTGCGGTTCCGGCTTGCGTGCAACCCATCTGGCGGCACAAGCCATCGCACTGGGTGACGCAGAAATCGTCATTGCCGGTGGTCAGGAAAACATGTCGTTGGCTCCTCATCTGCTGCCTGGCGCACGTGATGGCTTCCGTATGGGATCGGCACAGCTGCTCGATCACATGATCAACGATGCCCTGACCGATGCGTACAACCACTACCACATGGGCATTACGGCAGAGAACATCGCCGAAAAGTACGGTATTACCCGTGAAGAGCAGGACCAGTTTGCGGTCCTGTCGCAAAATCGTGCCGAGGCTGCCCAGAAGGCTGGCAAGTTCGAAGCCGAGATCACGCCGATCATGCTTCCGCAGCGCAAGGGTGATCCTGTTGCTTTTGCTACTGACGAGTTTGTCCGCCACGGAGTCACGATGGATGTTCTGGCCAAAATGCGCCCGGCCTTCAAGAAGGACGGAACCGTGACGGCTGGTAATGCCTCAGGTATCAATGATGGTGCAGCAGCCGTCATGCTGATGTCGGCTCGCAAGGCTGCGGAACTGGGGCTCAAGCCGATGGCTGTCGTGCGCGGTTATGCCCTGACCGGATGCGCTCCGGAGATCATGGGCATGGGGCCGGTTTCGGCCACCCGCAAGGCCTTGGCCCAGGCCGGCTGGACATTGCAGGATCTGGACCTGATCGAAGCGAACGAAGCCTTTGCCGCCCAGTCACTGGGAGTGGCCCGTGAGCTGGAATGGGATATGGGCAAAGTCAACGTCAATGGCGGTGCAATTGCCATCGGTCACCCGGTCGGGGCTTCGGGGGCGCGAGTGCTGGTGACCTTGTTGCATGAAATGCAGCGTCGCGAGTCGCGCAAAGGTCTGGCGACCTTGTGCATCGGTGGCGGCATGGGGGTGGCTCTGGCTGTCGAAGCCTGCTAAGCAAGTCCTGAGATCAGTCACTTGCTCATCAAACGGGTTGGCTGTTGCCGGCCCGTTTTGTTTTGCCGGTTTCCAGTCATGTTTCGGCTTTCTCCGGCCGGATGCCTGCGCGACATTCTTGTTGCAAGGTTCGGCTTTCCGGGACTACCGGCAGCAAGAGAGTCGGCTTTTTGGTTACAATCGATCCATTTTTCACGCTTTCGCGCCATAGAATTCACATGATGGAACTTGCCAAGAGCTTTGAACCCGGCAATATCGAAAACCGCTGGTATGACCGCTGGGAAGCTGCCGGCTATTTCAAGCCGAGCATGGATACGGACCGCCCGTCCTTCTGCATCCAGTTGCCGCCGCCGAACGTCACCGGCACCCTGCACATGGGCCACGCCTTCAATCAGACCATCATGGATGGCCTGACCCGCTACTACCGCATGAAGGGCGACAACACGCTGTGGGTACCGGGTGCTGACCATGCCGGTATCGCTACCCAGATCGTTGTCGAGCGTCAGCTGGCCGAGCAAGGTGTCAGCCGCCACGACCTGGGCCGTGATGCATTCATCGGCAAGGTGTGGGAGTGGAAGGAAAAGTCCGGCGGTACCATCACCAGCCAGATGCGCCGTGTCGGCTGCTCGGTCGACTGGGACAAAGAGTACTTCACCATGGACGACAAGATGTCGACCGCGGTGACCGAAGTCTTCGTGCGCCTGTACGAGCAGGGCCTGATTTACCGCGGCAAGCGCCTGGTAAACTGGGATCCGAAACTGGGTACCGCCGTGTCCGATCTCGAGGTGATCTCGGAGGAAGAAGACGGCAAGATGTGGCACATCCGCTACCCGGTCGTCGGTTCCGATGACGTAGTGGTAGTTGCCACCACTCGCCCGGAGACGCTGCTGGGTGACGTTGCCGTTGCTGTCAATCCTGATGACGAACGCTATCAGCACCTGGTCGGCAAGCAGCTTGAACTGCCGTTGACCGGTCGCACCATTCCGGTGATAGCCGACGATTACGTCGATGCCGCCTTCGGGACCGGCTTCGTGAAGATTACCCCGGCACACGACTTCAATGACTACCAGGTCGGCAAGCGCCACAACACCCGGCTGATCAACGTGATGAGCCTTGATGCCACCATGCTGGCCAAGGCACAGGTGTTCGGCTTTGACGGCAGTGCGCAGGGCACGATCGACCTGCCGGCTGCCTACGCCGGCCTGTCCACCAGCGACGCCCGCAAAGCCATGCTGGTTGATCTCGAAGCCGCCGGCCTGCTGGTGGACACCAAACCGCACAAGCTGATGGTGCCGCGTGGCGACCGTACCGGTTCGGTGATCGAACCGCTGCTGACCGACCAGTGGTTTGTCGCCATGACCAAGGTGGGAGAGGGCGACGCTACCGGCAAGAGCATCACCCAGAAAGCGATCGACGCGGTCGAGTCGGGCGAAGTGCGCTTCGTGCCGGAAAACTGGGTCAATACCTACAACCAATGGATGAACAACATCCAGGACTGGTGCATCAGCCGCCAGCTGTGGTGGGGCCACCAGATTCCGGCCTGGTACGACGAAGACGGCAAGGCCTATGTCGGCCGCACGCTGGAAGAAGTGCAGGCCCAGGCGCCGGGCAAGACGCTGCGCCGTGACGAAGACGTGCTCGACACCTGGTTCAGCTCGGCGCTGGTACCGTTCTCCAGCCTGGGCTGGCCGAACGAGACGCCGGAGCTCAAGGCCTTCGTGCCGTCGCAAGTGCTGGTCACCGGCTACGAAATCATCTTCTTCTGGGTCGCACGCATGATCATGATGACGACTCATTTCCTCGGCAAAGTCCCGTTCAAGGACGTGTACATCCACGGCATCGTGCGCGACCACGAAGGCAAGAAGATGTCGAAATCCGAGGGCAACGTGATCGATCCGGTTGACCTGATCGACGGTATTGCTTTGCCCGAGCTGATCACCAAGCGCACCACTGGCCTGCGTCGCCCGGAAAAGGCACCGCAGATCGTCAAGGCGACCGAAAAACTTTTCCCTGAAGGCATTCCGGCTTTCGGTACCGATGCGCTGCGCTTCACCATGGCCAGCTACGCGTCACTCGGTCGCTCGGTCAACTTCGATTTCAAGCGTGCCGAGGGCTACCGCAACTTCTGCAACAAGCTGTGGAATGCCACCCGTTTCGTGATGATGAACGTCGAGGGCAAGGACTGCGGTCAGGATGAATCCTTGCCGCTGGAGTACAGCTTTGTCGACAAATGGATCATCAGTCGTTTGCAGGAACTGGAAGCCGCTGTAACCGAGGCACTGGATACCTACCGCTTCGACATGGCTTCGCAGCTGATCTACGAATTCGTCTGGAACGAATACTGCGACTGGTACGTGGAACTGGCCAAAGTGCAGCTGGCCAATGGCAATGAAGCCCGGCAGCGTGCTACCCGCCGCACGCTGGTGCGCGTGCTGGAGGTGGCGCTGCGGCTGACGCATCCGATCATGCCGTTCATTACCGAGGAGCTGTGGCAAACCGTTGCTCCGCTGGCCAATGCCAAAAAGACTGACTCAATCATGGTGGCAGCATGGCCGGTGGCCGACATGTCGAAGGTGGATGCTGAAGCCTGCGAGCGCATGACGGTTTTCAAGGAGCTGGTCAATGCCATCCGTAACCTGCGTGGCGAGATGAATCTCGGCCCGTCGGTCAAGGCGCCGCTGTTTGTCGAAGGGCCGGCTGCCTATGCTGACTTCCTGCCCTACGCCAGACTGCTGGGCCGGTTGTCGGATGCTGCGGTGGTCGAGAAACTGCCAGAAGCTGATGCACCTGTCGCCATTGCGGGTGAGGCACGCCTGATGCTGAAAGTGGAGATCGACAAGGCTGCTGAAACCGCGCGCCTGACCAAGGAAATCGGCAAGACTGAATCGGATGTTGAAAAGCTGACGGCCAAGCTGGAAAAACCCGGTTATGTCGACAAGGCACCGGCACAGCTGGTGGAACGTGACCGTGCCCAGCTGGCAGACCTGACGGACAGGCTCGCCAAGCTCAAGGCCCAGTTGGCCAAACTGGCCTGAGGCCGGCTGCAGAAAAACACCCCGCATATTGCGGGGTGTTTTTTCATGGCCGGAATTCAGGCGAGGGTAACGCGATTGCGGCCGTCGCGCTTGGACTGGTACATGGCGTGGTCCACCCGGGCAAACAGGGTCTTGGCCGTATCGCCTGCATGCCAGACAGCAATGCCGAAGCTGGCGGTCTGAGGGCCGACGGAGCCGAAGTTGTGTCCGGCAATGGTCCGGCGCAGTTTGTCAGCCACCTTGCGGGCTGATTCGATGGAGGTCTGTGGCAGAACGATCAGGAATTCCTCGCCACCCCAGCGGCCGGCCGTGTCGGAGTTGCGCAAGGTCTGGCGCAACAGGGCAGCGATTTCGATCAGGACCCGGTCACCGACCTGATGTCCGTACTGGTCATTGACCAGCTTGAAATGGTCCAGGTCCAGCAGGATCAGGGAAAATTCCTGTGCGTGCCGCTGTGCCAGTGATACCTGGCGTGCAACTTCTTCGTCCAGACGCAGGCGGTTGGCAAGGCCGGTCAGGCGGTCGGTGGAGGACAGTTTTTCCAGTTCGCGGTTGCTGGAGACCAGTTCGTTGATCAGGACATTGTTGAAGTACACCAGTCGTTGCAGGATGCGGCTGTGTTGTCTGGAGATGGCATCGAATGTCTTGAGGGAGCCTTCGATCCGGGTGTGACCCGTTTGCCCATAGGGGCGTTCACCCTCGCGCAGGCCGACGGCCACCAGGGTGGCATTGAGCAGTTGGTAGTCGCCATGCTGGCCGACGAATTCACCGTAAGTATAAAAGCCGCTGGCCGGCGCGATGGCATGGAAGGCACTGATTTCGAGCTGCACGTCTTCCTGCATCAGAGAATGCCGGGTGGAGCAGGAGTAGAGGAACAGGCCTTCGGGGGCAAAAGCCGCTACCTGCTCAAGGGTCTTGCCGGTCTGCTCCAGAATGACCGGTATGCTGCCATAACCGAAATGTACGGTTTCACCGGTCTGCAGGTCGGCAATGAAGCTCAGGCTCAGGTCGTCGTTGACGGCAATGGGAATGCGTGCGAGCTGTGCGCCGTTGCGGTCAAGCAGGATGGGAAATTCGAGCGAATTCTGGAAAAAGTTTTCGTCCGCCTCGATGCCCAGATAGTGGCGGTAGGCTTCAAAGGCCGGACGGTTGTCGATGGTGCGGACATTGAAGCCTTCGACATCGGTCAGGCGCATGCTGCGACCGACCGGCTGCCAGCCCAGATGGGTCCAGATCCCCACTTCAAGGTCCGGCCCGCAGAGTGCTACCGCCACGGCGGCACATGAAAATGTCCGGCCGTTGCACATGACCCACGACTGGCTGAATCCGTGCAGGTCTGCCGCCCCGCCGCCAAAGACCGGCAAGTCACCCCTGACTTCGCGCAAGCCTTGCAGCAGGCAGTCGGCCCGAAGCGTGATCGGCGTGGCCAGTAGCAGCAACCCCCGCAGGAAAGGCAGCGAACAGGCCTGTTCCGCCAGGTGCCGGCCGGCAGAAAGTTCACTTTCCGTGGCAACCGGCAGGACAAAAGGGTGAAGTTCCGCTGCATCGAAAAACGCGATGGACAGCATGGTGTTGCCGGTTTCAAGTTGACCGTCACAGATTTCGCCAACCGATGTCGAACCGACCACTACGGCCCTGGGCCAGACCTGCCGCAACGTGTCTGCAAGGCTGCCAAGCCATTCCGGGTCGCTGCGCACGGTGTAGATCTGGACCAGAATGGAGTGGGCCTGCTCCGCACGAGAGCGGAGGTCTCCATCGTTCAGTAACGGGATCAGCTCACTTTGATGGCGAATAATGAACGAAACGTGGTTCACGAAATGTAGTCATTCGATAGAGGTAGTTGATTTTCCACTTTTATTGCTCATGAATGCAATTTTGTTATGCGAAATAATTTATTTGTGGTGGAAATTCATCTTTGCGAGTGAGCTTGCTGCAAGCAGCCAAACACGGTTTGACTACCTGATGACGGTCTGTATCAGGTCGGTGTCCGGCTTTGCAAATGGCTAGTCTGATAGATGGAAATGAATGCACCAGATTCACACGGGGAGGAATTTTGAGTATTCATATTGTTTTAAAGTTGATATTTTCTTTTAAATTCATTAAGTTAATGTTAAATGTCATTTAATGAAATTAAATTTATGCTATTGAAATCCATAATTGCTTGTTGGTTTTAATGTCAAAAGGATTAATAAATGTGAATGCTATATTCATGATGCGTCTATGTAACTACTGAGCATGCATCAGCAATGAAGCCAATGAGACATCCGTAGTAAAAACCAGTATCCGTTGGGTGGATATTGGCAAGAAGGGAGCGCGGAGGATTTTTTGCACAACTCTCTCGTGCTGACCATACCGAGTTGCATGGTGCGGACATTTGAACATCAGCTGGCTGAGTTACGGATTTGTGTAGCACGATGCCACCGCTTTACGCGGTTGGGCAGCCCCGTTATGGTGCGCTTGGGGTAACTGCGTCAGGGGGAGAGAAGAACCTAGCCTTCCGGCTATTTGCGCAACCAATCTGAATACAGATAATGACTTTACAGTCCGACAATATGGCTGAAGTTGATGTCTGCTTCGAAAACACCGAGCAGCCTGCCTTTGGAGTCAAACAATGGTGATGACACCGTAAAACAATATTCTCCGGTATCTACCGAGCGGTACAGGTCTGATACCACAGGCTCCTTGGATTTAAGTGCCTCCAGAAACCACCGGCGACCAGACCAGTTGTTTTTCCGGCCACTCTCGTCGAAGTGTCCAGGTGCAATATCCGCAGTAACTTGCATGCCCTGTGTATCAGTAATACAGATCATTTCAAATGCTGACTCCTGTTTGCACAATGCCACCAGTTTTCTGTCTAGGTCTGCTCCATCCAGTTTTTCCAGATTCCATCCCGAAATGACTTTGGTAATCATGTCCCGGCTTTGCTGGTGACCTTCAAAGCGGAAATTGCCAACAGCAGCCAGCAGCAGGTCACTCTTGTCCCGAACCTGGTTTGCTGTCACGGCCAACTGGTGAGCATCAGCAAGTTGCTGGTGAGTACCCTCTGCCACTTTGCCAATCTGGCTAACGATATCGTTGACTTTTTCGGTTTGCTCGGCGCTGGTGGCTGCAATGGCATGGACATGCTCAATCAGTGTCGAAATGTCTTGCGATGCCGCATGGATGGATTCTCCTGCTGCGCATGAAAGGGACACTCCTTTTTTCACCAGTCCGTCCATTGCTTCCATTGTCGTGCTGGAGTTATCGACTTGTTGCTGAATGGTGGCCAATAACGACTCAACGTCCTGAGTTGCCTGCATGGTCTGATCAGCCAGCTTGCGAACCTCGTCTGCCACTACCGCGAATCCCCGGCCTTGTTCGCCTGCACGAGCAGCTTCAATTGCTGCATTGAGTGACAACAAGCGGGTCCGGTCCGCAATGTTCTTGATCAATTCCACTACCTCGCCGATCGACAGCGAGCTTTGTTTCAGAGCGTGAATCTGCTTTCCCAATGCCTCGGTGCTTTGTCCGATTGACTGGATCTGGCGCCGGTTTTCCTCATCGTTTGCATTGGCACTGGCGACGGCTGCAGCAACCTGCCCTGAAAAACCGGATGCTTCGGCGGCACTGACTGCAATCGAATGAACAGTCTCGGACAGGATCTGGCTGGCTGAAGCAATGTCTGCTGCACTGCGCTGCTGCTCCCGTGCGCGGTCTTCCAGCCGTTTTGACAGGCTTGCCAGACCCGGTGCCAGCCGGGACATCTGGATCGAATGGCCGACAACCTTGTAGATGGACTCACGAAAGCCCTGCAGCCACATGTTGAGCAAACGGCTGCTCCGCTCGAAGGCTCCTTGACTGTCTGGCAGCTTTACGGTCAGGTCAAACCCGCTACGGGTCGCCTGCTCGAGTGGCTGAAGGAATTTTTTCAGGCTGTGCGCACAAATAAACATTGTTACGTCTCACGGTGAAACCAGAGGAAGGCTGATCTCGGGGGATCTCCCGATAGCGCCGGATTTCCTCTTGGCAGACAACTCATGGCAAACAGCTTTCTGGGCTTTGCTGTCATTGCCCCTGTTTTTGAATCAGCAAAATTTGCTACATTATAATAATCTTATTAATGATGTGCATAAACAGATGTTGCAAAACCCATTCTGGAATGCGTCGGATATGGTCTTTTTTGGTACTGGTAATGGGTGGTGAAACTGATTGTTTAAATGATCAATTATGCCAATATTATTTTATTTAAAATAAAAATGATTTTGGTATTTTTTCTTTTGAGGAAGAATATTGGTACCGAGCAGGAGAGTTTCTGATGAATTCTTGTGCTTCATAAAGCAAATCCAAGAAAAATTTAGTCATATTTTTTGACGTTAAATTTTTTTATGGATTTATTTGATGTTTTATTTTTGCATAAAACTTCATGTTTCTTGTTTTTTCCTGTAAAAAAACCTGGCGATTTTTAACTTTATGGACAGTTCCACTGTTTTGCGGTTGTTTTTATTTTAATTGGTTTTTTGTTGTGAGTATTTTTGGTTAAGTGTATTGACTTGTTGAGATGATGTTTGATTTATAAATATCTAATTGTATTAATTTGATTGATGTCAAATATTGTTTGCTGTTCATTAACAGGTTGCTTGTTTGTGATAAAAATGTTTGCGACCGAATATCAGGCAAGATTGACTGGTCGACATAAAAACAAACAAATGGATTTGCAAAGGTGTAGAAAATGACTGTTGCACAACAAGCTATTACTGAAACCAGAATCATCCACTCTGATCCGACAGCATTGGGTGTATTTGGACTTTCGATGGTGACCTTTGTTGCTGCCTCCCAAAAAATGGGATGGACAACCGGGTCTGCATATATCATTCCATGGGCGTTGTTCTTGGGGGCCGCTGCCCAGATTTGGGCAGCCACTGTAGACTTCAAGAAAAACAATTATTTCGGGTCCATCGTTCTGGGTGTATTTGGTTTGTTCTGGGCTGCTGTTGCCATGCATTGGGCAATCAGTCAAGGCATGTTCGGGGAGGCTGTACTACAGAATGCAGATCCACGGCAGCTGGCATTTGCCTGTTTTGGCTACATGTTTTTTTCAGTATTCATCATGATTGCAGCTTTTGAAGCCAATAAGGTATTTGCCGTCATACTGGTGCTGATCAATGTATTGCTGCCGTCCCTTGGCCTTTCCATTCTTGGAGTAAACCCGCCGCTGTTCTCCGGTCTGGCTGCTTGGTCAGAACTGTTGATTTCTCTTCTGGGATTTTATGCAGCGGGCGCGTTGTTTCTGAACAGCTTTTTTGGCCGGGTGATCCTCCCTCTGGGTAAACCGCTGGGGCTGATCAGGAAAGCGTGATCAGCAGGTCATGAAAATCGCGCTGCACCATAAAAGGTACAGCGCGATTTTGTAAGGTGAGATGGATTTTATGCCGTGCACCACTCTGCAACTGGCCATAGCGGGATGCCGCCACGCGGAGTAAAGCGTCCTTCTACACGAATCCACTTCGGGTGCAAAAGATTCACCAGATCATTGCAAATCCGGCAAATGCAAGCTTCATGAAATTCACCGTGCATCCGGAATGATCCCAGATACAATTTGAGCGATTTTGATTCTACACACCATTCTGCCGGTTCCATGTCAATGACGATGGTAGCGAAATCAGGCTGCCCTGTAATCGGGCACAGGCTGGTAAATTCCGGGCAGGTAATGTTGAGCTTGCCAGAGACCTGGTTTGGATTGATTTCTGGGCGGTTATAGGGATTAGGGAAACGCTCAAGCAGGGCTGCGTCAGGTTGATCGTAACGGTATTCGGTTTTCCCGGAACCAAGGGATTTGAGTTCGTCGTGCAGGTTCATGGTCATTCTCTTTTTAAAATTCAGCGGATGCCTGCCAGCTTGTGATTTTGCAAAGACAGGTGCCAGTCCGGATGAAGCAGGCAAAAGCCGATGGCAGCCTTGATATGCATCGTTTGTTCAGGTCCATCCATCGGCTGTAGCCAGTAACGGGAAAAACCGGTCAACTCCACCGTTTCAGGCAGTAATCCGGGTTGCGGATAGACCAGTTTGAGCTCATCACCTTGTTTTTGTACCCACCCGGAACCGGCTTTGGGGCTGACGCACAGCCAGTCAATTCCGGGCGGGGCAGGAATGGTGCCGTTGGTTTCCACTCCCACTTCAAATCCTCGGGCATGCATGGCTTCGATCAGCTCTTCGTCGAGCTGCAACAGGGGTTCACCGCCGGTAAAGACCACGTAGGGGGAGCCGCCTGTTCCTGCCCAGCTGTCCGCGATCCGTCCGGCCAGTTCCTGGGCGCAGACGAATTTGCCTCCGTCCGGTCCTGTGCCGACAAAATCGGTATCGCAGAACTGGCATATCGCTTGTGCCCGGTCGGTTTCGCGGCCGCTCCACAGGTTGCAACCGGTAAAACGGCAAAACACGGCAGGCCGTCCGCTATGTACGCCTTCGCCTTGCAGGGTATGGAAAATTTCCTTGACGGTGTAGGTCATGGCTGCAGCCCTTTGGCTGCTGGCAGGTAAAGCACGGCACCCTCGTCAGGATTTTCCAGCAGGTCGATCCGGAAAAGCTCTGGTACCGACTCGGCAAACTCACGGGCGATCCACCGGGCAATACCAGCGCAGTCAGTTGCATCAATGGCGGACAGACGATCCAGCGGGTGATGATCCAGTTGTGCATACACGGGCTTGAAGCGAGCCTTGATCTCGCCGAAATCACGCACCCAGCCCGTGTGGTCACTCATGATTCCTGCCAGGACCAGGCGTACGAGGTAACTGTGACCGGTATAGCGCCCCGTATGATCGAATGGTACGGCGGCCTCGAAATGCTGTTCTTTCCAGATCCGGAATCCTAGCCCGTCATAGCGACTGCCAGCCGAAGCCGTTTCAAACACTTCAACAGCCTGCAAACCGGACAGGGACGGCTGTAGTTGCTGCCAGATCCAGCAGGCCAGCATTTCACTGGTGGGATTGGACAGACCGGCAATGTCGTTCAGCAAGCGGTGGTGCAGGGTGGCATGCAGTGGCTGCCAGGCAGAGTGCAGCTCCGCTGCATCATGCTGGCCTGCATCGGCGACAAGGCGTACGCCAAAACCGTGTCCGTGCAGACGACCGCACTGGTGTCCGGCCGGGACATGAGGCAGCCAGTGGGCTGCTTCGAAGTGGCCGGAAATGCAAATGCGTCGCTGACCGTCAGGATCCAGTTCCGATTCCAGCCCGGGAGCCGAGCGCAACGACAGTGCGGCAGGAACGGGCAGTTGACTCGCAAACCATTCCAGCAGGAACTGGTCATCCGCATGACCGAAGTGATGATCCAGGTCGGTGTAATTCAGCGGCGCGGTGATACGGGCCAGCTGTGCACGCAGATCCGGCAAAGACATGTCCGCCCTGGCATGCAGGAGAAAGCTGTGACCGTGCCGCTGGTGTGTACCATTGGCCAGCGGCAGGCTGCGGGCGGCTTCAAAACCACAGCAGGCTTGATGCAGACAGGGCATGTCAGGCTCCTGTCAGCCGGTTCAGCAAAGGATCGGGAATGCCTGCCTCTGCAAAACCTTTGGCTCGCAATACACAGGCCGCGCATTGTCCGCAGGGAGGTACGGCTCCGGCGTAGCAGGTATGACTGAAGGCCAGCGCCGGCATGGCTCCGACGGTCCGGGCCAGTGCGACGGTATCGGCCTTGGACAGGAACATCAGCGGCATGTGCAACCGCATGCGCGATTCCATGCCCAGATTGATGGCCAGCTCCAGTGCGCGCAGGGTGTTTTCGCGGCAATCGGGATAGCCGGAGTAGTCGGTCTGTGCCACACCGGTAACTATGTGGCGAATGCCGCGAGGCCAGGCACAGGCTGCTGCAAACGTCAGGAAAATCAGGTTTCGGCCTGGTACAAAGGTATTGGGCAGCATGCTGTCTGTACCCGGAACCGTGTCTGGTGACATTTGCCGGTCTGTCAGGGCGTTGCCCCCCAGGGCAGAGAAGGTATTGATCGGAATGATCGTGTGGCCGACCCCGGCCATTGCGGCAACGGTTCGTGCAGCATCAAGCTCGACCCGGTGTCGTTGGCCATAGTCGAAGGAGATGGCGCTGACCTGCTCAAAGCGGGACAAGGCCCAGTAGAGGCAGGTGGTCGAATCCTGACCTCCGGATAGCACGACAAGCGCGTGCTCGGGATCGCGTTGGGAATCCATATTGTGTGACTTTCGAGTAACAGTCGAAGCAAAAACACGCCTCCGATCAGTCTCACGGGGCGCGGGAAGCGTATTTTACGCTAAAGGGGACTTTCCGGAACCTGCTTCCAGACGAGTAACGGTAAGCTTCCCTCTCTGAGTTGAATTTTGAACAAAATGGTGTGGCTATCGCTCATGATCCTGCTGCTTTTGCCTCCTTAGCCCGTATTTCCCGGGCCACAGAGGCACTTCGGATGTCTGAAGGTTTTTCAGCGAGCATACCCGCATCGGGTTGCTGGCCAAGCACGGTGAGGTGCAGCTGCATGGTTGCACGCGGTAAGCCGACACAGCTCAGGAACTTGCCGCCCCAAGCTTGCAGCACTGTGAACGGCTTTCGTCATGTACACGAATCCTGCCGACCCGCTGGCTGCTACACCTTGCCTGGGCGCCGGATGGAGCTTGTTTCGGCTTGGTCTGCCGCACACATTTGAAGATGTCCGATGTGGTGTAGCCTTGATCAGGTTACAGATCCCTGCCGCTCGAACACTTTCAACAACAGAATGAGACTGGTCACCTTCGTTGGCGGGACAGACATGCACGGTGTGGATCCGTGTGCAGCACAAAAATCTTTGTGCCATGTTTACCCGCCCAGCAGACATTGGCGTCCTGCGCGCGAGCTCACTGGTCGAACTGGAAGCGGCATTTCATCCTGCTTGATCCGCATCTGTGCAGTTCTGGCCTGAATGTTGCACTGAACCGGCACGAGAGTGGTGTCGATCATCTGGTCACAACGGGCCGGATCGCCTTTGGCCTGCAACTGACGGTTCATTTTGTCGGACAGTCTTGCGTCTGGCTTCGCCAGCACCTCTTTGCTTGAGTGAAGCATGTCCCGAAGTTTCGCAGCCCGTCCACCCCGGCGGGCTGTGTTTTTTTGTCCGCAGCCGGATGACGGCATGTCCGACAGAGGAGGATGTGCACCGCGGTCAGTTCATGCGGGCAATGGCATATTTGCGAAAAGACTTGTCGACAGTCGTCAATGCTCATGTAATTCCCGGCGGCGGGTGCGGTAACGGGTAGCCAGGGCATGTTCATGCCGCTTGAAAAACCGGCATTGGTCGATTTCGGGGGCTTGGTTGTCTCTGCCATGGCTGCCTTGCCGCGCCAGGAAGAACCATCCGGCGGATGGTGCGCGGGCAATCACCGGGTTTTGAGGCAAAGGCCGCATCGGCCTGGCCGCAACAGCATCCTGAAGGAGGGAAGCGTTCGTCGAGGCAATGTTTGCGTTACCGGGCATCTCGCGGCACACTCGCCCGCGTTTTTCCGCGCGAGGGGCGCGGCAGCCTTGACCCGTCGGCTAGCAAGATGGACGGGAATCGTCGGCCAGCGCTGGCCGGCGTGCCTCCCCCTGGAGTGCTTTCATGACCGAAATCATCGGTGACGGTGCCTTCCGTCGTCCGGGCCTGTACGGCTCCACTATCGAAAACACCTACGCCGGCGCCCTGTCTTTCATGCG
>JAGPIM010000200.1 GCA_018055005.1 Laribacter sp.
GCCTTCAGCGGCTCGATGGTGTGGGAACTCGTCAACCCGGTTTCGCTCTTGCACCGCGAAATCCTGTTCGGCGCCGGCATCGGCCTTGTGCTGGTCCTCGCCGTTTTCATCTACGACCTCGTCATCGCCCAGCGCGGCTGGTGCGGACACGTGTGCCCGATGGGCGCGGCGTACGGCCTGATCGGCCGTGCCTCGCTGCTCCGGGTCAGTGCCCCTGCCCGCGCCCGCTGCGATGACTGCATGGACTGCTTTGCGGTCTGCCCGGAGCCGCAGGTGATCAAGCCTGCCCTCAAGGGCGACGCGCAGAGCTCCCCCGTCATTCTGAACGGAGACTGCACCAACTGCGGCCGCTGCATCGATGTATGCGCGCAGGACGTGTTCCGCTTCAGCCACCGTTTCGACAAGAGGAGTGAAGAATCGTGAAAACCGCTTCCCGTCTGGCGCTGCTTGCCCTGGTCAGCGCCCTTGTGGCACCGGGCAGCTATCTGGCCCAGGCTGCCGACAATGCCCCGCTGGAAGGCCAGGCCGCCCTGGGCCACAGCGCAACCGACATGTACAAGCCGATCAAGGACTCCAAGCGCATCGTGCGTGACTACGTGCAGCAGCCGCCGCTGATTCCGCACGACGTGTCGAAGTACGAGATCAGCACCAACTTCAACAAGTGCATGGACTGCCATTCGGCCGCCCGCTACGTGGAAATGAACACCACCCGCGTACCGCCGTCGCACTTCAAGACCCGGACCGGCCAGGAGCTGTCCAACCTGTCGCCGTCGCGCTACTTCTGTACCCAGTGCCACGTGCCGCAGGTGGATGCCAGGCCGCTGGTCAACAACGCCTACCAGTCCAGTACGCGCAAATAGTCCGGTAGCAGACAGGAGTCATCATGACTGATCAAAAACCCTCACGCCTGGCCCGCCTCTGGGCGTGGTTCAAGCGTACCGGCCCGTGGACGGTGGCGGGACTGTTCGTGGCCGGCATCGTCTTCTGGGGCGCCTTCAACACCGCCATGGAAGCCACCAACCAGGAATCGTTCTGCATTTCGTGCCACGAGATGAAGAACAACGTCTACGAGGAATACAAGCAAACCATCCACTACAACAACCGCTCGGGCGTGCGTGCCACCTGCCCGGACTGTCACGTGCCCAAGGATTTCGTGCACAAGATGATCCGCAAGGTGCAGGCTTCCAAGGAAGTCTGGGGCAAGATCACCGGCAGCATCGACACGCCGGAGAAGTTTGCCGCCAACCGCCAGCGGCTGGCCCAGAACGAATGGGCCCGCATGAAGGCGTCGGATTCGCGCGAGTGCCGCAACTGCCACAACTTCCAGTACATGGATACCAGTGTGCAGGGCACCCGTTCGTCCCTCAAGCACGAGGAGGCCCAGGCCGCCGGCCAGACCTGCATCGACTGCCACAAGGGCATTGCCCACCGCATGCCGCCGGTGGACCAGGGCATTGGCGCCAACAACGCCACCGGTGCCAACATCCACCCGGAGCTGGCCAAACCGTAACCGGCCTTGACCAGGCACAAACCGCCGGCAGGTTCGTCTGCCGGCGGTTTTTTATTTGACATAAAACATGAAGAATCCGCACTAATCCTAGTGGATGATTCACACCCAGGCGGCTTTTGCGATAATCCTGACTTCCACAGCCTTGGATGTCCAATGCTTGCCATTCAGCATCTCACGTGTCGCAAAGGCTCGCGCACGCTGTTTTCCGACCTGTCGTTCCGGGTCGGTGCCGGCGAAGTCCTGCATGTACGCGGCGACAACGGCTGCGGCAAAACCAGCCTGCTGCGCCTTCTGGCCGGGTTTGCCCGGCCGGATGCCGGCACCATCCTGCGCGATGACCGGCCGCTGGATGCCCGGCACCGCCAGACCCTGGGCTGGCTGGGACCACAGGCGGCACTCAAGGATGACCTGACCGTGCTGGAAAACCTCCAGCTCCAGGTCAGCCTGGCCGGATGCCGGCCGGCTGATACCCTGCTGGCGGGCCAGCTCCAGGGCTGGGAGCTGGCCCGCCAGGCCGGACTGCCCGCCCGCGCCCTGTCGCAGGGCCAGCGCAAACGGCTGGCCTTTGCCGCCCTCGAAGCCATGCAGCGGCCACTGTGGCTGCTGGACGAACCCTTCAATGCACTCGATACCCGTGGCTGCCAGCAGGTCTGGCACGCCATCAGTACCCATGCGGCTGCCGGCGGCTGCGTCGTCATGACCCATCATGCCGAACTGCCCGGCCAGGGCATGCGGGAACTGCATCTGGGAGAACGGCGATGACGGCGACGGCTCTGTTTTTCACCGTAATGGGCCGCGACATCCGGCTGGCCCTGCGCCGCCCCAGCGACGCCCTGTATGCCCTGTTCTTTTTCGTGGTGACAGCCACGCTGTTTCCGCTGGCCACCAGCCCTGAAGCCGCCCTGCTGCGCGCCATCGGCCCTGGCGTACTGTGGGTCAGCGCCCTTCTGGCAACGCTGATCCTGCTGGGCGACCTGTTCGAGTCCGACTGGCGCGACGGCACGCTGGAACAACTGCTGCTGTCGCCGCTGCCGTTCATCTGGGCCGTGATCGCCAAGATCACCGCGCGCTGGCTGACCTGCGCCGTGCCGCTGGTGCTGGTATCGCCGCTGCTGGGCCTCCAGTTTGAACTGGGGCCGACGGCCTTGCTGCTGCTGCCGCTGACGCTGGCACTGGGCACGCTGGCACTGGCATTCATCGGCTCGGTCGGTGCGGCACTGACGCTGGGCTTGCGCAATGGATCAATGCTGCTGGCCCTGCTGGTGCTGCCGCTGTTCGTGCCGGTGCTGGTCTTCGGTGCCATGGCCGTGGCCCAGGCCGACAGCGGCCGCATCGAAGCCGAACTGTCCGTGCTGGCCGCATTTGCCCTGCTGGTGGTGTTTTTCTCCCCGTTTGCCACTGCGGCCAGCCTGCGGCTGGCCTGCGAATGAGTGACTTGTCATGAAGATCAACTGGATGCGCTTTGCCGCCCCGCCCCGCTTCTACATGCTGACCGGACAGCTGCTGCCGTGGCTGTGGCTGCTGTCGGCCCTGCTGGCGGTGGCGGGCCTGTATGTCGGGTTTTTCGTGGCGCCGACCGATTTTCAGCAGGGCGAGGGCTACCGCATCATTTTCGTGCATGTGCCGGCCTCGTGGATGTCGATGCTGATCTACGTCGTGGTGGCGTTCTGGAGCGCGGTGGGGCTGGTGATGAACACCCGCCTGTCGTTCATGATGGCGCAGGCACTGGTGCCGACCGGCGCCATGTTCACCTTCCTGTCGCTCTGGACCGGCGCCCTGTGGGGCAAGCCGATGTGGGGCGCCTGGTGGGTGTGGGATGCGCGGCTGACATCGGAGCTGATCCTGCTGTTCCTGTACCTCGCCATGCTGGCACTCAAGGCCGCCATCGACGATCCGCGCCGTGGCGACCGGGCCTGCGGCCTCTTTGCACTGGTCAGCGTGGTCAACGTGCCGGTGATCTATTTCTCGGTCAAATGGTGGAACACCCTGCACCAGGGCGCCACGGTCAGCGTCACCCGTGCGCCGTCGATGGCGCACGACATGCTGCTGGCGATGCTGCTGATGGTGTTCGCCGCCTGGGCCTATTCGATTGCCGTCGCCTTTGTGCGCGTACGCGTACTGATCCTGGAACGTGACATCGACACCGAATGGGTCAAACGCATCCTGAGGAAATCTGCCGCATGAACTGGACCTCCGCCAGCGACTTTTTTGCCATGGGTGGCTATGCCCTGTACGTCTGGGGCTCGTTCGGCATGTGCTTTTTCGCCGTAGCGCTGGAGCTGCTGATCCTGCGCCGCCACCGCCGTCGCACCATGCGCCAGCTGGCCTTGCGCGTGGCCATGGATGATGCCGGCGATCAGGCATGGTCCACACCGTTGCCGGCAGACCCGGCGCAACCTTCACGGGAGACTGCCGATGCATCCCAAGCGTAAGAAACGCCTTCTGATCGTGCTGGCCGGCCTGGCCGTGGTAGCCGTGGCCAGCGGCCTGATCCTCAACGCCTTTCGCAGCAATCTGGTGTTCTTTCATACCCCGACCGAAATCGCGGCAGGCCAGGTCGACGCCGGGCAGGTCATCCGGGTGGGCGGACTGGTGGAGGCCGGCAGTGTCGAGCGCGAGCCAGGCGGCCTGCGGGTGCGCTTCGTGATCACCGACACGGCCAGATCAGTGCCGGTGCGCTACGAAGGCATCCTGCCCGACCTGTTCCGCGAAGGACACGGCACGGTGGTCCAGGGCCGCATCGGTACCGATGGCGTGCTGACGGCCACCCAGGTGCTGGCCAAGCACGATGAAAACTACATGCCGCCGGAGGCCGCCGATGCCATCCAGCGCACCGGCGAAACGGTGGTGCAGTGATGTGGGCAGTCTTACCTGAACTGGGTCTTCTGGCGCTGTGCGCCTGCGTGGCGGTTTCGGCCATCATGGGTGGCCTGCTGCTGCGGGGCGCAGCCACGGGCGAGCGGGCGCTGGTGACGGCGGCCCGGCCGCTGGCCGTGGTGCAAAGCCTGCTGGCGTGCCTGGCCTTTGCCGCCCTGATGCTGCTGTTTGCCGACAATGATTTTTCCGTGCGCT
>JAGPIM010000201.1 GCA_018055005.1 Laribacter sp.
GGTGTTTCACCTGCCGTCACCTGTTTGTGTGGAAACCCGATCCGTGCGAATCCTGCTTGTTGCCCTGCTGGCCGGCCTGGCCTATCCGCTGACGCTGGCGCCTTATCACCTGGGCTGGCTGATGCCGCTGCTGCTGGCCGTACCGGTCCGCCTGTCCATCGGCGCCAGCCCGCGCCGCGCCTTTGCCGCAGGCTATGTCTGGGCGCTGGCCGGCTTTACTGCCAGCTTTTACTGGACCTACCTCAGCCTGCACGACATCGCCGGCCTGCCCGCCCTACTGGCCGCCCCGCTGACCCTGCTGCTTCCGGCGTGGCTGGCGCTGTTTCCGGCGCTGGCACTGGCGCTGGCTGCCCGCTGGGCCCGCTATAGCAACCGGCCGACCGGTACCTGGCTGCTGGCATTTCCGCTCCTGATGACGCTGGCCGACTGGCTGCGCGGCTGGGTGATCACCGGTTTTCCGTGGGGAGCACTGGGCTACACCCAGGTGCCGGACGGTCCACTGGCCGGCTACCTGCCGGTCACCGGCATCTTCGGCCTCAGCTGGATGGTGGCCCTGACCGCTGCTGTGCTGGCGTGGCTGCTCTGGCTGCGCCAGACCGGCAACACCAGGCTGCAACGGCGGCCGATCGCCCTGACAGTGCTGCTGGTGGCCGCCCTGTGGAGCGGTGGCGTCGCTCTCAAGCAACGGGAGTGGACGCAGCCGGCCGGCAAACCGCTGACCGTGTCGCTGGCGCAGGGAGCGATTCCGCAGTCGCTCAAGTGGGACCCGGATGCCTTCGGCCTGACCCTGCGCGTCTACGCCGAACAGGTCGCCGCCGCCCGCGGTCGCCTGATCATCCTGCCGGAAACCGCCTTTCCGCTGATGTACGACGAAATGCCGGCGCAGTACGTCAATGCCCTGCGGGGCATGGCGGCCGCCAAGGGTGCCGAACTGGTCACCGGTGCGCCCACCCGGCTGGCGGACGGCCGCTATTTCAACAGCGTGGTCAGCGTCACCGGACGCGAACAGCGCTACAGCAAGGACCACCTGGTACCGTTCGGTGAATTCATCCCGCTGCCGTGGCTGACCGGCTGGCTGTACCGTTTCATGGACATCCCGCTGTCGGGCTTCACCCCCGGCGGCACACAGCAGGCACCGCTGGCGCTGGCCGGCGAACGGGTTGCCTTCAACGTCTGCTACGAAGACAGCTTTGGCGAAGAGCTGATCGGGCCGGCCCGCGAAGCCACCCTCCTCGCCAACGTCAGCAACATGGCGTGGTTCGGCAACAGCAACGCGGCCTGGCAACACTTGCAGCTGGCACAGACCCGGGCGCTGGAAACCGGGCGCCCGATGGTGCGCGCCACCAATACCGGCCTGACTGCAGCCATCGACCACCGCGGCCAGGTGCTGGCCGAGATGCCGCAGTTCACCCGCGGCGTTCTGGAGGTAACCGTGCAGCCGCGCAGCGGCCTGACGCCCTACATGCGCTGGGGCAACCTGCCGGTCGTACTGGCGGCCCTGGCCGGACTGGCGCTGTGGTGGGGCTGGACGCGCCGGCAGGGCCGGAAAAACCGCTGACCAGACAGGGAACAGCTCCAGGCAAATGACGCTGCCAGACCTTGCCGGGAGCAGACACGCTGCCGGCCCTTGAAGCCGGCCGGCGCCAGGGTTGCCAGCCACGGGAAAGGGGGCCGCTACATCCAGCAGCACGGCAAGTTGGCAACGGCAGGCAGCCCGTTCTTGCGCCCGGCTGTATGCGGGTAACGGGGGCCTGTACGAGAAGGAACAGCGGGAACATGCGGATGTCCGGCCCCGTACGTGGGTAACGGAGAGAACGCCACCACCACAAGCGCCCGCCATGCCCGTCTTGCGGAATGCCAGGCCAGCACGGCGACTCCGTTCATTCCATCCCCCTTGCCGCTGCCGGCCGCGGCTCACGAGCGGACGCCCGCGCCCTCACTCGGCTCCGTGGCGGTCGCCGAACTGCTTGTGCACTCCGCGCTGGAGATGCACGAACTTGCGCTCCAGCCAATCGACTCCGACGAGGATGCCGAGGATGAAGAAGGTCAGCACGATGGCCGGTACCGACAGGTTCAGCCCGATCATCGCACCCAGCGCGGCCAGCACCCACACCGTTGCCGCCGACGTGGCGCCGATCACTACGCCGTTTTGCGTCATCATCACGCCAGCGCCCAGAAAGCCGATGCCGGTCACCAGTTGCCCCAGCACACGGGCCTGGTCTGCGGCCTGCGGGCTGATGGCACAGCTCAGCTCCAGAAAACAGTAGCTGCCGAGGATGATCAGGGACGAAGTCCGGATACCGACCGGCTTGCCGCGCAGCTGGCGCTCGATGCCGATCAGGAAACCGCACAGCAGGCAGGTCAGCAGGCGGCTCCAGGCCAGGGGGGCGATGTCAGGCATGGCCATGCTCTTTCAGGTTGGTTGCCGGTGGGTCGCATGGTCAGGATGATACGGAGCAGATGCCCGTCAACCTGTACGACAGGGTGATGAAAGCATCCTGCCGCAGCCAGCACAATCCCCGCATGCCGGTATCTGCTCCCGCCACGCCTGCCGCCCCAAGGGACAGTCCTCGCCCTTGAACCGGGCGGAGCCCTTCCTCCTCCGCGACCTACCGGCTTCACCTCGGTCCTCTGCGGACATGCCTCCCGGCCGGTACACACAAACCGTATCCATTCTCGCGCGCCCGGCCCGGCCTGCCCGTGCCAGATACCGTCCGGACGGCTCCGGCAATACCGCCCAAGGCTGGCGAGTCCGCCCCGGCTTGCACAACCCGTCCCGGAGCCGCGTGGCAACCCGCCGCTTGAGCACATCCTAGCCGGCCGCTTCCGGCAAAAGCCCGCCCCCCTGGCTACAGTGCAGGCATGTCCTTCACCCGAAGCGCCCGCCATGGCCGACGATGATGACCTGCTTGCCACGCTGGATACCCTGATCAGAGCCAACCAGGACCGTCGCGGCGCACTGCTGCCCTTGCTGCACGCCATCCAGGCGCAGTTCGGCTACATCCCGGATGCGGCCGTGCCCCGGCTGGCACAGGCCTTGCGCCAGTCCCGTGCCGAAATCGACGGTGTCATCAGCTTTTACCGCGACTTCCGCCGCACACCACCCAAGGCACACACACTGCGCCTGTGCCGGGCCGAATCCTGCCAGGCCATGGGCGCCGATACCCTGGCCCACCTGCTGGACCACGCCCTGCCTGCCGACGGCCCGGTGGCCTGCGAGCCGGTGTACTGCCTCGGCGCCTGTGCCTGTTCACCGGCGCTGGAGCTGGACGGACGACTGCATGCCCGCGTCACACCCGACAGGCTGCTGGAATTGCTGGCCCGGCTGGAGCAGCAACCATGACGGCGCGGGTGCATGTTGCCTGCGACTCGGTCGCCTGTGCCGTCGGCGCCGATGCGCTGGCCGAGGCACTGGTCCAGGAAGCCGGCCGGCGCGGCATGCCGCTGGAGGTAGTACGCACCAGCTGCCGTGGCCTGTACTGGCTGGAACCGCTGGTCGAAGTGGAGACCGCGCAGGGACGGACAGCCTACGGCCCGGTACCGGCCAGCGATGTCCCAGGCCTGTTCGATGCCGGTTTTCTCGACGGCGGTGCCCACCCGGCGCGGATCGGTGATCTGGAGCAGCATCCTTTCCTTGCCCGCCAGCAACGGCTGGTATTTGCCCGCGCCGGGCTGACCCGGCCGTTGTCGCTGTCGGACTATCTGGCCACCGGCGGCTACGCCGGCCTGCAACGCTGGCTGTCGACCGGGGCCGATGCCTTCTTGCAGGCGCTGGAAACCTCCGGCCTGCGCGGCCGGGGCGGCGCAGCATTTCCGGCCCATATCAAGTGGCGAAGTGTCCGGCAGGCGCACGCAGCGGAAAAATTCGTCGTCTGTAATGCCGATGAAGGCGATTCAGGTACGTTCGCCGACCGCATGCTGCTGGAAGGCGACCCCTATGCGCTGATCGAAGGCATGACGCTGGCCGCCCTGACGGTCGGTGCCCGCGAGGGCTATGTCTACATCCGCTCCGAGTATCCGCGCGCCATTGACCACATGCGCGAAGCCATTGCCCAGGCCCGGCAGGCCGGTTATCTGGGAGACAACATCCTGGGCAACGGGCTGGCCTTCGAGCTGGAGGTCCGCTGCGGTGCCGGCGCCTATATCTGCGGCGAAGAATCAGCCTTGCTGGAATCGATCGAAGGCCGGCGCGGCATGGTGCGTCCCCGGCCGCCGCTGCCGTCCGAGGCCGGCCTGTTCGGCCAGCCGACCCTCGTGCACAACGTCATGACGCTGGCAGCCATACCGTTCATCGCCCGCGAAGGCGGCGAGGCCTTCAGCCGTTACGGCAGCGAACGCTCGCGCGGCACACTGCCCGTCCAGCTGGCCGGCAACCTGCGCCAGACCGGACTGGTGGAAACCGCTTTCGGCCTGCGCCTGTCCGAACTGCTGCACGATTTTGGCGGCGGCTCGGCCAGCGGCCGCCCGATCAAGGCGGTCCAGATCGGCGGCCCGCTCGGCGCCTGGGTGGCACCGGCCGATTTTGACCTGCTGCTGGATTACGAAGCGTTTGTTGCCCGCGGGGCACTGGTCG
>JAGPIM010000054.1 GCA_018055005.1 Laribacter sp.
CAGGATGCTGCTGACGATATTGTTGAGACAGTCTGCCTTGCTGGTGGGTCCGGGCAGGGCGCATAGCACCTTGTGGACATTGGGGTGACGGGTGCATACCCATTCCACCTGCTCTTGTGTGGCCTGGTCGTTGGGATAGGTGCCGATGAATATGTGATAGTTCTCGTAATCCAGCGTTCTCGCTGCCAGATCGGCCATGTGAGCAATCACGTCGGCCTCTTGCCAGGCCGGCACCATAATGGCCAGCGGCTGTTCGTCCTGCCGGTACAGCATGAGCGGCCGTGCCCGCTCCTGCCGCCGGTAGACCGTCAGCCAGCGCCAGCCGCGACGCAGCCAGAACACGGCATCGATGAACAGGTCATCCAGTCCGAAGATCAACAGCAGGACGGCAATGACCAGCACCAGATATTTGAGCCCCAGCAGATAGATGGCCAGGACATCCAGCAGGCTCATGTGACGGACTCGGCATGAAATGGAAAAACGGGACAGACATGCACACCAAGGGCGTGTGAGTACGCATATCTGTCAGTAGTAGATATGGATATAGATATGTTTCGGGCATTAATCATTGTTGATGAGTAATTGGCCCGGTACGGCACACGAATGGTGTCTGGCAGCTTTGGGACATCCGCTAGAATGGCGGGGTGATGAATTGTCTCCCTGCCGGGAGATGGAATAATCAGGAGAAAAGTTATGCCGTCGTTCGATATCGTGTCGGAAGTGAATCTGGTCGAAGTCAAAAACGCACTGGACCAGAGCAACAAGGAAATCACCAACCGCTACGACTTCAAGGGCAGCGATGCGCGGGTCGAACTGGCCGACAAGATCATGACGGCCTACGCCGACAGCGATTTCCAGCTGGACCAGGTCAAGGACGTCCTGCTGGGCAAGCTGGCCAAGCGTGACGTGGACGTGCGCTGCCTTGACTACGCCAAGGTGGAAAAGGTCAGCGGCAATAAGGTCAAGCAGGCCATTACCGTGAAAGTCGGGGTGGAAACCGATCTGGCCAAGAAGCTCGTGCGCCTGATCAAGGACAGCAAGCTCAAGGTACAAGCCTCGATCCAGGGCGATGCCGTGCGGGTGTCAGGAGCCAAACGTGACGTGTTGCAGGAAACCATTGCCATGGTGCGCAAGGAAGTCACCGATTTTCCCTTGCAGTTCAACAATTTCCGCGACTGACCGTCATCTTGTGGAAAACCTGTGCCGGCCTGTGCCGGCGCTTTTTCATGGGGTCGTCTGGGGCTGAGGTTGCGAAGCGGTACCCCAGTCTCCCCCCAGTGCCAGATACACCGCCACGGCATTGCTCAGATAGCTGGTGCGGGCCGAAACTGCATCGATTTCGGCAGAATACAGCTGGCGCCGGGCATCGAGCACGGTCAGATAGTTGGCGATGCCGCCCTGGTATTGCAGCATGGCGAGGTCTGAATATTCGCGGCTGCTGGCTTGCAGGTCTTCAAGGGATTTGAGGCGCTGCGACGAGGTCTGCCAGCCGGACATGGCGTTTTCGACATCTGCAAAGGCCTGCTGGATGGTTTGCAGATAGGTCTGCTCGGCCGCGCGGGTCGAGGCCTCGGCACTTCTGACTGCGCCGACGGTGGCACCACCCGAGAAAACCGAACCGGCCAGCGCGCCGGCCACGCTCCAGATACCGGCACCCGCAGTCAGCAGGCTGCCAGTGCGGGTGGCGAGGCTGCCGATGCCGGCATTCAGGGTCAGTTGCGGGAAATACTGGGCCCGGGCCACGCCGATTTTGGCATTGGCCGACACGAGCTTGTTTTCGGCCTCCAGAATGTCCGGCCGCCGGGTCAGCAGGCTGGAGGGCAGTGCGCCGGGAATCGGCGGCAGCCGGAGTTCAGCCAGCGGCTTGCCGCGCACGACCGGGCCAGGATTGCGTCCCAGCAGCAGGGAGAGAGCGTTTTCGGTCTGCACGATCGAAGCCTCGATCGGCGGAATGCTCGCCAGCGCCGACTGGTACTGGCTGCGGACCTGTTCCAGCGTGATGCGGGCAATGGCCCCGTACTGGTATTGCAGTTCGAACAGCTTGACCGTGTCGGCGTAGCTGCTGGCCGTCCGCCTGGCAATTTCAAGCTGCTGGTCCAGTCCCCGCAATTGCAGGTAACCCTGCACGGTCGAGCTGACTACCGACAGCCGCACACCGCGCCGCGCTTGTTCGCTGGCCTTCAGCAGGGCCTGTGCCGCTTCAGTCTGGCGGCGCAGTGCACCCCACAGGTCGATCTGCCAGCTGGTGCTGCCCAGCAGCTCGAAGCTGTTGCCGGCCTGGCTGGCGGGCAGTACCTGCAGGCTGTTGCTGCGCCCCCGGTTTGCACTGGCCTGGTAATCCAGCGTGGGAAACAGGGATGCCCGGGCAACGGTCAGCTGGGCGGCAGCGGCATCGACGTTGGCAACGGCAATGGCCAGATTGCGGTTGTGCTCCAGTGCCTCGCTGACATAACCGTCCAGTACCGGATCACCAAAGTCCTTCCACCACTCGGTATCCAGCGCGGCGTCAGAGGCATCCGGCTGCTGGAAGCGGAATCCGGAGGGAACATCCACCGCCGGTCGCCGGTAATCCGGCCCGACGGCACAGCCGGCCAGCAGCAGGGCAAGGCAGGTCGTTGTCAGTACCGCTTTCATGATCGGTCTTCCTCGTCGTCACCGGCCGGCGGTTCGCCAGCTGCGGCCTGCGGTTTTCGGCTGCCTTCGCGCCAGCGTTCAAAGTGATAGAAAAACATCGGCACGAACAGCAGGGCGAGCGACGACAGCACGATCATGCCGCCCACGATGCCGGTACCGATCGAGTGCCGGGCATTGGCTCCGCTGCCGGTAGCCAGCGCCAGGGGCAGGGTACCGAAGATGAAGGCCAGCGAAGTCATGATGATGGCGCGCAGGCGCAGCTCGCCGGCATCCACCGCCGCTTCGAGCAGGGATTTGCCGTCCTTGTGCAGTTGCACGGCAAATTCGACGATCAGGATGGCGTTCTTGGCTGCCAGTCCGACCAGCACCAACAAGCCGATCTGCATGTAGACATCGTTGTCCAGACCGCGCAGCCAGGTCGCGAGCAGGGCACCCAGCAGTCCGAACGGTACGGCGGCCAGCACGGCAGTCGGCAGGGTCCACGACTCGAACAGCACGGCCAGGATCAGGAACACCATCAGCAGGCCCAGCCCGAAGATGAAGACCGAATCATTGCCTGAGCTGACCTCGGTATAGGTCAGGCCGGCCCAGCCGTAGCCGTAGGTACTGGGCAATACGTCGGCCGCCACCCGTTCCAGTGCCGCAATGGCCTCACCCGAGCTGTAGCCGCTGGCCGGTGTGCCGGTGACATTGGCAGCCGGCACACCGTTGTACTGCGACATCACGGTCGGGCCGCTGGAAAAACTGCTGTTGACCACCGAGGACAGCGGCACCATGTTGCCCTGGGTCGTGCGGGTGTAAAGCAGGCCGATGTCCTCCGGGCGCTGGCGGTAATCCGACTCGGACTGGATGGTGACATCCCAGACACGGCTGTACTGGTTGAACTGGCTGACCCGCAGCGAACCCAGCTGCGCCTGCAAGGTGCCCAGCACGTCGGAAATGTCCGCCCCGATCAGGTTGGCCTTCACCCGGTCGATGTCGACTTTCAGTTGCAGCGTGTTGGCATTGAAGCTGGTCCGCAGGCTGCCGATGGCCGGCTCCTTGCTGGCGGCCGCAATGAATTTCTGTACGTTCTGCTGGATCTGCGCCGGCGAATCTGTGCCACGGCTTTGCACCCACATGTCAAAACCGGCCTGGGTGCCAATGCCGGGAATCGGGGGCGGAATCAGCGGGATCACCATGCCGGCGGTAAAGGCACGGGTCTGGCGGGCAATGTCTTCCACTACGGCAAAGGCGGATTCACTGGGTTTGGTACGCTCGCCCGAGGGTTTCAGGTTGATGAAGGCGGTAGCTACGCTGCTCTTGTTCTGGCCGTCCAGCAGGCTGAAGCCGTCAATGATGGTGTTGGCCTCCACCGCCTGGTTGCCGCGGATGATGCGGTCAAGCTGGTCGGCCGCCTTGATGGTGCGGGGCATGCTGGAAGATTCGGGCAGCATCAGTGCGGCAAAGAGATAGCCCTGGTCTTCCTGCGGCACAAAACTGGTCGGCACGATGCGGAAGAGCTGCCATACGCCCAGCAGCATCAAGCCAAGGAACAGCACGGACACCAGCGAGCGCCGGATTACCAGGTGCGACAGCCGGCCGTAGCTGCGCGTCAACCGGGCAAACCAGTTGTTGAACCACGCGAATGGTCCGCGCGTGTGTGGTTCACTGCGTTTGAGCAGCATGGCACACAGGGTCGGCGTCAGGGTCAGTGCGGTGATGCCGGACACGATCACCCCGCCGGCAATGGTGGCGGCAAACTGCTTGTAGAGTTCGCCGGTCGTGCCGCTCATGAACAGTGCCGGGATGAACACCGACGACAGCACCAGTGTCATGCCGAATACTGCGCTGGACACTTCGCGCATCGATTCGATGGCAGCCTCGCGTACCGGCATGTCCGGATTGTCGTGCATGACCCGTTCGACGTTTTCGATGACCACGATGGCGTCGTCCACCACCAGACCGATGGCCAGCACGAGGCCGAACAGGGTGAGCAGGTTGACAGAAAATCCCAGCAGCGCCAGTCCGATGAACGACCCCAGCAACGATACGCCGATGGCGATGGTGGCAATGAAGGTGGCGCGCAGGTTTTGCAGGAACAGGTACATGATGACCAGCACCAGTACCAGCGCCTCGATCAGGGTTTTGGTCACTTCGCTGATCGAATCGCGCACGTAGGTGGTGGTATCCAGCGCCACCAGATAGTCCATGCCGGGCGGAAAACCGGCCTTCAGCGTTTTCAGCGTGGCCCGTACCTGATCGGCCACTTCAAGACTGTTGGCACCGGCTTGCAGATACACCGCCACGGTCGAGGCCGGCTTGCCGTTGACGAAATTCTGCCCCTGGTAATTCTGCTGGCCCAGCTCGACCCGGGCGACATCCTTGACCTGCACCAGGGCGTTGTTGCCCTGGGCTGCGCGGATCACCATGTTTTCGTAGATGACTGGATCGGCAAACGCACCGGCCGCCACTACGGGAATGGTCAGCTCGACCTGGCTGTTGCTGGGTTCCTGGCCGATCTGGCCGGCGCCGACCAGGGCATTCTGGCTGGCGATGGCGTTCTTGATGTCGGCAGTGGTGACACCGAGCGACGCCATCTTGCGCGGGTCCATCCAGATGCGGATGGCCTGGTTGGACGAGCCGAACTGTGCGGCCTGGCCGGCACCGGGAATGCGCTTGATGGTATCCAGCACGTTCATGGTGACGTAGTTGCTCAGGTCCAGCGCGCTCATCTTGCCGCTGGGGTCGTAGAAGTTCACCACCATCAGGATGCTGGACGAACGCTTGTTGACGGTCACGCCGTACTGGTTCACCACGGACGGCAGCTGTGGCGTGGCGAGGCTGACGCGGTTCTGGACCTGCACCTGGGCAATGTCAGGGTCGGCATCCTGCTTGAAATAGGCCTGGATGCTGATGTTGCCGCTGGAGGAGCTGCTGGAAGTCAGATAAAGCAGGTTGTCCACCCCGATGATCTGCTGCTCGATCGGGGCAGCCACCGACTGCGAGGCCGTCTGGGCGTCGGCGCCAGGGTAGTTGGCGGACACCGTGATCTGTACCGGGGCGATGTTCGGATACTGCTGGATCGGCAGGCTGTAAAGCCCCAGCAGGCCGAGTATGGCGATGATGATCGACAGTACGGCGGCAAAGACCGGCCGCTCGATGAAGAATCTCGAAAGCGAGAACATGAGCGCTCTCCGTCAGGGCCGGGTGCCGGGGGGGAGTTTGGCCGCAGGGGCTGCTGCGGGTGTGGCCGAAGCCGCCGGAGCAGATTCACCCAGCAGGGCGGCGAGTTCGGCCGGCGACAGCTGGCTGACTTTCATCGGGGCGCCGGGGCGCAGGGCGGTCAGCCCTTCCACGACCACCTTTTCGCCCGGCTCCAGGCCGCTCTGGATCAGCCAGCCGAGGTTCTGCCACGGTCCGACCGTGACCGGGCGGTATTCGGCGGTATTGTCCTTGCCGACCACCCACACGTACTGGCTGCCCGGTCCCTGCTGGACGGCGCGCTGTGGCAGGACGATGCTGCCGGGACGCACAGCTCCCTTCAGCCGTATGTTGACGTACTGGTTCGGCCGCAGCAGCCCTTTGCTGTTGTTGACCGTGGCCCGGACGACGAATGTGCCGGTGGCTTCATCGTAAAAGGGGGATGCAGTCGTGACCACGCCTTCCAGATCATAAGGCTCACCGGTGCTGCGCAGGATTTCCACCTGATACCGCCCGTCCACCGGCGTGCGCAGGGTCCCCGACCGGACAGCCTGCTGCTGGGTCTGCATCAGGCCTTCGGATACGCTGAACTTGATCCACATCGGGTTCAGCGTGGCGACCGTCGTAAGGTTGCTGTTGCTGCTGCCGATGTAAGTGCCGATGGCCGGAACCGCCAGCCCGGCCACACCGTCGACCGGTGAAGTGATTACGGTGTAACCGAGGTTGAGCTCGGCTTGCTGCACATTGGCTTCGGCCGCCTTGACCGACGCCTGTGCCTGCTGGTAGCTGCCGGTGGCATTGTCGAGGTCGGACTGCGAGGCTGCCCCGCGCGGCGCCAGTGCCTGATAGCGGTGCAGGTTCAGGCGGGCGGTTTCCAGCGCGGCCCGGCTGTTGGCCAGCTGGGCGCGGGCTGACTCAAGCGAGGCAAGGAAGGGTTTCTGGTCCAGCACGAAGAGCGTCTGGCCTTTTTTGACCGTGCCGCCTTCATCGTAGGTCTTGCGCTCCAGGTAACCCGTGACACGGGCGTTGATTTCGACATTTTGCGAACTCCCGGTCGTTGCCACAAAGGGAAAATCAATCGGTACATCCTGGCGGGTCACCGTCATGGCCTTGACCACCTGTGGCGGCACGGCCGGTATTTCGGCCGGCTTGTGGCAGCCAGCCAGCAGCAGGGCGCTCAGAATGCAGAACGGGACGACAGGTGACCAACGGGCAGCAAGCGGTCGGTGCATGGTCAGGCTCCAGCAGAACGGCAAATACCAGAAGGATTGGCCGCACCCCTGCCTTGCCTGTACGGTCATGCAGTTGCAATGCGGCTGTTGCTCCAAGCTAGCAGCCTGTAATGAAATCTGCCGCCAGACGGGCTGGTAAAAGGACAAACGGCGAGGAAGGGGTCAGGCCGGATAGCGGGGCACGAAGACCGGCAGGGACGGGACATCCGGGTGCGGCAGCACATGCACCCGCTGGCCGAATACTGCTTCGATTCGTGCCGGGGTCAGTGCTTCGACCGGCGCGGCATCGGCTACCAGCCGGCCCTGGTCCAGCAATACCACCCGGTCGGCGTGGCGGGCTGCCAGATTGAGGTCGTGCAGGACCACCACCACGGCCAGCGGCAACGTGCGGCAAAGCTGGCGGCAGGTGGCCAACAGGTGTTCCTGGTGCGCCGGGTCGAGTGCTGAGGTCGGCTCGTCAAGCAGCAGCAGGCGCTCGCCGGAGCCGGCCAGCACCTGCGCCAGCACGCGGGCAAACTGCACCCGCGCCTGTTCGCCACCGGACAGCGTGTCGTAGGCCGCCGGCAGCAGGGTGGAGGCCTGTGCCAGCTCGACGGCCTGCCGGCAGGCTGCCTGATGGGCACGCGGGTCGCCGTGGGCAAACAGGCCGATTTCCACCACGTCATGGCCGTTCAGGCCCGGTGCATTTTCATGCTGCTGCATCAGGTAGGCTCGCCGGCGTGCCAGCTCGGCCGGGCTGAAACCTGCCAGCGGCTGGTTCCGCCAGCTGAGTGAACCTTCATCAGGCGGTGTTTCCCCGGCCAGAAGACCAAGCAGCGTGGATTTACCCGCGCCGTTTGGTCCCAGTACGGCGACCAGCTGGTGCGGGGCCAAAGACAGGTTGAGCGACCGGACCAGCGTCCGGCCGTGACGGTACAGTGTCAGGTGCTCGGCCCGCAGCAGCATCAGCGCAGCTCCCGGCGCTGGTGCAGCAGCCACAGGAAAAACGGCGCACCGGCCAGGCTGGTAATGGCACCAACCGGCAGTTCGGCCGGGGCTACCGCCAGCCGGGCCAGCAGGTCGGCCAGCGCCAGCAACAGGGCACCGCCGAGTGCCGAGAGCGGCAGCAGCTGGCGGTAATGCCCGCCAGAGAGCCGGCGCACCAGTTGCGGAATGATCAGGCCGATAAAGCCGATGCCTCCGGTCAGCGAAATCGTCAGGGCAACCAGGGTCGCAGTCAGCCAGACCAGGGTGCGCCGCTCGCGCGCTACGGCAAATCCGGCGTGAAACGCGGTTCGCTCTCCCAGCAGCAGGGCATTGAGCAGACGCCAGCGCGGCCACAGCAGCGCCAGTCCGGTTATGGCGACCAGCGCCAGTCCGCTGGCCAGCGGCCAGTCGGCCAGCGCCAGGCTGCCCATGAGCCAAAACGTGATGCCGCGCAGGCTCTGGTCGTCGGCAAAGCTGATGACGAGCGTCAGCAGGGCGGCGGCAAAAGCGTTGATGGCCACGCCGGCCAGCAGGAGTTCGGTGACATTGCTGCTGCGCCCGGCCAGTCGCTGCGCCAGATGGGTGGCGGTCAGTGCGCCGGCCAGGCTGGCCGGCAGCACCAGCCAGAACGGTGCGCTGGCAGCAAGGGCCAGTGCGGCGCCGAGGGCGGCACCGGCCGAGACGCCGATCAGGCCGGGTTCGGCCAGCGGGTTGCGGAACTGCGCCTGCAGGCTGGCTCCGCACAGGGCCAGCAGGCTGCCGGCCGCCAAGGCCAGTACCAGCCGGGGTGCCCGCAGTTGCAGGACCAGCGACCAGGCGAATGGATCACCGTGCCACAGCTCGTCAATGGTTGCTCCGGCGCCCAGCAGCAGGGAGGCGAGAGAAACCAGCAGCAGCAAGCCGGCGAGGATGAGGGCCAGTCGGGCAGGGGCAATCGGCATGGCTCAAACACCACCGCCCGCGTGGAGTGCGCGGGCGGCGAAAGCGGGAATGACCGGCACCTTAGCGCAGGCCCAGGACATCCTGCATGTCGAACTGGCCATGACGCTTGCCAAGCCAGCGCGCGGCGCGGACGGCGCCATTGGCGAAGGTCAGGCGGCTGGAGGCCTTGTGGGTGATTTCCACCCGCTCGCCCGGCGTGGCAAAGAGCACGGTGTGGTCACCCACCACGTCGCCGGCGCGAACCGTGGCAAAGCCGATGGTGCCGGGATCGCGTTCGCCGGTGACGCCTTCGCGGCCGTAGACCGCGCAGGTTTTCAGGTCGCGCCCGAGGGCATCGGCCACGACTTCGCCCATGCGCAGTGCGGTGCCGGACGGTGCGTCGACCTTGTGGCGGTGATGCGCCTCGATGATTTCGATGTCGTAGCCTTCGTTGAGTACGCGGGCAGCGAGGTCAAGCAGCTTGAAGGTCAGGTTGACGCCCACCGAGAAGTTGGGGGCGAACACGATGCCGATTTCCTGTCCGGCGTCGCGGATGGCGGTCTTGCCTGCATCGTCAAAGCCGGTGGTGCCGATGATCATGTTGACCTTGTGGCGGCGGCAGGCGGCGAGGTAGGCGAGGGTGGCTTCCGGGCGGGTGAAGTCGATCAGGGCATCGGCTTGGGCGAGGGCCGCATCGACATCGTGGCTGACGCGGACGCCGGTGGTCAGGCCCAGCGGCAGGCCGGCATCCTGGCCGACCAGCGGGCTTTCGGCACGCTCGAGCGCGCCGGCAAGCACGACGCCGGGAGTGCCGGTGACGGCTTCGATCAGTGCGCGGCCCATGCGGCCGCCGCAACCGGCGATGACAAGGCGCAGATCACTCATGGATTGGTGGCTCCGGTAGCGGCCGCCGGGGCCGGGGTGTCGGGAGTGGTGGCGGCATCGGGAGCCGCCAGGTCGGCGCGGCGCGGCGGGAAGGGGTCGCCTTCCCAGCGGGTCAGCCGGTCGCCGTCAAAGTAGACGGTAAAGCGCTTTTCTTCGCGCAGCTGGCCTTCCCGGCGGATCTGGAACACGTAATCCCAGCGCTGGGCATGGAACATGTCGGTCAGGAGCGGTGTGCCCAGAACGAAGCGGACCTGGGCGCGGGTCATGCCGGGACGCAGCTTGTCGACCGCATCCTGCGTGACGACATTCCCTTGCTGGATGTCGATGGTATGCGGCGACAGGAAGCCTGGCATGCTGCAGGCCGACAGAAGTAGGGTGACGACGAGAGGCGCGAGCTTGAGCATGGATGGCAGCAGTCTTGGGAGGTGCGCGAAAAGCCGATATGATAGCTTAAAAGCGTTGACGCACACGACATCCGAGAGCAATGAACCAAGCGCAGCAACTCAAGAGCATCGGCCTGAAGGCCACCGGCCCCCGGCTCAAGATACTCAACCTGTTCGAGAGCAATCCGCAGGATCACCTGTCGGCCGAGGATGTCTATCGCCGGCTGATCAACGACAAGATCGACGTGGGGCTGGCAACGGTTTACCGCGTGCTGACCCAGTTCGAGCAGGCCGGCATCCTGACCCGGCACCATTTCGAGTCGGACCGGGCGGTCTACGAACTCAACCAGGGCCATCACCATGACCACATCGTGTGCATGGAGTGCGGGCAGGTGGTCGAGTTTTACGACCCGGAACTCGAGGCCCTGCAAGAGCGCATCGCCGCCCGCTACGGCTTTGAAATCGTCGATCACTCGCTCTATCTCTATGGTCGCTGCCTCAAGGGTGACTGCCAGCACTGTCACCCGGCCGAACCTGCCGCTGATTCCGGTCCCAGCCAGTCGCAGCCATGATTGCCTGGCTGGACGAGGATGAGCCGTTTCCTCCCGTCGAGCAGGCCCTGACCGAACCTTCCGGTCTGCTGGCAGCCAGTGCCGACCTGCCGGTTTCCCGGCTGGTGACGGCATACCGCCGGGGCATTTTCCCGTGGTTCAACCCGGGTGAGCCGGTGCTGTGGTGGTCGCCTGATCCGCGCATGGTGCTGTATCCCGCGGAGCTTCATGTCCCGCGCTCGCTGGAAAAAGTGCTGCGCCACCGCCGGTACACCGTCACGGTCGACCGGGCATTCGGTTCGGTGATCCGCGCCTGTGCGGCCCCCACACCGGCACGACCGGCGAGCTGGATCACCCCGGAAATCATCAGTACGTACAGCCAGCTTTACCGGCTGGGGCTGGCGCACTCGGTCGAAACCTGGATCGACGGCCAGCTGGCGGGCGGCTTTTACGGCGTGATGATCGGCCGCATGTTCTACGGAGAATCCATGTTCGCGCAGGCACCGGATGCATCCAAGATCGCCTTTGCGCACCTGATGCGCCGCTTTGCCGGCCACGGCATCGACATGATCGACTGCCAGATGCACACGGCCCATCTTGCGCGGTTCGGCGGGCGCGAAATTCCCCGGAGCGACTTTGTTGCTACAGTCAACACACTGACTGCCCAACCTGCTCCGCCCGATCTGTGGCGCTGGTCCCACTGCAATGAGCCTGCGTGACAACCATGCCATGCTGACCGTCCGTTTTTATGCGACGGCACCGTATGCCTGCAGCTACCTGCCGGACCGGCAGGCCCGTTCGCAGGTGGCCATGCCGGCCGAGTCGATCGACGCAGGCGTCTACAGCCAGCTGGTGCAGATCGGTTTCCGCCGCAGCGGCCTGTTTACCTACCGTCCCTATTGCGATGCCTGCCAGGCCTGCATCTCGGTACGGGTGCCGGTGGCCGAGTTCACGCCCGGCCGCAGCCAGCAACGGGCCTGGCGCCGTCACTGCGGCCTGTCGGTGCGCTTGCTGCCGCTGGAGTTTGACGAAGAGCATTACCGGCTCTACCGGCGCTACCAGCTGTCGCGGCACAAGGGCGGCAGCATGGAAGACGACAGCCGCCAGCAATACAGCGAGTTCATCCTCAAAAGCGGGGTGGAAAGCTGGCTGGCCGAATTCCGCGACGGCGACCGGCTGTGCATGGTCAGCCTGATCGACCGGCTGGAAGACGGCGTATCGGCGGTCTACACCTTCTACGACCCGGACGAGCCTCGCGCGAGCTTCGGCACCTACAACGTGCTCTGGCAGATCCGGCTGGCCCGGCAGCTGGACCTGCCCTACCTCTACCTCGGCTACTGGATCGCCGACTGCCGCAAGATGGCCTACAAGACCAACTTCCGTCCGCTGGAGCGGCTGGAGCACGGCGTGTGGTGCCGCCAGGACGATCCGTCGCCCCGGGGCTGATCCGTCCGCCTGCCCTTGACGTACCGCAAGCTGCGCTGCCCCGGGTCTGTGTCAAGCTACATCCGGTTACAACGCATTGAAAGTCATGAGAAATGCTTGAAGCGGAACAGGAAAAATCCCAAGCGAATCAGAATGCTGCCGTGTCCGAAACATGGCAGGCCAAGTTCGACCTGTTCGACCAGGCTGGCGGCACCAGCCCCCGGTACATCAACCAGCTTGAATGGCGCGAGCGGGTCGCACTCACCTACAACGCGCCGGCGCTGTTCCTCGGAATACTGTATTTCCTGTGGAAGGGCATGTGGCGCAAGGGACTGGGGCTCCTGGGCTTCTGCCTGGCGGTGGGCGTGGTGATCGAAGGCGTGCTGATCCTTGCCGGCTTTGATCCGCTCCGGGGTCTCAAGGCCATCGCGGCCGGTTCGCAGATGCTCTTCTGCATGCGGGCCAACGCCTGCTATTACCGGATGAAGCGGCTGGGGGACCAGAGCTGGAATCCGTTCCGCTGACCCCCGGCAGACCCGTCAGGCCGGCTTGCGCGCCACCAGCTCCACCACGGCGGCGCGTCCGGTATGCAGGCGGCCTTCGCAGATGTCGCGTTCCACTTCCTCGCAACGCAGGATGTCCAGTCCGGCCAGATCGGCCCGCAGGTCTGCAGGTTCGTTGAGCAGGGCGGTTTCTTTCGGGCCGCCGGTGCCGAATGCCAGCTGTCGTGGCGTGTAGCCCGTCAGCAGCAGGACACCGCCGGGCCTGAGCCCGTCGACAGCCTGGCGCAGCACCCGCTGGCGCAAGGCCGGCGGCAAATGGCAGAACACCGACACGATGCCGTCCCAGCTGCCGGCCGGAATGCTCCATTCCTCAAGATCGGCCTCAATGGTTGCCACCGGCACGCCACGGGCCTGTGCCAGCCGTGCCACCTTGGCCAGCCCTTCGGCTGACGCATCCACGCCCGTCACCTGCCAGCCCTGGCTGGCCAGGAACACGGCATTGCGCCCTTCGCCCTCTCCCAGACTCAGCACCCGGCCGCCAGCCGGCAGGCGGTGTGCCTCCTCGCGCAAAAAGGCATTGGCATCGGTGCCGTAAACGTATTCTCCGGCGGCAAAACGCGGATTCCAGAACCGGGCAGCATCAGACATCGGTTTCTCCTGCGGCAAAAGCGCGAGAGCATAACCGAAATGCTGCCCGTGTCACCGGTCAGGCAGCCTCTGGCTGCGGCACGGACAAGCGGACCGGCGGGTGTCCGCTCAGTTCCAGAAAGCGCATCAGTCCCGGCGTCGGGATCGACAGTGTCTCGGTATTGACCAGCGGGTGCGCCAGGATAGCGTCGCTGTCCCACAGCTCGGTGTCCAGCACGACCTCGACCGCCCGTTCGCTGTCGTTGAACACTCCCAGCAGGGTCACCGCACCCGGCGTCACGCCCAGAAAGCGCAGCAGGCGCTCGGGCGAGGCAAAGGTCAGGTTTTTCACTTCCAGTGCGGCCGACAGCGCCTTGAGGTTGACCGACTTGTGATCCGGCACCGTCACCAGAAAGTGGCGCTTGCCCTTGCCGTCGCGCAGGAACAGGTTTTTGGTGTCAGCACCCGGCAGATCCGGCGCTACCTGGCGGGCTTCCTCGCAGGTAAACACGGGCGGATGGCTGAAGCGCTGATAGGGAATCTGGTTCTGGTCAAGAAAAGCGAGAAGTTCTGCGTGCATCGTCAAATACCGGAAAAAAGTGGATCAAACGCCGGGATCAGCTGCGGCGGCTCGGGCAGTCGTGCTGCTGGCAGTCGTGGCAGCCAGAACTGCCGGGTTCGGCACCCGGCCGGCAGCGGCGCTGCCAGTGCCGGTCCACCACCACCCAGATGCCCAGAAGCAGGGCCACCAGTGCGCCGGCCCCCAGCATTTTCAGTCCCAGCATGGCTCAGGCTCCCAGACCGCTGAAGCCCATGAACGCCAGTGCCAGCATGCCGGCCAGCATCAGGCTCAGGGCCGCTCCCTGGCTGACGTCGGGCACCTCGGCCAGGCTCAGGCGTTCGCGCAGCCCGGCCATCAGCACCAGCGCCAGTGTAAAGCCGGCGCCCGCCCCCAGGGCAAACACCAGTGACTGCAACAGCGAATACTGGCGTGCCGTCTGGAACAGCGCGAGGCCCAGCACCGCGCAGTTGGTGGTGATCAGCGGCAGGAAGATCCCCAGGCTTTCAAACAGGGCCGGGCTGAAGCGGCGGATCACCATTTCCACCAGCTGCACGGTCGAGGCAATCACCGTAATGAACGCAATCAGCCGCAGGCTTTCCAGCCCCAGCCACGCCAGCGCCAGATTGATGGCCCAGGCGCACAGGGCGCAGATCAGCATCACGAACAGCGTGGCCGCGCCCATGCAGGATGCGGTCCGCAGCTTGCTCGATACCCCCAGGAACGGGCAGATGCCCAGAAACAGCGCCAGCACGAAATTGTTGACGATGGCCGCATTCAGGAAAATCGACCACAGCGGTTCAGTGGACATGCTGCACCTCCAGCTGTTGCTGCCGCGCCTGACGGCGATGCTTGATGATGCTGAACAGCAAAAGCCAGCCGCCCAGCACGAAGAAACCGCCTGGCGGCAATACCATGATCACCCACGGGGCAAAGCTTTCGCCGAACAGCCGCACGCCAAAGAGGCTGCCGCTGCCGAGGATTTCGCGCACCGAACCCATCGCCAGCAGTGCCAGGGTAAAGCCCAGCCCCATGCCCAGCGCGTTGACCACTGCCGGCCACACCCGGTTCTTGGAAGCATGCGCTTCGGCGCGGCCGAGGATCAGGCAGTTGACCACGATCAGCTGGATGAATGCGCCCAGTGCGTTGTAGAGCGCAAGGCTGATCACCTGGATGGTGTAGTCGATCAGCGTCACGAAGGTGGCGATGATCACTACGTAGGTGGCGATGCGCACCGGCCGCGGAATCAGCCGGCGCAGCCCCGACACCATGGCTGTCGAGGCTACCAGCACAACGGTGGTGGACAGCCCCATGGCCAGCGCGTTGACGGCCGAGTTGGTGACGGCCAGCACGGCGCACATGCCCAGCAGCATCACGAAGACCGGATTGTTGCGCCACAGCCCTTCGGAAAAGGTGCCGGGAGCCAGCCCGGCCTTGTTGTCCGCTTCACTCATGGCTTGTTCCTCCTGAGCGTTTCAAGGTG
>JAGPIM010000202.1 GCA_018055005.1 Laribacter sp.
GAGTAGCGCTGGCCGTCATGCTGCGCTACGGCTTGCGTACGCTGCCGGCCTTGTGGCTGGGGCTGATGGCGGGCATGACCCTCGGCATGCCGGCCGAGCCGCTGCTGCACATGCTGTCCGACAGCCTGCCCGACCTTCTTGTAGCCGGTAGCGTGGCCGTCTGGGGACGCTGGCTCCTGGGGCAGTCGCAGTTGCCGCCCTGGCGGCAGGCCCTGCCCGGCCTGCTGCTGCTGGTGCTGCTGGTACTGGCGGGAGCCAGCGTCAACTGCCTCCTGGCCCTGCTGCTGCCCGGCCTGCCACATCCCCTGTGGCGCGAACCCTTGCTGGAATGGTGGCTGGCCGACCTTCTGGGGTTGCTGGTTGTCGGAACCCTGTCGATGCCCGGCCGCTGGCGGCTGGGATCGTGGGCCATGGAGGCCGAACGGGCTGCCGTACTGACCATCGGCGTGGTGTCATGGAGCGCGGCGGCCTGGCTGGAAGGGCCGGCACCACTGGTCAGCCAGCTGGTGTCTTTCGGTTTCGTTCCGCTGGTGGTCTGGACAGCCATCCGGCTGACCCTGCGCGACGTCGGATTGCTGACCCTGCTGGCCGTCCTGCCGTTTTATGTGCTGGGGGTGGCGCCGGCCGGGCTGGAGCAGATCGGCCTTGCCACCGGCAGCGGCACCGGATTCGTGGTGATGCTGCTGGTGCTGTACCTGCACGACAGCGAGCAGCAGCGGCACCGGCAGGAGCGCCTGCGCCGGCAGGAAATGCGCCAGCTGCGGCGGGCACAGCGCGACATCATCCTGCAGGCAGCCGACATGATCCCTTCTGCCGTGGTACTGACCCGGCTGAGCGACCAGACCATCGTTTACGCCAACGAGGCCCTGGCGCGCCTGTTCGGCTATCCGCGTGCCTCCTTCATCGGCCGCACCTCGCTGGAAATGGGCATCTGGAACAACCCGGACGACCGGCACGAGCTGCTGGCGCGCATGCATGCGCCAGTACCGCAGCCGTTCAACTGCTGGATGCGCCGGGCCGATGGCACGCGCTTCTGCATCGAGCTGCAAAGCTCGCGCGTGACGTGGGGCGACAGTGCATACATGCTGACGGTGGCGCACGACATCGACCAGCTGGTGCGGGCCGAGTCGCTGGCGCGGGACGGAGAACGCTCGATCAAGGAGGCGCTGGCCCGGGCGCAGATCGGCTACGTTGACCTGGACCTGGCGCGCGACCGGGCAGTCGGCAACAGCGTGATGGCCGAAATGATGGGCTATCCGGACGACGGAGCGGTGCTGTCGCCGATTCCGCAGGACTGGATCGGACGCGTGCATCCGGACGACCGTGACATGGTGCGGTTGCGTTACCGCAACCTGATGGCCGGACGGGCGCCCATCGACGGCCTGGAATTCCGGCTGGAGCACGACCGGGACTGGCGCTGGGTCATGGCCACGCTGGTGCCGATCGAAACCCTGCCGGACGGACGGGCCCTGCGCGTGCTGGGGGTCTACGTGGACGTCACCCGCCTGCATCTGGCCACGGCCGAGTTGCGGTTGGCCGCGCACGTACAGGAACACACGCCGGACGCCGTGCTGATCTGCGATGCCGCCGGCCGGCTGCTCAAGGCCAACCGGGCCATCCAGCGCCTGACCGGCTGGGCGCCCGAAGTGCTGGTCGAGGAACTGCTGGCCGACCTGCGTGCCGATGCTTATCCCGTGCCGCCGGCCAACCGCAGCTGGGAAGGCGAATGTCACTACCGGACGCTGTCCGGCGTACCGCTGGCCTGCTGGCAGCGCCAGAGCCCGGTCCTTGACGAGTATGGCAACCTGTCATATCTGCTGGTGACGCTGAGCGAGCTGTCCGAACGCCAGCGGCAGGAGGCACGCATCCGCTATCTGGCCGAGCACGATTCGCTGACCGGGCTTTACAACCGTGCGGCCCTGATCGAACGGCTCGGCGACGTGCTGGCCCAGGCCCGGCGCCAGCCGCATGTTGGTGCAGTCATGTATCTCGACCTTGACCGTTTCAAGCAGATCAACGACACCCTCGGGCATGAAGCCGGCGATGCCCTGCTGATCGAAGTCGCGCGGCGCATCCGTTCGGTCGTGCGGACCGGTGATGCGGTCGGGCGCATGGGCGGCGACGAATTCGTGGTCCTGCTGGCACGGCTGGAGTATCCGCGCGATGCCGCTGCGGTGGCCGACAAGCTGCTGGCCGCCTTGCTGGAGCCCTTTGTCCTGTCCGGGCAGCGGGTCGAATCGCCGGCCTCGATCGGCGTCGCCATGTTTCCGCAGGACGGCGAGGATGCCGACACCCTGCTGCGGCATGCCGATGCCGCCATGTACGACGTCAAGACACAGGGACGGGGTCGCTGGCAGTTCTTTACCTCGGCCCTGCAAAGCCAGGTGGCCAACCGCCGTGCCCGCGAGGCCATGCTGACCCGGGCGCTGGAGCGGCGCGAGTTTGTGCTCGAATACCAGCTGATCTACGGTAATCCGGTGCGCGAGCCGCTGGCGATGGAGGCCCTGCTGCGCTGGCACACACCGGCCGGCGAACGGCTGCCGGCGCAGGCATTCATCGATCTGGCCGAGGACATGCGGCTGGCGCTGCGGCTGACCCGCTATACCCTGGACCTGGTCGGCCAGCAGCTGGCCGGCTGGCTGGAGGCCGGGCTGGTGCCGGTACCGGTAGCGATCAACCTGACCTCCCGGCAGTTCCATGACCCGTTGCTGGTGACGCATGTGGCCGAGACCTTGCGGGAACACCGGCTGGACGGGCAGTGGATCGAGTTCGAGGTGGCCGAATCCGCCCTGTTTGCCGATCTGGAACAAAGCCGCAAGCAACTGGCCCGGCTGGCCGAACTCGGCGTCGGTGTGGCCGTGGACCGTTTTGGCGGCGACATCCGTCGCTGGTTCGAGCTGGCTGATGCACCGCTGACCCGGATCAAGGTCGAGTGCAGCGTCCTGGCCGAACTGTCCGGAAATGACCGTGGCCGCATGGCGCTGTCGGCCTGGCAGGGCGTACTGGGTCGGCCTCTGGCCGTAACCGGCGTTGAAAGCGATGACGATCTGGCCTGTGCCGAACGGATAGGCAGCCAGGCCGTGCAGGGCTGGGTCTGCCAGGCGCCGCTGAATGGCGAGCAGATGGCCCAGGTTCTGCGCCAGCGGCAGGCGCGGGAGGCCGGTCTGCCCGCGGAGCCGCCGGCGGCCGGGTAGCGCGAAAGGGCGTGTTACACTGCTCGTTTCCGTGTCTGCCTTGTGTGTTTGCCTTGCGTCACGAGACCGTTTTCCCTGCCCGCCGCCTCAGGCGCCTTGTTGCCCTGCTGACGGCTCTGGGGCTGCACGTTGCACTGCTGTGGACGCTGGGCGGATCTGCCGTCCGGCCGCTTCCGGCTGCATTGCCGCCGCTGGAGGCGTGGCTGGTGACGGCTCCGCCACCACCACCACCGGTTGTTCCTGCCAGGGCAGAGCCGGCTCCGCCGCCCCCGGCCGAACCGCCGCCCAAGGTGGCCCGCGCCGCCATTCCCCTGCCGCCTCCGCCCAGGAAACCGGCGCCGCCCAAGGCGGAGCCGGTGGCACCCCGCACTGAAACCCGGACACCCGAGCCGCCACCGCGCACTCCGCCGGCTGGTGCCAGTGCGCGCGACTGGCTGGCCGATGCGCGTGCACTGGCGCGCGATGACCGCGACAGCGGTCGCAACCAGCCGGTCAGCCAGCGCTCTGCCCGTGTGGGCAGTTCAAGCCGTGATCCGGTGTTGCGGGCGTATGCCGACGGCTGGCGGCGCAAGGTCGAGGACGTGGGACGCCTCAATTATCCCGAGTCGGCACGGGCGCAGGGTCTGGCCGGCCGGCTGGTGCTGGCCGCCGACATCGCACCGGACGGTACATTGCTGTCAGCCCGCATCGAGAAAGGCTCCGGCCAGCCGGAACTGGACTCGGCGGCGCTGAACATCGTGCGGCTGGCGGCACCCTATGCCCCGTTTCCGCCGGCCCTGGCGCGTGACTATGACCGGCTGACGCTGGTGCGGACCTGGTCGTTCAGCCGGGACGGCAACCTGTCAGCCCCCTGACATCTGGTTTTTTCTGGAGAATTTCCATGTACGAAGTAAATCGCAGCGTGCTTGTCATCAAACCGAAGCAGCCTTTTGTGGACTGGCTGTTGTCGCTGCCGTTCCGGTTTGACCCTGAAGAGGTCAACCTCCTTAACCTGCGCGAAGACTGCAACGCATTACTGGTGCCGCCGGTCGAGGATTTTTCCGAGGTGCGCGATTTCATCAAGGCCAACTGGTCCAGCCTGTTCGAGGCCGAGCTGGCCGACTGGTGCGAGGACGACAGCCTGTGGCCGACGCCGCGGACGCAAAACCTGTTTTCGCAGTGGTTCGAGGTGGAAACCCATTCGGTGGTGACTGACCTGGCCGAGGCACCACTCGAGCGCGAGGCATTCGATGCGCTGGACCTGCCGGATGCCGAATGAATGACGATGTGGTGTAATCACCGCAAACGGGCGTTTGAACCCGTCCATCCAGCGGAGGAACCATGCATCAGATCGACATAAA
>JAGPIM010000203.1 GCA_018055005.1 Laribacter sp.
CGCGTCCGGCGATGATGTCGCTCATGTGCACGTCGACAGTGTCAAAACCGGCACGATCAAAGGCAGCCGCCATTTCCAGCTGACCGTTCACGCCCTGCTCGCGCAGGACGGCCAGACGCGGACGGGCGGTATTCACAAACGGCGCAGCCGGATTTTCATCGACGTCAAAGCTCGGGCAGGCATCAAGGCGCGTCAGCTGGTCCTGCTCAAGCAGGGAAAACTCGCTGTCGGCGCAGGCCGGATTGTCGCGCAGGCGCTGCATCTGCCAGCTGGTTTCGCTCCAGGCCTTTTGCAGGTCCAGACGCGTCTCGTCGAACACGACCTCACCCTGACGGCGCACCACCATGCGGTCTTCAGTATTGAGGTGGCCGATCACGAACAGCGTGCGTCCCAGTCCGGCTCGGGTAAAGCGGGCAATCACCTCGGCCGTGTCCTGCTTCTTGACCTGCAGCACGGCACCGAGCTCTTCATTGAACAGCACGCGCATCAGGCGGCCATGGTCGGCCATGTCCTGATGGGGTTGCACGAAATCGTCAATGGCGCGCTGGGTATTACGGCGTTCGATCACCATTTCATCAACGTCGACCGTCACCCCGTGGCGGCTGGCAAACATCATTTCGGCCAGCGTGGCAAAGAGGCCGCCGTCAGAGCGGTCGTGATAGGCCAGCAGGATGTCGTCACGCAGCAGCGACTGGATGGTATTGAACATGCCGACCAGCAGTTCCGGGTGCTGAAGGTCGGGCGAACGGCCCACCATGTGCTTGTGCACCTGACCGTAGGCCGAACCACCGAGGAAGCAGTGGCCGTAACCCAGATCAATCATCAGGAGATCGGTATCAGCATCATCAACCAGCGCCGGCGTAACGGTCTTGCGGATGTCTTCGACCGGAGCGAATGCCGTCACGATCAGTGAAGGCGGTGCCACCACGGCTTTTTTGTCGCCGGCCGATTCCCATACGGTCTTCATCGATAGCGAATCCTTGCCCACCGGGATGGATACGCCAAGGCTCTGGCACAGGCTGCTGACGGCCTCGACGGCATCGTACAGCGCGGCATCTTCGCCCGGATGGCCGGCGGCAGCCATCCAGTTGGCGGACAGCTTGATGTTGTCGATGGTGCCCACGTAGGCAGCAGCCATGTTGGTAATCGATTCGGCCACGGCCAGACGGGCAGCAGCAGCCGGATCAAACAGCGCAGCCGGCGTACGCTCGCCCATGGCCATGGCTTCGCCACGATAGCTCTGGAATCCCATGGCCGTGACGGCCACGTCGGCCACCGGCACCTGCCAGCGGCCTACCATCTGGTCACGGACAGTCATGCCGCCCACCGAGCGGTCACCGATGGTGATGAGGAAGTTCTTGCAAGCCACGGCCGGCAGGCGCAGTACGCGATACGCCGTATCCTTGAGGTCGAAGCGCGAGGCATCAAACACACGGAACGGTCGCTCGACGCGGGTAACGTCGCGGGTCATGCGCGGCGGCTTGCCCAGCAGCACGTCCAGCGGCATGTCGACCGGACGGTTGCCCATCAGTTCGTCACGCAGGATCAACTGGTTGTCGGCACTGGCGGTGCCGACGATGGCAAACGGGCAGCGTTCGCGCTCGCAGATGGCCCGGAAGGCTTCCACGGCCTGCGGCACCAGTGCCAGCACGTAGCGCTCCTGCGATTCGTTGCACCAGATCTGCAACGGCGACATGCCGGTTTCCTCGATCGGCACCCGGCGCAGTTCCAGACGGCCGCCGCGGCCACCGCCGTGGATCAGTTCCGGCAGGGCATTGGAAAGGCCACCGGCACCGACGTCGTGGATCGACAGGATCGGGTTGTCCTCGCCCAGCTGCCAGCAGCGGTCGATGACTTCTTGTGCCCGGCGTTCGATTTCCGGGTTACCGCGCTGCACTGAGTCAAAGTCAAGGTCGGCGGCATTGGCGCCGGTATCCATCGACGAAGCAGCACCGCCACCGAGACCGATCAGGAATCCGGGACCACCGAGCACAACGATCAGGGCTCCCTCGGGCAAAGGCTGCTTTTCGATCTGCTGGCGCTGGATGTTGCCCATGCCGCCGGCGATCATGATCGGCTTGTGGTAGCCGCGCATTTCGCCGTTCAGCTCTTCTTCGAAAGTACGGAAATAGCCGCACAGGTTCGGACGGCCGAATTCATTGTTGAAAGCTGCACCACCGATGGGGCCGTCAAGCATGATTTCCAGCGCGCTGGCGATGCGGTCCGGACGGCCGTATTCGCTGCAGTCTTCTTCGTAACATTCCCACGGCTGCTTGAAACCGGGAATGTTGAGGTTGGAAGTGGAGAAACCGGTCAGGCCGGCTTTGGGACGCGAACCACGCCCGGTGGCACCTTCATCACGGATTTCGCCACCGGAACCGGTTGCCGCCCCCGGGAACGGCGAAATGGCCGTCGGGTGGTTGTGGGTTTCCACCTTCATCAGGATGTCGGTCGGCTCTGCGTGGTAGCCATAGCCATGGCCTTGCGGTGCCGGGTAGAAGCGGTCAATGAAACCGCCTTCGATCACGGAGGAGTTGTCACTGTAGGCAACCAGCGTGCCTTCCGGATGGGCTTCGTGGGTATCACGGATCATGCGGAACAGCGACTTGGACTTGGCCTCGCCGTCCACGATGAAGTCGGCATTGAAAATCTTGTGCCGGCAGTGCTCGCTGTTGGCCTGAGCGAACATCATCAGTTCGACATCGGTCGGGTTGCGCTGCATGTCGGCAAAACTGGCAACCAGATAGTCGATTTCGTCATCCGACAGTGCCAGCCCCATGCTGCGATTGGCATCTTCCAGCGCAGCACGGCCGCCGGTCAGGATGTCCACGGTTTGTAGCGGCTGCGGCGGCACATGGTCAAAAAGACGGTCAGCAGCATCCAGACTGTCCCAGACCTGCTCGGTCATGCGGTCGTGCAGCATGGCAGCCAGGGTGGCACGCTCTTCGGCACGCAGCTCCCGTGCGGCCTGCACGTGGTACATTACTCCGCGCTCGATGCGGCGTACTTTGGAAAGACCGCAGTGGCTGGCTATATCGCTGGCCTTGGACGACCATGGCGAAACGGTTCCGCAGCGTGGCAGCACGACAAACATCATGCCTTCAACCGCGGGTGTGGCCGGTTCACCGTAGGTCAGCAGTTTGTCGAGCGTGGCCTGCTCATCGGCGCTGAGTGCCGACTCTGCTTCGACAAAGTGCCAGAACGAGGCTGAAACCTGCACTGATGGCAGACCGGCATCAGCAGCCTGACGCACCAGTTTGTCGAGACGGAAAGAGGACAGGGCTGATCCGCCCTGAAGCTTGATGATGACCGGCATCGCACGCTCGCAACGTAATTCAATCAAGCCCGGCATGATACAGTATTCGCATGTATGCCATCTAACGAGTGGCATTTAACCTTTTTGACATTCATCAAACAGGAGCACACCGTGAAGAAAATCGAAGCCATCATCAAACCGTTCAAGCTCGACGAAGTACGTGAGGCACTTTCCGAACTCGGCGTCAACGGCCTGACCGTTACCGAGGTAAAAGGCTTTGGCCGGCAAAAGGGACATACCGAGCTGTATCGCGGCGCAGAATACGTGGTGGACTTCCTGCCCAAGGTCAAGGTCGAGCTGGTTCTGGCTGATGATCTGGTCGACCGTGCAATTGACGTGATCGCCCAGGCTGCCCGCACCGGCAAGATCGGCGATGGCAAGATTTTCGTATTCCCGGTCGAACAAGTGGTGCGCATCCGCACCGGAGAAACCGGAGAAAGTGCCGTCTGATTTTTACCGACGGCAAACCGCTTCCACGTTGCTGCTTCAAAAACAACGGGCACCTTCAGAAGGTGCCCGTTGTTGCATCCCGGTCTTGACCTCAAGGTTTGACCGGTTTTCCTGCCACGCTCTTGGTCGCTGCAACAGGACGATTGCCGACACTCAACTCGGCCCGGAGCTTGTCAATGCTCTTCCGTCCGAATCCATCCACTTTGTCCAGATCGTCCAGAGTCTTGAATGGACCGTTCTTCTGGCGATAGTCAACAATTGCCTTGGCCTTGACCGGCCCCAACCCTTTCACGTCTTCAAGCTGTGCCTGAGTTGCACTGTTGACATCAACGACGGCCATTGCCACGGTACTGACCAGTGCTGCAACCAAACCCATCAACAAGCGTTTCATTCCGGACTCCGTTTCTTAATGAGGACATGCGGACCTTCAGCTTACCGCAAATAATGACATTTGAATAAAAATTGCAAAACAATCACCCTATTCATGCAAAAACATCTGCATGCATCCACAACACCGGTCTACAGACCGGCCGGAATTCTCCCCGAGAACCCGGACCGCACTTGAAAAGCATGCCCTGTGCCTTTAGAATGCGCAGCTCGGTTTGCGGGTGTAGCTCAATGGCAGAGCAGGAGCTTCCCAAGCTTAAGACGAGGGTTCGATTCCCTTCACCCGCTCCACTTCGACTTTCCAGGGACTTCCACCGAACGCCAGAGAACGTCGTAAGTCATTGTCAGGATTGAGATTTTTACCTGAT
>JAGPIM010000055.1 GCA_018055005.1 Laribacter sp.
CTCCTTTTCCCGCTTCCTGACCGACGCCGAGCGTCAAGGCCAACTGACCTGCCCGACCCTGCGGGCCCTGCTCGAACAGATGGCCGCTGCCTGTGTCGGCATTGGCGATGCCGTCAACCGCGGCGCACTGGCGGGCGTGCTGGGCGAAGCCGGCACCGGCAACGTCCAGGGTGAAGACCAGAAAAAACTCGACGTGATCGCCAACGACATGCTGCTGGCAGCCAACGAGTGGACCGGCCAGCTGGCCGCCATGGCGTCGGAAGAGATGGCCGATCCGTGGCCGATTCCCGCGGTTTATCCGCAAGGCCCCTACCTGCTGCTGTTTGACCCGCTGGACGGCAGCTCCAACATCGACGTCAACATTTCCGTCGGCACCATCTTTTCGGTGCTGAAGGCCCCGGCCGGCAAAACCGCCATCGGTGCTACCGATTTCCTTCAGGCCGGCACCGAACAGGTAGCCGCCGGCTACGTCGTCTACGGCCCGCAGACCATGCTGGTGCTGACCACCGGCAACGGCGTCAACGGCTTCACGCTGGACCGCAGCACCGGCACCTTTGTCCTGACCCATCCGGGCATGCGCATCCCGGAAACGGCCAGGGAATTCGCCATCAACATGTCCAACCAGCGCCACTGGGAAGCACCGGTGCAGCGTTATGTCGAAGAACTGCTGGCCGGCAAGACCGGCCCGCGCGGCAAGGACTACAACATGCGCTGGGTCGCCTCGATGGTGGCCGAAGTGCACCGCATCCTGTGTCGCGGCGGCGTGTTCATGTACCCGAAGGACGCCCGCGATCCTTCCAAACCCGGCAAGCTGCGCCTGATGTACGAAGCCAACCCGATGTCGTTCATCGTCGAGCAGGCCGGAGGGATTGCCACCGACGGCCACCGGCGCATCCTCGACATCCCGCCCGAAGGCCTGCACCAGCGCGTGGCGGTTTTCCTCGGCGCCCGCGAAGAAGTCGAAACGGTCACCCGCTACCATCAGGACTGACCTTCACCCGCTCCGCCAGCGCCCTTCACCGGGCGCTTTGTCTTTTCAAGGACCTCCGCATGACATCCTGCACCCTGCGTCCCGCCACGCCTGACGATCTCACGGCCATTCACGGACTGATCATGGAGCACGGCCCCAACCAGTGGAACTGGCTGCCGGAAGACGGTGTGGCCAGCACGCTTGACGAGCTTCGCACCGGACTTGCCGGCGCCGTGGTGGCCGACAATGGCCAGCGGCTCCTGGGTGCACTGGTCTACCGGCAGGAGGACCACTTCCCGCACCTGCGACCGCACGATGTCGCACCGGCACAATGCGGCTTTCTGGTCGAAGCCGTCGTGTCCCGCGAAGCCGCCGGCCAAGGGCTGGGCACCCGGCTCATGCAGGCCGCCTGTGACGCTCTCGCCACCCGGGGCATCACATGGATCACGGCCGACCGGCATGAAGAAAATGCCGCTTCGGCCGGCATGATGCGCCGCGCCGGGCTTGTCCTGGTTTCAACATTCGACGACCCGGAACGCCGCCCGCACGGCAGTCGTCGCACCAGTGTCTGCGCTGTACGATTATGACAATAACGCCTGTTATCGTTTTCATGAATTCGTTACACTCGGCATCCGATTGACTCCTTTTGCGTGCAGCCCATGGTCCTGCCCGACATGCCCGCCAGCGACATAGCCTCGCGCATCCGCTCCGCCGCCCAGCAACTGGTCACCGAAGGCACCTGGCCCACGGTGGTCAATGTCCGTGAGCGGCTAGGCTCCGGTTCCAACACCACTATCAACAACGAACTCAAGGCCTGGCGCCAGTGGTTTCTGGCGCGCGTGTCATCCACCACCCGGCGGCCGGACTGGCCGGCCGAACTTGGTGACGCCATGGAAAGCCTGTGGCAGCGCGCCTGCAGCATTGCCGAAACACACCTCGACAACGTCCGCCGCGAAACCACGGCCCGGGCAGATGCGCTTGAAGCCGAACTAGCTACTCGCCAAGCCGAGCTCGCCGCGCAACAGGATGCCCTGGCACAGCTTGCCCGCGCCCGCCAGGAGCTCGAATCCGCCCTGGCCGACAGTCAGGCCGAAGTGGCCGCCAGCCTGCGTGAATGCGAAACCCGGGCCCGCGCAATTGAAGCAGCGGCGGCCGAACTGGAACGGGAGCAGGCAGCACGCCGGCAGGATGCCCTCCGTGCGGAAGAGGAGCGCGAAGCACTGAAAACCGAATGGGAAGCCCGGCTGGTTGCGGCCCAGGAAGAGGCCGAACGCCGCGAAACGCTGGCCTACGAACGGCTGGAGGGCGTGCGTGCCATGCTGTACGAGCAGGCCGAGCGCGAACGCAGCGAACACGCAGCAGAGAAAAAACGGCTGGAGCAAGTGGCTGACCGGACCCGCCAGGAACTCGCCAGTGTCCAAGCAGCACTCCAGGAACGGCTGCTGCAAACCGAGGGTGAGCGCAGCCGCCTGGAAACGGCGCTGGAGCATGCCGAAGCACGCCGGCAGGAGCTGGCCGAAACCCTGAACCAGCAGGAAGAACTCCATGCCGCCCGGCTGCTCATGCTCGAACAGGCCCGTGAAGAAACCCGGCGCCTGCATGAAGCCCTGCACGTTGCCCGCCAGGAACTGGCTGCCCATCCGTCGTTGCCGGCACTGGATGCACCGACATGACTCATCTGACCTACCCCGGCATGATCCCGCCCGCCCGGCTGGACAATGAGCCCCTGCTGCCTCCGGCATTTGGTGGCACCCGACCCAAGCTGATTGCGGCTGAAGACGATGTGGCCGCGATCATGACCTGGCTGCGCGAATTCGAAGACTCGCCCAATACCCTGATCAATTACCGCAAGGAAGCGCGACGGTTGCTGATGTGGGCTGGCGAACTGCGCCAGAAGGGACTGGTGCAGCTCAACCGGGAAGACCTGCTGGATTACCAGCGCTTTCTGGCCAATCCCCAGCCGGCCAGCCGCTGGGTCGGGCCCCGTCACCCGTACGGCCACCCGGAATGGCGGCCGTTCAATGGGCCGCTCAAGCCCTCCAGCATCAAGCAGTCACTGACCATCCTGGGAGCGATGTTCAAATACCTGTGCGACGCCGGTTACATGCAGGCCAATCCCTTGTCGCTGTCCCGTCGCAAATCGGCCGGGGTGATTGCCAATGCACCGCTGGAACGCTACCTGGAGATCAATGTCTGGGAAACCGTGCTGGACGAACTGGATGCCCTGCCTGTCGATTCCGAACGGGAAATCGCCCACTTCGAACGGGCGCGCTGGCTGTTCCAGCTGCTGTACCTGACCGGTGCGCGCCGCAGCGAAGTGGCACGGGCGACCATGGGCGACATCTTCCGCCGCAATGGCCTGTGGTGGTGGCGGGTAATCGGCAAGGGCGGCAAGTACGGCGACATTCCGGTCAGCGAAGAGCTGCTGGATGCCCTGCAACGCTACCGGGACCATCTGGGGCTGGCTTCCCTGCCTGCCACCGGAGAGGCTACGCCGCTGGTCTGCCGCATGATCGGTCGCGGGCAGTACAGCACGCTGTCGCCAACGGCCATCTACCTGATCGTCAAGCAGGTATTCCAGCAGGTCGCCACGATGGTCCGGCAGCGCGATCCCCAGCTGGCTGCCAAGCTGCAGCATGCCTCGACCCACTGGCTGCGCCATACTTCGGCCTCTCACCAGCTGGATGCCGGCGTACCGCTGCTGGTGGTCAGCCAGAACCTGCGTCATGCCAGCATCCAGACCACCCGCAAATACCTGCATACCGAGGATGACGCACGCCATGAGGCCACGCAGGCCCTGCTGCTGCGGCGACGGCGGCCGGCCTGAAACCGGCGCCGGGATGGGACTTGCCCCGAAAAACACATCAGGGTAAAGTCCCCGCCACTTTTATGTCGGGCCGATGAATCGACCCGGCATTGCTTTTTCTGTCCCCCGCAAACTCGTTTTGGCGAGATTCGGCTGGTCTTACTCTTTGCCCTGGAGTGGGAATAATGTCTGATCTGGCTCAGGCCCGCATGCTTGGCGCATCCGCTGCGCAACTCCCTGTTCATACCTATTTTGATCCGGCTCATTACGAACTGGAAATGAAGCACCTGTTTGCTGATGCACCGATCTATTACGGTCACGAACTGATGGTGCCGAACGCCGGTGATTTCCATACACTGGAATGGATGGGCCACGGCAAGATGCTCAAACGCAATGAAAAGAGCATCGAACTGCTGTCCAATGTCTGCCGGCACCGGCAGGCGCTGATGCTCAAGGGGCGCGGCAATGCTCCGCAGATCGTCTGCAATATCCACGGCTGGACCTACGACAACCAGGGACAGCTGACCGGCGCACCGCATTTTCACGAAACACCGTGTCTCAAGCTCAACTCCACGGCCCTGACCCGCTGGAACGGCCTGCTGTTTGACGCCCGGCGCGATGTTGCCCGCGACCTGTCCCGGCTTGGCGTCGCCCGGCATCTCGACTTTGACGGCTTTGCCTATCACAGTACGCACCTGACCGAATATGCCTTCAACTGGAAAACCTTTATCGAGGTGTATTCGGAAGACTATCACGTCGACCCCTTCCATCCAGGACTCGGACATTTTGTCAATTGCGCCGATCTCAAATGGGAATGGGGCGAGCAATATCATGTACAGACAGTCGGCGTAAAAAACCGTTTGTCACACGCCGGCAGCAAGACATACGCCAATTGGCATGAACAGGTATTGCAGCGTTTTGCCGAAAAACAACCGGAATTTGGTGCGATCTGGCTGACTTATTACCCGAACATCATGGTGGAATGGTATCCGCATGTGCTGGTAATCAGTGTTGCCTTGCCGAAAGGGCCTGAAAGCTGCACGGTCATTACCGAGTTTTACTATCCGGAAGACATCGTCTGGTTTGAGCCGGAATTTATCGAAGCCGAGCAGAAAGCCTATTTTGAAACGGCCATCGAGGATGACGAAATCTGCTACCGCATGCATGAGGGGCGCAAGGCACTGTGGCTGCGGGGGGAAAGCGAAACCGGTCCTTACCAGTCTCCCACAGAGGACGGCATGCAGCATTTTCATGAATTCTATCGCCGCAAAATGGGCCGGTTTCTGTAAAATCCGCATGTGCAAAGCAAAACCGGCGGCATCAGATGATGCCGCTTTTTTCATACTGATTGCCCCGAGGCAAATCAGGTCAAGCACCGGTTTATATAAATATCAAATTTGCGCCGGTTGTATTCCCGCAAATCATGATGTTCGTATAAGCTAACAGTTTTTTTGACTTGCCGAAATCGAATAGGGTCAACGCAAGCTGCTGACCTAATCCGCCATCGGTTCCAGCCGGATCGCCCGCCATGTCCACGACGTCAGATACTTCCGTTGAACTTCTTGAACCCGTCGATACGACGCTTCCCTCCAGCAAGGGAGCCATCATCCATGGGCAGCTGCAACTGGAGGGCGCCGAGGCTTTCCAGTATTTCACCGAAAAGGACTTTGACCGTATCCTGCGCAACCTGGACGGACTGCGCTCGATGGTGTTCCCTTTGGGCGGCACGGACATGCAGGACGATGCCAATGCCGAACAGCCGTTTCCGTCGGTCTGCCTGATCGGCCTGGGTCGTTGCGGTTCGAACATTGCACTGGACGTGGCCTCACTGGTTTATAACGCACGCCAGTTCTATTCCAACGAATTCGAACACGAAGAAGCCAGCAAGAGCCCGGTCGTCGAGACCGAGCGGCAGCCGAAAAACTGGATCCGCCGCAATCTGGCCCGCACCCAGTCCCGGGTCAGCAAGCCGGTCTTCCTGATCGAGCCAATGGTGATGCTGGGCGACCTCGACAAGGACATCAAGGGCCGCATCCTGTTTTCGCGCCGTGGTGGCGACGGCAGCTTCCTCAGCGACTACAACAAGATGAAAATCATGGACTTGTCAGAAGTCCATGCCGGTGGTGCCGGCAATGCACCGATCCTCGGCCAGTATCTGGCCAAGATCATCCTCAACAAGGATACCCAGCGTTTCTCCAATGCCGACTGGAAATTCATCCACTCGTACCTGATCGATTCGTGCGGTATCAAGGCCAACCAGTCGCGCCTGTATTTCTACATTTTCAGCGCCGGTGGCGGCACCGGTTCGGGCATGGCATCCGAATTCGGACTGGCCCAGCAGTACTCGTACATGAGCAAGACGTTCGATACGCGCGACGAAAGCCAGATCGATGACGGCAGCGGCCGTTCGTTCGTGTTCGAACCGATCTTCACCAGCGGCATCTGCATCCTGCCGAACATTTCGGATTCGACCAGCAGCGGCGCCGAAGCCCTGCACATCAATGCCGGTCGCCTGCTGTGCAAGTATCTGGCCGAAGAATGGGATTTTTCCTACAACTTCGACAATGAAGAAACGAATACGGAAAGCGTGATGCACCGCATCCGTCCGTGGAACGCCATGATGCTGATCTCCAATGACATCATGCGTTATGCCGAATCCGACCAGGATAGCGGCATCAGCCATATCGACGTCAATGCGATGGAGCGCCATGCCAACCAGTACATTTCGCAGCAGATCTTCAACATCCTGACGGCGCAGGCCGTCACCACCGATTACGACCAGAACTATTTCCGCAATGCCGGCATCGACATCGGTGAAACCATCCGCCTGGACGCCAACGACCTCTTCATGAGCCTCGCCGGCCCCGTGGCCGTTGCCTATGCCGAATCGGTCGTATCCGACCCGCTGGCCCTGCCGGAGCACAACGGCGGACTGGACATCGACGACCTCTTCTTCCGGTCCATCGAACTGCCGCACTTCAACCGTACCACCCAGGCCATCGAAGGCATCAGCCTGCTGCCGATCGAATCGCAGCGTTATCGCGCTGCACTCGACCAGTATCGCCAGTCAGGCTTTGATGCCGAACAGCTGCGGGAACTGTTCTTCTTCAAGAACTGCTCATCAATCGTCACGATCGTATCGCTACCCAAAGGCTACAAGCTGGCATACACCGACCTCAACCGCCTCAAGACCCACCTCAACAACCTGTTCCCCAATACCACGCTCAAGCGTTACGCCCTGGTGATCGGTGCCTCGGCCAACCTGTCGCTGACCACGCTGGTCGTCAAGAGCCCGTGCCTGAGCGATGATTTCCTGACCCTGATCGTGGCCTTCATCAAGCGCTGTTTTGCCGTTGACCAGTATCGTTATGACGAAAGCCTCGACAAGGAAATCCTCGATTTCATTACCAGCGAGCATTTTGACGAAAGCCGGCTCGACAGCATGCTGGAGCTGCACGAAAACCCGGCCAAGATTCTCGATACCAACTGGTATGCCATCAAGCCGATGTATGAGAAAAAATATCGTGAGCTGATTCATAATCCGGACAAATTCGTATCGATCAACGACATTCGCCTGAGCCGCGACAGCATCAAGAAAACCATCAGGTATCTGCGTGAAATTTACCGGCACCGTGTCGGCAAGACCAAGATCGTTTCACTGAACGAATATGTAGCCGACCAGGCACGCCATTCCGTCTGACCTGCCGTTTGTCGAGAAAAACCATCCTGATTATATGAATCAGGATGGTTTTTTATTGGGTGAAGAAAACCCTTTGATTTTCAAGGACCCGAAATTCACTTTGTTAATAAGCAATTTCCTGATAACCCTTGATTCATCATCATGATTTGGCCATTAATCGATACAGGTTGATATAACGCAACATACAACCGATGTAACAGTATGTAATATTTCCCGACCAAAACAGCAGTCTCCTACTTGCAATTTTGGATTTCTGACAAGTCTTACCAAATGATTCAGGCATCACCTGACAAAATCATCATTCATGAAAATATTGAATGGTCATTTTGTGAGGTGACTCCGCGTAGACTGTTTTTTTGAAATCCATTCAGGATCGCCTCCCGATTTCGCATAGACCAAGGAGACATGACATGAGTAGCAATAGCGACATTACGTCGAACTCAGGTCATACCATCGACAGCAATAGTGTTGATGAAAAGCTCGCTCTCCGGCGGGCAGCGGTAGCGAGTTTTATCGGCAACTTTGTCGAATGGTTCGACTACGCATCGTACGGTTATCTTGCTGCCGTGATTGCCGTTGTATTCTTTCCCGAGGCAGACAAAACCGCAGGGCTTCTGGCGGCATTTGCCGTCTTTGCCATATCCTTCCTGATACGTCCGGTCGGCGGCATTTTCTGGGGTCACATCGGTGACCGCATCGGCCGCCGCAACGCCTTGTCGTGGTCGATCCTGATCATGTCCGGCGCCACCTTCTGCATTGCCTTCCTGCCTTCCTACGCCAGCATCGGCATGTGGGCCCCGATCCTGCTTCTGGTGATCCGCATGGTCCAGGGCTTTTCTGCCTCGGGCGAATATGCCGGAGCCTCGGCCTTCCTGGCCGAATATGCGCCCACCGGCAAGCGCGGACTCTATTGCAGCATTGTCCCGGCCAGTACGGCAGCAGGCCTGCTGTTCGGTTCGCTGTTCGTCGCAGGCATGCACATGTTCCTGACCCTGGAACAGATCCACGACTGGGGCTGGCGTGTTCCCTTCCTGCTGGCCGCCCCGTTCGGCCTGATCGGCCGCTACATCCGGGTGCACCTGCAAGACACGCCGAAGTTCCGCCAGATGGAAGAAGCACTGGAAAAGCGTGAAGTCGAAAACAAGGTGCCGATCCACGACCTGCTGGGCAAATACCGCACCAAAGTCATCATTGCTTTCGGTGTCACCTGCCTGAACGCCGTGGCCTTCTACACCATCCTCAGCTACATGCCGACCTACCTGTCCGCAGAACTGGGCATGACCGAACAAAGCTCCTTCATCGCCTCGACCATCTCGCTGGTCACCTACATCGGCTTCATCTTCCTGATGGGCGAACTGTCTGACCGCTTCGGCCGCAAGACCATGCTGGTTTCCGCCTCGATCCTGTTCATGCTGCTGGCGGTCCCGCTGTTCAGCATGCTCGATCACGGCGCCTTCATCACCATCCTGCTGATCCAGATCGCTTTCGGTGCCCTGCTGTCGATGAACGACGGTACGCTGGCCAGCTTCCTGTCGGAAATCTTCCCGACCAAAGTGCGCTACAGCGGCTTTGCCTTCAGCTTCAACTCGGCCAATGCCCTGTTTGGCGGCACGGCTCCGTTCATCGCCACCTGGCTGATCAGCGTCACGGGCAACAAGCTGGCTCCGGCCTGGTATCTGGTCATTGCATCATCCGTCGCCCTGGTCGCCATGCTGGCCAGCCGTGAAACCGCACACGAGGACCTGGCAGACGACTGACGCATCCGGTATCCACACACACCAAGGGCAGCCCTCCGGCTGCCCTTTTTCGTACCTGTCGGTCAGGCTGTCATTCGATCACCACCTGCGAGCCTTTCAGCCGGGCACTGCCGCCGCGCCGCTCTTCGTCCAGCGTCATGCGCTTCTGGCCGATGCGCAACTCGACGCCGCAGTAGATCTGCTTGAGGGCGACGATGGCTGCATCTGCGGACAGTGTCAGCTTGTCGTTGAGTTCAGCCAGCTCCAGTGTCAGGCGATCAACTTCGGACTTGAGCGTCCCGGCCGTCCGCCGCGCCTTTTCCAGCTGGTCGGCGTGCTCGGGGCTCTGCTTGCAGAAGGTGATGACCTGCAACACCTTGCCGAACTCGTCCAGCCGGGCCTTGCGTTCCAGCTCCAGCTCGTCACGCCGGCGGATCAGTCCGGGCTGGTAGCCGACCTGCACCACGGTTGTCACGCCGGTCGGCAGCCCCAGTACACCGGCCTGCACATGACGCAAGGCAGAATACTGGCCGCCCCCGAGGCTGCCCTGGTTGCCGACCAGAATGCTGTGTCCGGCTTCCACATTCGACTGCTGGATACCGCGCTCGGCCTTGACGGTAGCTTCGGCGCTCAGGCGGGCGCCTTCGACAAAGCGGGCCTCGATCGAGCCTCCCGCCCGGATCAGGGCCGTATCCTGGCTGCCGAGCTTGCCGATGATGCCGCCCTTGACCGAAACATTGCCGCCAGCCCGTACCTCGGCAGCCTCGATGGCACCACTGACCACCACATCGCCGCCAGCCATCACGCGCATGCCGGCACGGATGTCACCTTTTACGTGCAAGGTGCCGTCAAACTCGATGTGCCCGGAATCCAGACCGACTTCGTCGACTTCTATCACCGGTAACACCTTGACCCCCTTTTCCAGAAAAGAAGGCGCGCCCGCCAGAGTGGAAACCAGTACGTCCGGATCATTCGATGCCACATCGACACCGGACAGGCCGCGTTCGAACGGCAGGTCCGGCACCGGCACAGCCGCTACGGCCTGCCCCAGCACGTTCATGCCGGGTACGCCCTGACTGGCCGGAATCCGTCGCATCAGCTGCACGCCGCGGTCCACCAGATGCAGGTGGCCCATGGCGCGGTAATCCACCCGTGCCAGCGCCGAAGAATCACCCGGGTCATCTCCCAGCTGGTCCTCGACCAGATTCACGAAGCGCGTCCGCTCGCCATGGCCGGCCGGACAGCCGACGGCCACCACCAGATGCTCGCAATGGCCGCTGGTCAGGGCCGTACGCAACGCTTCGGTCTGCAATCCGTAAACCACGCCGTGATCCTGAAGTGACTGAATGACCCTGCGCGGGTCGACAGCCTGTCCGCCCATGGGCAAACGGAGCGTCAACCAGGCTGTCATGGCATCACTGCTGACACTGATCTCGAAACTGCCGTCATGCAGCTCCCCGATCACCGTATTGCCTTCTTCGGCCGATTCCTGACAGGTTTTCAGGAATGCCTCGATCGCCATTTCGTCCAGCGCAGCGTTATGCCATTTCTGCTGCACCAGCAGCGCCTGCAGGGCATCCCGGGTCGGGGCCACGGCGGGGTCGCCCGGCAGGTATCGGGCAATGATCTTGCGGCCTTCACAGCCAAGGTTCAGACCGGTGGAAAACGTCATTGTCAGAAGTATCTTGCGTTCGGAAACACCGATTATGAGTTCGTGCCGCCAGAAGCTCAATGGCACGATGCAATCGGCATGAGCACAAAAACAGAGCGAGCCGGAATGCCGCCCCCCGGTCACTACACAAGGTCAATCGTCAAGTCATTTTTTTGGTATATCACACCGGAAAATTTCACCCGGAGGGTCTTGATCCGGCCGCCCATCAAAAATAGAATGAACGCTCACTTAATTACAGGATGGCCAGTCTGTACGGACTGGCTTCATGATTTTCCGGACGCCCTCCTCCACCATGACACTCTCCCGTCCCCTTGCCCCGCTGGTGCTCGCCCTTTCCATGAGCTGGCTGCTCGCCGGCTGCAACGGCCAGAAGGCCGAATCAGCCGCGGCACCGCCTGCTGCCGAAGTCGGCGTGGTCACACTCAAGACCGAACCCCTGGCCCTGATGACTGAACTGGCCGGCCGCACTTCGCCCTATCTGGTCGCCGACGTCCGCCCGCAGGTTGGCGGCATCATCCAGAAACGCCACTTCACCGAAGGCGGCATGGTGAAGGGCGGTGAACCGCTGTACCAGATCGACCCGGCCACCTACGAAGCCGCCGTCGCCCGCGCCCAGGCGGCCCTGGCCAAGGCCGAAGCCAACCTGACCACCGCCCGCACCAAGGCCGAGCGTTACGGCGAACTGGTGTCCATCCAGGCCGTCAGCCAGCAGGACAACGACGACGCCCAGGCCGCCTTCCATGCCGCCAGGGCCGAAGTACTGGCTGCCAAAGCCGACCTGAAAACCGCTGAAATCGACCTCTACTACACACGCGTCGCCTCACCGATCGCCGGCCGCATCGGCAAGTCCAGCGTCACGCCGGGGGCACTGGTCACCGGCAACCAGAACACCGCACTGGCCACGGTGCAGCAGCTTGACCCGATCTATGTCGATGTCACCCAGTCCAGCGCCGAGCTGCTGCGCCTCAAGCGCGAACTGGCCAGCGGCACGCTGGCACAGGACGAAAAAGGGCGCGCCAAGGTCAGCCTCAAGCTGGAAGACGGCAGTGATTACCCGCAGGAAGGCCGGCTGGAATTTGCCGACGTGACCGTCGATACCAACACCGGCACCGTCACCCTGCGCGCCGTGTTCCCGAACCCGGACGCCACGCTGCTGCCAGGCATGTACGTGCGCGCACAGGTCCAGGAAGGCATCAACCCGCAGGCGCTGCTTGTGCCGCAACAGGGCGTGACCCGCAATACCAAGGGCGAACCGACGGCGCTGGTGGTCGGCAAGGACGGCAAGGTAGCCCAGCGCGTGCTGCAGACCCAGCGCGCCATCGGTGACAAGTGGCTGGTCAGCGCCGGCCTGCAGGCCGGCGACAAAGTCATCGTGCAAGGGCTGCAGAAAGTGCGTCCGGGCATGCCGGTCAAGCCGGTGGAAGCCGGCAGCAAGCCGACGGCCGACGGCCAGGCCAAGCCTGCTGCTGCCGCACCGGCTGCACGGTAAGGAGACGCAAACATGGCCCGTTTCTTTATTGATCGCCCGATTTTTGCCTGGGTGATCGCCATCGTCATCATGCTGGCGGGTGCCTTGTCGGTACTCAACCTGCCGGTGGCGCAGTATCCGCAGATCGCACCGCCGACGGTGCAAATCTCCGCCACCTACCCGGGTGCCTCGGCCAAGACGGTGGAAGACACCGTGACGCAGGTGATCGAGCAGAACATGAAAGGCATCGATCACCTGACCTACATGTCCTCGACCAGCGACTCCAGCGGCAGCGTGGAAATCACCCTGACCTTCGACGCCAACACCAATCCGGACACGGCACAGGTGCAGGTGCAGAACAAGCTGTCGCTCGCCACGCCGCTCCTGCCCCAGGAAGTGCAACGCCAGGGCATCACGGTCACCAAGTCCGCCACCAACTTCCTGATGGTGATGGGCTTCGTGTCCGAAGACGGCAGCATGAGCAACACCGACCTGGCCGACTACATCGCCGCCAACGTGCAGGACATCATTGCCCGCGTGCCCGGCGTCGGTGAAGTCAACCTGTTCGGCAGCCAGTACGCCATGCGCATCTGGCTGGACCCGGCCAGGCTGCAACAGTACGCACTGACCCCGGCCGACATCCGCAATGCCATCCAGGCGCAGAACGCCCAGGTGTCTGCCGGCCAGCTCGGCGGTACTCCCGCCCTGCCCGGCCAGCAACTGAATGCCACCGTTACGGCCCAGAGCCGCCTGAAAACCCCGGCCGAGTTTGAAAACATCCTGCTGCGCAGCACCGGCAACGGTGCCAATGTCTACCTGAAAGACGTCGCCAAGGTTGAACTGGGCAGCGAATCGTATTCGCACATTGCCCGCTTCAACGGCAAACCGGCGGCCGGCCTCGGCATCAAGCTCGCCACCGGTGCCAACGCGCTGGATACCGCTGCGGCCCTGAAAGCCAAGGTGCAGGACCTGCAGACCTTCATGCCGCAGGGCATGAAAGTGGTGGTGCCATACGACACCACGCCGTTCGTGAAGCTGTCGATCGAAAGCGTGGTCCAGACCCTCTTTGAAGCGGTCATCCTCGTGTTCGTGGTGATGTACCTGTTCCTGCAGAACTTCCGCGCCACCCTGATCCCCACCATTGCTGTCCCGGTGGTGCTGCTGGGTACGTTCGGCGTGCTGTTCGCCTTTGGCTACTCCATCAACACCCTCACCATGTTCGCCATGGTGCTGGCCATCGGCCTGCTGGTGGACGATGCCATCGTGGTGGTGGAAAACGTCGAGCGCATCATGAGCGAGGAAGGCCTGTCGCCGCGCGAAGCCACCCGCAAGTCGATGGACCAGATCACCGGCGCCCTGATCGGCATCGCACTGGTGCTGTCGGCCGTGTTCGTGCCGATGGCGTTCTTCGGCGGTTCCACCGGCGTGATCTACCGCCAGTTCTCCGTCACCATCGTGTCGGCCATGGTGCTGTCGGTAATCATCGCGCTGGTGCTGACCCCGGCCCTGTGCGCCACGCTGCTCAAGCCGGTTGCAAAAGGCCACAGCAGCGCTGAATCCAGCCTCTTCGGCCGCATCTTCATCCGCTTCAACCGCTGGCTGGAACGCCTGAACGGCGGCACGCAGAACATGGCCAGCAGGATGATCAGCCGCAGCGTGCGCTACATGGTCATCTACGGCCTGATCGTTGCCGGCATGGCGGTGATGTTCATGCGCCTGCCGTCGAGCTTCCTGCCGGACGAAGACCAGGGAATGATGTTCACCATGGTGCAGCTGCCGGCCGGTGCCACGCAGGAACGCACCATGGAAGTGGTCAAGCAGGTGGAAAAGCACTTCCTCGAAAACGAAACCGACTCGGTTGCGTCGATCTTCTCGGTGGCCGGTTTCAGCTTTGCCGGCAATGGCCAGAACATGGCGCTGGGCTTCGTGGGCCTGAAGGACTGGAAGGAGCGCAAGGCCGCAGACCGCAAGGTGCAGGCCGTCGCCGGCCGGGCCATGGGTGCGTTTGCCGGCATCAAGGATGCCATGGCGTTTGCCTTTGCTCCGCCGGCCGTGGTCGAACTGGGCAACGCCACCGGTTTTGACCTGCAATTGCAGGACCGCGCCGGTCTGGGCCACGACGCCCTGATGCAGGCCCGCAACCAGCTCCTGGGCATGGCAGCACAGAACCCGGCCCTGATGGCCGTGCGCCCCAACGGCCAGGAAGACATGCCGGAATACCAGCTCGACATCGATTTTGCCCGTGCCGGTGCACTGGGCCTGTCGACCGCTGACATCAACGACGCCCTGAGCACCGCCTGGGGTGGCAGCTATGTCAACGACTTCATCGACAAGGGTCGCGTCAAGAAGGTGTACATCCAGGGCGAAGCCTCGACCCGCATGCTGCCGGAAGACCTGAACAAATGGTACGTGCGCAACAGCACGGGTGAAATGGTGCCGTTCAGCGCCTTTGCCAGCGCCCACTGGACCTACGGCTCGCCGCGTCTGGAACGCTACAACGGCCTGCCGTCCGTACAGATCCAGGGTCAGGCAGCACCCGGCCACAGCACCGGCGAAGCGATGCTGGCCATGGAACAGCTGGTCGCACAGCTGCCGGCAGGCATCGGCTACGAATGGACCGGCCTCTCGTACCAGGAACGCATGGCCGGCTCGCAGGCACCGATGCTGTACGCCCTGTCGATCCTCGTGATCTTCCTGTGTCTGGCTGCCCTGTATGAAAGCTGGTCGATTCCGTTCTCGGTCATGCTGGTGGTCCCCCTCGGCATCA
>JAGPIM010000204.1 GCA_018055005.1 Laribacter sp.
ACCGCGTGTTCATCCACGCCCAGCTCGCGGGCAGATACCCGCGTACCGCCTTTTTCTTCGTAGGCATACAGGTGGTCGGTCCACTGCACGTCATGCTGGCGCAGGACGCGGATGGCCTGGGTGACGGGAGGTTTGGCAGCCATGGCAACAACGGGTACGGAGAGCGGTTAACGCCGGCATTATGGACGAGCCGGCGCCGGATCGTCGCCCCAGGGTGCCACTTTCAGCAGCAGCAGCATGCCCGGTATGGCCAGCAGCGTGCACAGCAGGAAAAACGGCGTCCAGCCCAGTGCTTCGACCAGATAGCCGGTGCCGGCATTGATGACGGTGCGCGGTACGGCGGCGAGGCTGGTGAAGAGGGCAAACTGGGTGGCGGTGTAGCGCGGGTCGGTCGAGCGGGCGATGAAGGCGATGAAGGCCGCACTGCCCAGTCCTACGCCCAGCGCCTCGGCGCCGATCACGGCGGCCAGCACCAGCTTGTCCGGTCCGCTCTGGTCGAGCCAGACAAAGCCGAGGATGGTAACGAGCTGCACCACGCCGAACACCCACAGGGCGCGGTTGATGCCGAGCTTGAGCATCCAGATGCCGCCCAGCAGCCCGCCGGCCACGGCCGGCCACAAGCCGGCGTGTTTGGCGATCAGGCCGATGTCGGACTTGGAAAACCCGGTATCGAGGTAAAACGGCGTGGCCAGCGCGGTGGCCATGCTGTCACCGAGCTTGTAGAGGAAAATGAAGGCAAGGATGCAGAGCGCTTCGCGCCAGCCGGCACGGTGGATGAATTCGTGGAACGGTTCGACGATCGCTTCACGCAGGGTTCGGGGTGCGCTGCCGTAGAGCTTCGGCTCACTGACCACCAGGGTCATCAGCAGTCCCGGCAGCATGAAGAGCGCGGTGATGCCGAACACGGTGGACCACGGCAGGTAGTCGGCGAGGATCAGCGACAGCGAGCCGGGAATCAGGCTGGCCAGCCGGTAGGCATTGATGTGGATCGAGTTGCCCAGCCCCAGCTCGGCGTCCGTCAGCAGTTCGCGCCGGTAGGCATCCAGCACGATGTCCTGGCTGGCCGAGCAGAAGGCTACGCAAGCTGCCAGGGCGGCGATCTGTGGCAGGTCCAGCGCCGGATTGAACAGGGCAAAGCCGGCCAGTGTGGCGATCAGCGCCAGTTGGGTAGCGGCCATCCAGCCGCGCCGCCGGCCCAGCCACGGCAGGCGGAAGCGGTCCAGTACCGGCGACCAGACGAATTTCCACGTATAGGGCAGCTGGATCAGCGCGAACAGGCCGATGGCCTTGAGGTCGACGCCCTCGGTACGCAGCCATGCCGGTACCAGGTTGAGCAGGAAGTAAAGCGGCAGTCCGGAGGCAAAGCCGGTAAAGACGCAGATCAGCATGTGGCGCGAAAAGATCGCGCGTGTCCAGTGCAGCGGCGGGGAATCAGGAGCAGCAGTCATGCAAGCGGGCAGGCCGGCGGGTTCAGCAAACCGGCATTCTGCCACGCATGGGCTTAGCTGCGCTTGCGCTTGCGGGCCGCCGGAGCCGGTTCAGCGACCGGGGTGTCACTGGCCGGGGCGGTTTCGGCCGGCACGGTGCTGTCGGCCGGAGTGTTGTCAGCCGGAGCGCTGTCGGTCGGTGGCACGGCAGCTTCGGCCGGAGCCGGTTCGCCGGATACCAGGAGGGTGGTGAGCTTGCTGCGGGCGCCGATATGGTGGTCAAAGCGCCAGTCGTTGATCAGCTCGACCGCCAGCTCGAAGTAGCGCTGGTCGATGTCGTAGAGGCGTGCCAGATTGAAGTCGCGGCCAAATTCAAGCGCCCGGGCCAGCTCGGTCAGCACGGCGATCTGTTCGGCGTCCGTGCCGTTTTCGATCAGCTTGCGGATTTTCTTGGCTGCATTCATCGGTTCATTCCTTTGTGCACAGAAGGGAGAGAGGCATCAGGCCGATGCCAGACGCGAGTGTAATGGCATCGGCCGGTTCTGGCTGCCCTGAAGCAGCCTGTCCGCCATCATTCCGTTGCCGGATTGTAAGGAGCGAGCAGGGCAGCGGCTTGGGCCTCGGTGCGTTCGGCTTCGCGGATGAAGCGGATGTGCTCCATCACGGCGTAGCACAGCTCGCGCGTTCCTTCGCCGGTCAGGGCGGAAATGCGGAAGAGGCGTGGCTGCATCGGGTCGTAGTTGGCTAGCGGATCGACGGTAAAGTCGACGCCGAAACGGGACAGGAAATCCGCTACCCGCTGTTCGCGCTCGTCCTCGGGAATCATGTCGAGCTTGTTGAGCACCAGCCAGCGCGGCTTGGCATACAGCGACTCGTCGTATTTGCGCAACTCCTCGATGATGGCGTGTGCTTCGGCGACCGGATCGACATCGCTGTCAAAGGGGGCGAGGTCGACGATGTGCAGCAACAGGCCGGTGCGTTGCAGGTGCTTGAGGAAGCGGTGTCCCAGCCCGGCGCCTTCGGCGGCACCCTCGATCAGTCCGGGAATGTCGGCAATGACGAAACTCTGGTTTTCATCAATGCGCACCACGCCGAGGTTGGGATGCAGGGTGGTGAACGGATAGTCGGCGATCTTGGGGCGCGCGGCCGAGACACTGCTGATGAAGGTGCTCTTGCCGGCGTTGGGCATGCCGAGCAGGCCCACATCGGCCAGGACTTTCAGCTCCAGCCGCAGGGAGCGCTGTTCGCCTTCTTCGCCCTTGGTGGTCTGGCGCGGGGCGCGGTTGGTCGAACTCTTGAAGTGGATGTTGCCAAGGCCGCCCTTGCCGCCCTTGGCCAGCACGGCGGTCTGGCCATCGTGCGTCAGGTCGGCAACCAGCTCGCCGGTATCCTGGTCGGTGATGACGGTGCCGACCGGCATGCGCAGGATCACGTCGTCCGCGCCCTTGCCGTAGCAGTCTGCGCCACGGCCGTTTTCGCCGTGGCGGGCCAGGTAGCGCTTGACGAAGCGGTAGTCGACCAGTGTGTTGATGTCCTTGTCGGCGATGGCGACAATGCTGCCGCCGCGACCGCCGTCGCCGCCGTCCGGGCCGCCCTTGGGTACGAATTTTTCGCGGCGCATGCTGGCCGAGCCGTTTCCGCCCTTGCCGCCAGCGACTTCAATCTTGGCTTCGTCGATAAATTTCATCTGGAACTCCTGTGCCGTTATCCAGAACGGCAGACCGGCGGCACAGTGCCGCCGGCCGGAAAAAAGGGATGCCGGACAGGCCGGCAGTTTAGTCGGGTGTGGTGGGGCGGGTTTGCAGGTTCTGGTGTGCCAGCCATCCACGATTGATCACTGACCATTTTATCGCACCGCTGCCGCCCGCGAGCCCCAACAGTACCAGGATTCCACCGAGAATTTCGAGTCCACCCATCTGTTCGCTCAGTAACAGCCAAGCCAGCAGGGCGGAAAAAATCGGTTGCAGCAGCAGGGCCAGCGAAGCCGGGCCGGAAGGCAGACGGGCAAACCCCTGGCCGACCCAGCCTTGTCCCCATGCCTGGACGACCAGGGCATACGCAAGAATGGCTACCCAGCCGCTCCAGCTTCCCGGCAGCCAGTTTCCGCCCTCCAGCAGCATCAATGGCAGGAGGGTCAGAGTGGCACCCAGGTTGGCCAGCCACAGCAACTGGCGTGAGGGCAGGCCATGCCGGTCGGCCAGTTTCAGGAAGATGAAATAGGCTGCATACAGTACCGCTGCGATGATGGCGGCACTGGTGCCCAGCAGGGCATTGCCGGTTGTCGGCCCCGAATTGCCGGCCACACCACAAAGCAGCGTTGCCCCGACAATGGCGACGCTCAGGCCCAGAACCAGTTGTCGGGTAGGGCGTTCGCCGAACAGCCACCATGCCAGAGGGGCAATGGCGACCGGCGCCATGTTGTCGAGCAGCGTGGCCGTCGCAATGCTGATTTCCCGTACGGCGATGCTCCACAGGGCGAGGTTGAGGGCCAGGCTGATGCCGGCCAGCAATGCCATGACGATGGCCCGTCCCTTTGCCTTGCGAACCGGTACAGCCGACTTGTCCGTATGCGGCATCAGGTAATACAGCCCCATCGAGAAGGGGAGAGCAAACAGCATGCGCCATGCAGCAGTTGCCACCGGATCGGTGGGGATGATACGGACGAAGATGGGCGAGGCACCGAGCAGGGCAACGCCCCCCAGCAGCAGCCAGACAGGATTGATGCGACAATTTTCTTGCATGGATGAAGCGTGACCCGTTTGCCATGACATGGCAAGGTAAATGCCGCAATAACAAAAAGCCCTATCGCTTGATAGGGCTTCCGGGAAGCTTGGAGCCTGTAATCAGGCAGCTTCGCCAGTGTACTGTTCAACGATCACGGTCTTGCGCTTGAGTGCGCCCTTGACCACGAACTTGACGTAACCATCGACCTTGGCGAACAGGGTGTGATCCTTGCCCATGCCAACGTTTTCACCGGCGTGGAAACGGGTGCCACGCTGACGGATGATGATGGAACCGGCCGGAATCAGCTCGCCACCGTAAACCTTGGTAC
>JAGPIM010000056.1 GCA_018055005.1 Laribacter sp.
CAATAAATTATCAATTTAATTTTTAAATTCATTTGCGACAGAATGCCTCCATCGCCAACGGGAGTTCTGCCATGAAACAGGCACTGACCGACCAGTTCGTTGAGCTGTTTGCCAACCTCGTCTGGCTGCAGTAGTCCATTTTCATTCCATACAAGGAGCCTTGCCATGAATCGCACCCAACTCACTACCCAGGCCGGCGCACCGGTGGCCGACAACCAGAACAGCCTGACTGCCGGCGCCCGTGGCCCGATGTTGCTGCAGGACGTGTGGTTCCTGGAAAAGCTGGCCCATTTCGACCGCGAAGTGATCCCCGAGCGCCGCGTGCATGCCAAGGGCTCGGGTGCGTTCGGCACCTTCACCGTTACGGGCGACATCACCCGCTACACCAAGGCTGCCCTGTTCGCCCAGCCGGGCAAGCAAACCCCGCTTTTCGTGCGCTTTTCCACCGTCGCAGGTGAACGGGGGGCGGCAGATGCCGAGCGCGACGTGCGCGGTTTTGCCGTCAAGTTCTACACCGAAGAAGGCAACTGGGACCTCGTCGGCAACAATACGCCGGTGTTCTTCATTCGCGACCCGCTCAAGTTCCCTGACTTCATCCATACGCAAAAACGTGATCCGCGCACCAACCTGCGCAGCGCCGATGCGGCCTGGGATTTCTGGAACCAGCACCCGGAAGCTCTGCATCAGGTCACCATCCTGATGTCGGATCGCGGCCTGCCGCAAAACTACCGCCAGATGCATGGTTTTGGCAGCCACACCTACAGCTTCGTCAATGCCGAAGGCGAGCGTTTCTGGGTGAAGTTCCACTTCAAGTCGCAGCAAGGCATTGCCAACTACACCGACGAGGAAGCCGGCGAGCTGGTTGGCCGCGACCGTGAAAGCGCCCAGCGTGACCTGTACGAGCACATCCAGAATGGCGATTTTCCGCGTTGGAAACTGTGCGTGCAGGTCATGCCCGAGGCCGACGCCCAGACCTACCGCATCAATCCTTTTGACCTGACCAAGGTGTGGCCGCACAGCGACTACCCGCTGATCGAGGTCGGCATCATGGAACTCAACCGCAACCCGGCCAATTACTTTGCCGAAGTCGAACAGGCCGCCCTGAACCCGTCCAACGTGGTACCGGGCATCGGCTTCTCGCCGGACAAGATGCTGCAAGGCCGCCTGTTCTCGTATGGCGATGCCCAGCGTTACCGCCTTGGCGTCAACCACGGCCTGCTGCCGGTCAACGCACCGCGCTGCCCGTTCCATACGGCCCACCGCGACGGTGCCATGCGCTTTGACAACTATGGCGGCGATGCCGGTGACGGTTACCCGAACTACCAGCCCAGCCGCTTTGGCTCGGCAGCCGACGACAAGGCCCGCTACGACGAACCGGCCCTGGCACTCGATGGTGCAGCAGCCCGCTGGGATCACCGCGCCGACGACCAGGACTACTACAGCCAGCCGGCAGCCCTGTTCCGCCTGTTCCCGGAGGCTGAAAAGCAGCGCCTGTTTGCCAATATCGCCCGCTCGCTGGGTGGTGCCAGCCTGGCCATCCAGCGCGACATGATCGAGCACTTCAAACGCATTGATCCGGCCTATGGTGCTGGTGTCGAACGCGCCCTCGGGTAAGACGGGGCAGACAGTACACGGAGTGTCGGCAACACCTGATGGCAACCAGGCCGGAGACAGTTGCCGGCAAGACTGCCAGATTGCACCCAGAACAAAGCCGCAGGCATCCCCTGCGGCTTTTTACATGCCGGCAACAGATCCGGAGTTGCAGGCAATACCTGGTTTCCCTGCGGATCGGAGCCTGCCAGATCGGGATCTTGCCAGGGCTCGCCCGTGGTTTTGCCAGCGGCTCTCAGCCCGAAAACAACCCGGTCGACAGGTAGCGGTCACCACGGTCGCACACGATCGACACGATAACGGCACCGGACAGCACGGCATTGAGCCGCAAGGCCACGGCCAGTGCGCCACCGGACGAAGGACCGGCGAGGATCCCTTCTTCGCGTGCCAGCCGGCGGGTGGTGTCCTCGGCCTCCTGCTGTGACACGTATTGCAGTTCGTCGATTTCCTCGAACCGGCAAATGGCCGGAACATACGGCGCCTCCCATTTGCGGATGCCGGGAATCTGGCTGCCGCTTGCCGGCTGCACGCCGATTACCTGGACATCGGGATTCCGGGACTTGAGATAACGCCCGGTCCCCATGATGGTACCGGTCGTACCCATACTGGACACAAAATGGGTCACGGTGCCAGCCGTATCAGCCCAGATTTCCGGCCCGGTGCTGGCCATGTGAGCGGCCGGATTATCAAGGTTGGCAAACTGGTCGAGCATGACGGCGCCTTCGGTCACACACAGGCGCCGCGCTTCGTCGATGGCTCCCGGCATCGATGCGGCGGCTGGTGTCAGCACCACCTCCGCTCCGTAGGCACGCATGGTGTCCACCCGCTCGGCGCTGGAATTTTCCGGCATGACCAGGATCATGCGGTAGCCCATTACGGCAGCGGCCATCGCCAGCGCGATACCGGTATTGCCGCTGGTGGGCTCGACCAGCGTGTCTCCCGGCCGGATGTCCCCGCGCACCTCGGCAGCCCGGATCATGTTGAGGGCAGGCCGGTCCTTGACCGATCCGGCCGGGTTGTTGCCTTCGAGTTTCAGCAACACGACATTGGAGCTGTCTCCCGGCAGGCGCTTGAGACGCACCAGCGGAGTGTGTCCGACAAATTCTTCCAGGCAACGAAAGGTGGGCAGGGACATGGGCAGACCGACAGGGCGCAAAAATGTGCATGGTAGCGCCTGGCAGCCCGTTCCGCACGCCTGGCAACGGCTCGCCGGCCGGTTATCCATGTCAGACAATCAGATTGAGCAACTTGACATTAAATTTAATGAAACTTTATTTTTTTTAAATATTTCAAAAAAATAAAGTTTTTTAAAAAAAATTAGCGTCAATACCAAGCACCTTCTTTACAAGACGGCTTTGAGACAAAAACTTAATTGACATAGTCTTTTGCGCGCTCCGACACAAAAACACAATGGAGCTGGAGGAGAGAAGACCGCCTGGCTGCCGGCTGTATCCGCAGACAGCGACCTTCCCAACCAAGGAGAAAACATGTCCAACCCTGCTTTTCACGCGGTCAAGGCCAGCCCTGCATTCCGCGAGCTGGCACAGAAGCGTTCACTCACCGCCTGGTCCCTGACAGCCATCGTTCTGGGCACCTATTACTGCTACATGCTGGTCGTCGCCCTGCGACCGGACATCCTGCATGCACCACTGGCCGAAGGCGGCATGCTGACGGTCGGTGTTCCGGTGGCTGCCCTGATCATTGTTTTCAGCTGGGCCATGACCGGTGTCTACATCTGGCGTGCCAACGGTGAATTCGACCGCCTGAACCGCGCCATCATCGAGGAGGCCGGCAAATGATGTCCGCCCTGCTCTCCCGACTGACCACCCTCCTGCTGGGCAGCCTGCCGGCCTTTGCCCTGGCTGGCCCCGCCATCGAAGGCACCGTCCAGAAACAGCCCCTCAACGTTCATGCCATAGGCATGTTTTTTGTGTTTGTGGCTGGCACACTGATGATTACGGCCTGGGCTGCCCGCCGCACCCGCTCCGCATCGGACTTCTACACTGCCGGCGGCGGCATTACCGGTTTCCAGAACGGGCTGGCCATTGCCGGTGACTACATGTCTGCCGCCACCCTGCTGGGCCTGTCGTCCATGGTGTTCGCCAAGGGCTACGACGGCTTCATCTACACCGTCGGATTCTTCGTCGGCTGGCCGATCATCATGTTCCTGATGGCCGAGCGCCTGCGCAACCTCGGCCGCTTCACCTTTGCCGACATCGCCAGCTACCGGCTCGACCAGACCAAGATCCGCAGCTTTGCCGCTTTCGGTTCGCTGACCGTAGTGTGCTTCTACCTGATCGTGCAGATGGTCGGTGCCGGCCAGCTGATCCAGCTGCTGTTTGGTCTCGACTACCCGGTGGCCGTAGTGGTGGTCGGCATCGTGATGATGATCTACGTCACCTTCGGCGGCATGATTGCCACCACCTGGGTGCAGATCATCAAGGCGGTCCTGCTGCTGGTCGGCGGCACGGTACTGGCCATCATGTCCATGAGCCACTTCGGCTTCAGCTATGAAACCCTCGCCCGGAAAGCCGTGGAAGCCCACAAGGACGGCTTCAGCATCATGGGACCGGGCTCGATGCTGGCTGATCCGGTCAATACCGCCTCGATGTCACTGGGTCTGGTCTTCGGTATCGCCGGCCTGCCGCACATCATGATGCGTTTCTTTACCGTGCCGAACGCCAAGGAAGCCCGCAAGAGCGTGTTTTACGCCACCGGCTTCATCGGTTTCTTCTTCCTTGTCGTATGCACGCTGGGCTTTGCCGCCATCGTCATCGTCGGCACCAATCCGCAGTACTTCGAGAACGGCAACCTGGCCGGCAAGCTGATCGGCGGCGGCAACATGACGGCCATGCACCTGGCGCAGGCCGTTGGCGGCAACATCTTCCTCGGCTTCCTGTCTGCCGTGGCCTTTGCCACCATCCTGGCCGTCGTGGCTGGTCTGGCACTGGCCGGTGCATCGGCCATCTCGCACGACCTCTACGCCACGGTCATCAAGAAAGGCCAGGCCAGCGAAAAGAGCGAACTGAAGGTTTCGAAGATTTCCGCCATCGTGATCGGGGTACTGGCCATCGTGCTGGGCATCCTGTTCGAGAAGATGAACGTGGCGTTCCTCGTTGGCCTGACATTCGGCGTGGCCGCCTCGACCAACTTCCCGATCCTGCTGCTGTCGATGTACTGGAAAGGCCTGACGACCAAGGGCGCCCTGATCGGTGGCACGGTCGGCCTGGTCAGTGCCGTGACGCTGGTGGTACTGTCGAAGTCGGTATGGGTCACGGTGCTCGGTCATGAAGCACCGGTGTTCCCCTACGAACACCCGGCGCTGTTCTCGATGCCCCTGGCTTTCATCGTCACCATGCTGGTTTCGGTGCTGGACGGCAGCCTGCAGGCCAAGCGCGAGCGTGAGGCATTCGATGACCAGTACGTGCGTGCCCAGACCGGTATCGGTGCGGCCGCTGCACACGCGCACTGACCGCCGGACACCATTTCAATCCTCATGGCCCAACCGTTCCGGTTGGGCTTTTTGTCATCCAGCCACGGGCCGGCCCCGGAACATCACCCCCTGTTGGTCCGGGTATCCGTCATGCGCTGCATGACCACCACCTTGTCGCCTCTGCCACACGGAGAAGCGTCGCCAGCCAGCGCAGGTGCAACTCCAGTAAATCATGGCTTGCCGGCATGCATCGAAGTCATCCTGTACAAGTGGTATGTGCCGGCAAAGCCGAATATGGCCGGATTCGAAGCCTTGCGGTGCCACGGAACGAAAAAAGCCGGCAAGCAGGGTCTGGTCAACCAGGGGAAAAGTGGTAGCAGCCCGCCCATGGATACAGGACATGCGGCATGCCGGGAGCCTTGCGGATAAAGATCTCACGGGAAAAACCGGCCCCGGATTGCGTGACAGCGGCAAGACCGGCTTGCCAGTCTCCGGCAGGAACAGGACTAAAACACAGGGCGACCTGCGGTACCTGCCCAAACCGGGGATGCAGGTTACCGCCGGTCTGCCTGACGCAGGATCAGCAACAGTTGCAGGCGGTTGCTGACACCGAATTTCTGGAACAGCGAACTCAGGTGCGCCTTGACCGTACGTTCGCTGATCGCCAGCTCACTGGCGATTTCCTTGTTCGACAGGCCACGGCTCAAGGCTCTGGCCACCTGTTCTTCGCGACCGGACATGGCAGAGCGCCTGTCGTCTTCGGCCGGCCGGACATCCTCCACCCGCCGCAGCCGGGCAAACAGCGTCTGGTCCACCCAGGTATTGCCCTCTTCAATTGATTGACACATCAGTTGCAGACAGGCAGGTGTACTCCAGCGCGCACCGTAACCCACGGCGCCGGCATAAAGCCAGGCCAAGCCCGTTTGCTCGTCCGGCCGGGCGGTCAGCACCACCACCCGGTGCCGGGCCAGCAAACTGAGACTGGCAGCCGGCGACAGCTGCGGATATCCGTCGGCATCCAGCAAGACGATGCCGGACCGGAGCTGTCCGAGTGCTTCCAGTGTGGCCACCTGTGCACCGGTTTTTCCCAGGCCCGCTTGCCAGTGAGCCAGCACGTCCGGATCCGGGCTGACCAGACAGGGCGCACACATCAGCGCTCACTCAGCGCCATAGCCTTGGCGCGCAGGACCGGCTTCAGCAGATACGACAGCACGGTCTTTTTGCCGGTCATGATGTCCACCTGCGCCACCATGCCGGGAATGATGGGCAGCTTCATGTCACCCAATGTCGCACCTTTGGTACGCACCTTGACCACATAAAAGGCATTGCCTTTTTCGTCGGTGATGGTGTCAGCGCCGATGGTTTCCAGCACCCCTTCCATCCCGCCGTAGATGGTGAAATCGTAAGCGGTGAAGCGGACCACGGCTTTCTGGCCCGGATGCAGGAAGGCAATGTCACGCGGCGAGATCCGGGTTTCCAGCAACAGGGAAGCCTCGCGCGGCACGATTTCGATGATGTCCTTGCCAGGCTGCACCACGCCCCCCACGGTATTGGTAAACAGCTGTTTGACTTCACCCCGCACCGGCGAGCGGATTTCCGTCTGCCGGACCTTGTCCTGCAAGGCCACGCTGCCTTCCGACAGGGCATTGAGCTTGCCCATGGTATCGGTCAGCTGCGTACTGGCTTCGTTACGGAAAGCCAGTTCCACTTCTTCGATCTTGCGCCGGGCCTCGTCGATGGCAGACTGGGTGCGCGGAATCTGCGCGCTGGCCATGTCCCGCTCGCCCCGGAAACGGGCGAGATCCCGCTCAAGCCGCAACAGGTCGACTTCGGATACGGCACCCACGTCCTTGAGCGGGCGGGTCACGCGCAGTTCCTGCGCCGTCAGGTCATAGCTCTGCGCTGCCTGGGCACGCCGTGCCTGCGCTTCGCGCAGCTCCTGCGTGCGTTGTGCCATCTGCTGCCGGGCAATCGACACACTGGCGTCCAGCTCCATCTTGCGGGAGGTGTAAAGCTCCATCTCCTGCTGGGCAATGCCCGGTGCAAACTGCGTCACCTCGGCCGGCATCTCGAACGGCACATCATTGGCCAGGGCACGCAGCCGCGCCCCTTTGGCCTGGAGGGCGTAGTACTGCGCCTGGTTTTCCCGCAGGTTGGACACGAAGCGGGTACTGTCGATCTTCAGCAGCAACTCACCCTTTTTCACGGTCTGGCCCGGGCGCGCCAGGATTTCGGTCACCACCCCGCCGTCCAGACTCTGCAAGACCTGGTTCTGCCCCGAGGGCACTACCTTGCCCTCGCCGCGCGACACCTCGTCGATTTGGGCAAGGGCGGCCCACAAGACCGCCACCAGCAGGCAGCCCAGCATGCTCCAGACAAAAATGCGGGGCCGGCGCGGGGATTCTTCGCGCATGAACCATTCGGCGTCGGTGACAAAATCCTGCTGGTCATCCTGTTCTTTCAGGCTGAGCCACTGGTCGAGCTTGCGGTCCACCCTGGATCGCCAGAGGTTGAAACGCGCCACGGCAGCGGCCAGCAGCCGGTGTCTTGCAGGCGAGGTTGTTGGTACCTCCTCCCCGGAGCCGGGCATGGACGGGGGCAGTTCTGGCTTGTTCATACGGCCGCCTTTCCGATCTTGCCGCCTTGCAGGGCGCGCACCACCTCGGCCCGGGGGCCGTCGGCCACCACCCGTCCCTGGTCAATCACGATCAGCCGGTCGACCAGGTCCAGCAAGGCGGTATGGTGGGTTACCAGCACCAGGGTCTTGCCCGGCAGGACCGAGGCCAGGGTGCGCTTGATCGCCTGTTCGCTGGCGTGGTCCATGTTGCTGGTCGGTTCGTCCAGCAACAGGATGGGGGGAGATTCCAGCAGGGCTCGGGCAATGGTCACGGCCTTGCGCTGGCCACCGGACAGCGATTCGCCGCGTTCGCCGATCAGCATGTCAAAACCGTCGGGATGGCGGTTGATGAAGTCGGTCAGTCCGGCCTGCTCGGCTGCCGCAGCCACGCTGGCGTCGTAGGCGTGGGGTTTGCCGAAGGCAATGTTCTCGCGCAGGCTGCCATAGAACAGCACCGCATCCTGCGGCACATGGCCGATATGGTGGCGCAGCTCGGACGGGTCAATCTGCTTGATGTCGATACCGTCGATGCTGATGGCACCTTCGTCTGCCTGGAACAGCCCGAGGATGAGCTTTTGCAGGGTGGATTTTCCCGAGCCGGTGCGTCCGATGATGCCGACCCGTTCACCGGCATGGATGCGGAACGAAACATGGCTGAGTGCCCCCATGTTGCTGTTGGGATAAGCGAACGACACATCGTGGAATTCGATTTCCCCCTTGAGATGGGTCCGGTGGAAATACGGCGAACTGGCATCGCGCTCTACCGGCATTTCCATGAAGCTTTCCAGGGAGCTCAGCGAGGTCTTGGCATGGTGGTATTGCGTCAGCAGGCCCACTACCTGCCCCAACGGCGCAATGGCGCGGCCGGACAGCATGACCACGGCGATCAGCCCCCCCATCGACAGGTTACCCAGCATGATCTGGTACACCCCGACCACCAGCATGGCGACCGAGTTGAACTGCTGCACGAAACCGGCGAAGTTGGTGGCCGAGGTCGACAGGACTTTCAGCCGTGAACCCACCTGGGCCAGAAAGCGCGTCGATTCTTCCCACTTGGTCTGCATGGAGCCTTCGGCCCCCTGGATCTTGACGGTTTCCAGTGCGGCAAGGCTCTCGACCAGCAAGGCATTGCGTTGCGAAGATGCGCGCAGGGTGGTTTCGGACAGCTCTTCCATCTTGTGCTGCATCAGCAGCGCGTAGACGATCATTGCCACCGCCCCGGCCAGCAGGGGCAGCACCATCCAGGGTGAAATCCACGCAATCACGATCATGAACAGCAGCAGGAACGGCATGTCGATCAGCGCCGTGACCGAGGCCGAGGCGATGAAGTCGCGGATGGTTTCAAAAGCCCGCAGGTTGGCAGCAAAGGCCCCGACCGAGGCCGGGCGCGCGGCCATGCGGATGCCCAGTACCCGCTCCATGATCAGCGCCGACAGGTTGATGTCCACCCGTTTGCTGGCACGGTCGATCAGGTAGGCCCGCGAGATTTTCAGCAGGAAATCGAACACCAGCACCAGTGCCGCCCCGATGGCGAGTACCCACAGGGTATCGGTCGCCATGTTGGGCACCACACGGTCGTAGATGTTCATGGTGACGATCGGGATCGCCAGCGCAAAAATGTTGATCAGCAAAGCCGCCACCAGCGCATCCCGGTACAGGGTCTTGCACTGGAATATCGCCTGCCAGAACCAGTGCCGCGTACGAATGGAGGCAAGCTCGGGCGTGCGCTTGTCAAAGTTGTAACGCGGCTTGACCAGGATGGCAATGCCGGTATAGCGCCCGGCCAGTTCTTCCAGGGGTATTTCGTCCGCCGCATCCGGCAAATCGGAACTGCTGACCGTGGCAAAGCCTTCCCGGACCCCGCGCAGGATGCAGGCTTCATCATTGTCCAGCAGCAAAACGGCCGGGCAATGGCTGGCCTTGAACTGTGAAAGGTCACGCCGCAATACCCTTGTTACCAGACCATGCTGCCGTGCCGAACGCGCAAACATGGAAGGTGTGAGCCGGTTGTCATGCAACGGAATACCGGCGGTCAGGGATTCGCGCGTGGCCGTCATCCCGAAACCGCGCACAAGGGAAAACAGGCAATCCAGCAAAGGATCGGTTGCCAGACTTCGCTGCGAAAAAGAAAAACCGCCTTCCTTGGCCGACGCAGTTGCGGTCATATTTTAATATCCTGAACAGGATCCCCGTCGATGACAAAACGATAAAAATCGTGCCGGAAACGGAATGAAAACAGCGTCCGGCACAACTTTTCCTGAAATTTTTTACATATTACAGCCCGCCTGGATGGGGCACCAGCAGGGCTTTGTCAAAAAACGGCCAGTATGGATATCCCTTTTGCATCACTCTGAAAAATACATATCATCCGACACATGAATATTTTCATGAATTTCAGTTCATTACATGCATTAGCCATTGAATTAAATTACTTTTAATGACATTTACATTAAATTTCCGAGATTTTATCTCAAAAATAATTTGTCCCAGATTAAAACCAGACGACAAAATAGCCAATAACCTTCATTTGAACATGCATTTTTACAAGATGTAAAATGGCATATGTATTTTTTCGTGTTTATGGTCAACTACGTAAAAGTAGATACAGCAACAGGAGCCCGAATCATGCTGGCCGATAAAATTCCCTGCAAAAAGACAGTATTGACATCAATGCTCTTCATGGCAATGTGCCTCAATGCTCAAGCAGCGGACCTGAAATCGGCGGTGGAAAAAACCATTGCCCAAAACCCGGAAGTCCAATTCAGCTTTCACCAGTTCCGCCAGGCAGCAGAAGAAAAAGGCGTTGGCCGGGCAGGACTCCTGCCGGTCATTGACGTCAATTACACCTGGGGTCGGGAGGACAGTACCTACCCCAGCCGGCTGGCCGGTACCAACGGCAGCTACAACCGGGATGGCTGGTCAGCGTATCTGACTCAAAACCTGTTCCAGGGCCTGCAAACCACCAATCTGGTCAAACAGCTGAAATATGGCGAGCGTGCACGTTATTTCGAATTCCTGAACACCAGCGAACAACAGGCTCTTGAAGCCGCCCGGGCTTATCTGGACGTTCTGCGCTATCGCGCACTGGTCGACCTCAGCAAGGAAAATTATGCCTCGCACAAAGGTGTGTACGAGCAGATCCAGCAAAAGGTCGGTGCGGGCGTCGGGCGCCGCGTGGACCTGGAACTGGCCACCGGTCGTCTGGCCCTGTCCGAATCCAACCTGCTGACCGAAACCTCCAACCTGCATGACGTATCGCAGCGCTACGAACGGCTGGTGGGCGAATTGCCACCCGAGCAGATGGACAGCGTGGCATCACTGAAAGACAGGATGCCCAAGCCCGAAGAACTGATGCAGTACGCCGTGGCGGGCAGTCCGTCTTACCGGTCGGCACTGGAAAACGTCCAGGCTGTCCGCAGTGAAGTCAACATGCGCAAGGGAGCGTTCTCCCCCACGCTGGACCTGCGCGCCAGTGCCAGCGATATCAACAATCTGGACAACTTCGACGGTCGTACCAAGAAAAACGTGATCGAACTGGTCATGAACATGAATGTGTTCCGCGGCGGGCTCGACAATACCAACCTCAAGATGGCGGCCGAACGGCTGAACGCCACACTGGACCTTCGCGACAAATCCTGCCGCGACCTGCGCCAGACTACGGCCATTGCCTACCACGACACAGTCAAGCTCACCGAACAGATCCAGTACCTGCGCGAACACCAGCGGACGTCGGAAATGGTGCGCGATGCCTACCAGCGCCAGTTCGACATCGGCCAGCGCACCCTGCTTGACCTGCTCGACAGCGAGAACGAACTGTTCGATGCCAACCGTGCGCTGGAAAATGCCCAGCAGGATTTGCTGCTGGCCGAAATGCGCGTACTGGCAAGCTCGGGCAAACTGCTGGAAACCCTGCAGCTCAAGCCTGTCGAAACGCTCAAGGTCGAAGACGACCTGGATCCGGAAACCCTGAAAGCTTGCGCCACGCAGTACACCCTGCCGGCCAGGCTGGACAAGGCAACCATTCCGGCGCGCACCTACGTGCCGATTTCACAGATCGACATGCAGAACATCCAGGGCATGAACACGGGCATGCAGCCGCAACCCGGCATGCCGGCCCCCCGGCAGTCGATGCCGGCACGCACCACGCCGGCCAACAAGTAAGGCCGGACCAGCCGGAAGCAGGAATGGCGGCACTCCGGTCCGGCGTGCCATTTTCTTTGCCCGCCGGCAGCTTGCCGGAAAAATCGGATGCAACAAAAAAGCCGCTTGAAAGCGGCTTTTTACATGACGCGCAGGAAACAGGATTATGCCGACAAGGCCGGCTGCCGCGTCAGCAGGGTCAGCAGGCTACCCAGGCGCGTGCGCATCTGGCGGCGATCAACGATCAGGTCAACTGCACCCTTCTCCAGCAGGAACTCAGCTCGCTGGAAACCTTCCGGCAGGGTTTCGCGCACGGTCTGCTCGATCACCCGGGGACCGGCAAAGCCGATCAGGGCACCGGGCTCGGCCACCACCACGTCACCGAGGAAGGCAAACGATGCCGACACGCCCCCCATGGTCGGGTCCGTCAGGATGGAGATGAACGGCAGCTTGCGGTCACTCAGCAATTGCAGCGCAGCACTGGTCTTGGCCATTTGCATCAGTGACGACAGGCCTTCCTGCATCCGCGCACCACCTGAAGCTGCCACGCAGATGAACGGACAATCGGCCTCGACGGCCGCGCGCACGCCACGCACGAAGCGCTCGCCCACCACGGAACCCATCGAGCCACCAATGAACCGGAATTCAAAGGCCGCAACCACCACCGGCAACGAGAGCAGGCTGCCCTGCATCACGACCAGCGCATCATCCTCGCCCGTGACCTCGTGAGCGGCTTCCAGCCGGTCAGGGTAACGCTTGCTGTCCTTGAACTTGAGGATGTCCACCGGAGTCACCTCGCTGCCGATCTCCACCTGCCCCTCTTCGTCCAGCAGGACAGCCAGTCGCTCGCGCGCCGACAAGGGATGGTGGTGCCCGCACTTGGGGCAGACTTGCAGGTTGGATTCAAGATCGGTGTGGTAAAGCACAGCCTCGCAGGCTGCGCACTTGCTCCACAAGCCTTCCGGCACGCCGGAGGAGGGCTTTTTGCTGTCCTTCTTGATCTTCGGTGGCAAGAGCTTGTTGAGCCAGCTCATGACTTCTCCGGTAAAAATTCAAGCCGGTGATTTTACCCCTCGCACCGGCCTTTGTCAGACAGAATTCAGGCATCCAGCGCCTGGCGGATGCCGGCAAGCAGTGCCTGCAAACGGTCAGGCGCCTGTGTACCGGCGGCTTCTATTTCCTGCACCAGCCGTGAACCGATCACCACGGCATCGGCTACGGCACCGATCGCCCGCGCCGTTCCGGCATCACGGATGCCGAAACCCACTCCGATCGGCAAGGACAGATGCTCGCGCAAGGCCCCGACCTGGCGGGCCACGTCAGCCACGTCCAGCGTGGCGGCACCGGTCACACCCTTGATGGAGACATAGTAGACATAGCCACGCGCCAGCCGCGCCACAGCGGCCAGACGGGCAGCCGGAGTCGTGGGTGCCACGAGGAACACCGTCGCCAGACCTTGCGCATGCAGTACCTGCGCGTACTCGTCCGATTCTTCGGGCGGGCAATCCACCGTCAGCACACCATCCACTCCGGCCGCACGCGCAGCACTGGCAAACGCGGCATAGCCCATGGCTTCGACCGGATTCAGATAGCCCATCAGGACCACCGGCGTGTCCGGATCGGTGCGGCGGAATTCGGCCACCATCTCCAGTACCCGCGTCAGCGTCATGCCCTGGGCCAGCGCCCGTTCGCTGGCACGCTGGATGACCGGTCCGTCGGCCATCGGGTCCGAAAACGGGATGCCCAGTTCAATCACGTCAGCCCCGCCACGCACCAGGGCATGCATCAGGCTGACGGTCATGCCCGGCTCCGGGTCGCCGGCGGTAATGAACGGAATCAGGGCCTTGCGGCCTGCGGCCTTCAGCGCGGCCAGTCGTTCGTCGATACGGTTCATGCCATCCTCACAGTTCGATGCCCGCCAGTCGCGCGACGGTATTGATGTCCTTGTCGCCCCGACCGGAGAGATTGACCAGAATCACCTGCTCCGGCGACATGCCGGCCGCCATTTTCATGGCGTGGGCCACGGCATGGCTGGATTCAAGCGCCGGAATGATGCCTTCCAGCCGGCACAGGGTATGGAATGCCTCCAGGGCTTCGGTATCGGTGGCGGCCACATATTCGGCGCGGCCGATGTCCTTGAGGTAGCTGTGCTCCGGACCCACGCCGGGGTAATCCAGCCCGGCCGAGATCGAATGGGTTTCGATGACCTGGCCGCCGGCATCCTGCATCAGGTACATGCGCGCACCGTGCAGCACGCCGGGGCGTCCGGCCGACAGCGGCGCCGCATGACGCCCGGTCTCGACACCGTCACCGCCGGCTTCGACACCGACCATGCGCACGCCTGGTACGTCGACATACGGATGGAACATGCCGATGGCGTTGGAGCCGCCACCGACACAGGCGACCACGGCGTCCGGCTGGCGGCCGATCACCTCGGGCATCTGCACCAGCGCTTCCTGGCCGATCACCGACACGAAATCACGCACCAGCATCGGATACGGATGCGGGCCGGCTGCCGTGCCGAGGATGTAGAACGTGTTGTCGACGTTGGTGACCCAGTCGCGCATGGCTTCGTTGAGCGCGTCCTTCAGGGTCCGGCTGCCGCTTTCCACCGGCACCACCGTTGCGCCCAGCAGTTTCATGCGGAAGACATTGGGCGCCTGACGCTTGACGTCCTCGGCCCCCATGTACACCACGCACTCCATGCCGTAGCGGGCCGCCACGGTGGCCGTTGCCACGCCATGCTGGCCGGCGCCGGTTTCGGCGATCACCCGCTTTTTGCCCATGCGCCGTGCCAGCAGAGCCTGGCCGATGGCGTTGTTGATCTTGTGGGCGCCGGTATGGTTGAGGTCTTCGCGCTTGAGCCAGATCTGGGCACCGCCACACGCTTCCGACAGGCGGCGGGCGTGGTATACCGGGCTCGGCCGGCCGACGTAATGCTTGAGTTCGTAATGAAACTCGGCCATGAAGGCCGGGTCCTGGCGGGCGGCTTCGTACTCCTGCCGCAGGGCGTCCAGCGCGGCCATCAACGTTTCAGCGACAAACACTCCACCATACGGGCCGAAGTGACCGCGCGCATCGGGCTGGTCATAAATCTGCATGTCTGACTCCTGAGATGAAGGCCGCGATCAGCGCGGCATCCTTGATTCCTTTGGCGGCCTCGACGCCGCTTGATACATCCACCGCCGCCGGCCG
>JAGPIM010000205.1 GCA_018055005.1 Laribacter sp.
ACTACAACGTCGACGTCACCCGTACCGTGGTCAACTTCGCCCACGCCTGCGGCGTGTCGGTGGAAGGCGAAATCGGCTGCCTCGGCAGCCTGGAAACCGGCAAGGCCGGCGAGGAAGACGGCGTGGGCGCCGAGGGCGTGCTCGACCACAGCCAGCTGCTGACCGACCCGGAAGAAGCCGCCCGCTTCGTCAAGGACACCGGCGTGGACGCGCTGGCCATCGCCATCGGCACCAGCCACGGTGCTTACAAGTTCACCAAGAAGCCCACCGGTGACGTGCTGCGCATCGACCGCATCAAGGAAATCCACGCCCGCATCCCCAACACCCACTTGGTGATGCACGGCAGCTCCAGCGTGCCGCAGGAATGGCTGAAGGTGATCAACGAGTTCGGTGGCGAAATTCCGGAAACCTACGGCGTGCCGGTAGAGGAAATCGTCGAGGGCATCAGGCATGGCGTGCGCAAGGTCAACATCGACACCGACCTGCGCCTGGCCAGCACGGGTGCGGTGCGCCGCTTCCTGGCGCAGCATCCGGCCGAGTTTGATCCGCGCAAGTTCCTCAAGGCCTCGACCGACGCCATGCGCGACATCTGCATCGCCCGTTACGAAGCATTCGGTGCCTGCGGTCAGGCCAGCAAGATCAAGCCGGTCAGCCTGGATGCCATGGCCGCCAGCTACGCCAAGGGTGCCCTGACCCAGATCGTCAAGTAATCCCCGACCAAGCCGGAACGCCGCCCTGACGGGGCGGCGTTTTCCATGTCCGCCAACCGACGGATGGTGTCCGTCGGGCGCACGCGCGACAATGCCTTTCATGGAGTCTTGCCCATGCTGGACTTGCTGAGCTGGGACGAATGGATTTTTGTCCTGATTCTTGCCATCGTGCCGCTGGCCGGCGCCGTGTTTCACCTGTGGGTGATGCTGCACGGCCACGGCAAGCCACGTTCTGACCGGGATAGTGCCTGATGCAGCTGAACCTTCTTTATTTTGCCCGCCTGCGCGACGAGTTCGGCATGGCGACCGAAACACTGGACTTTTCCGGTCAGACCGTCAGTGATCTGGTGCAGGTACTGAGCAGCCGGGGTGATGTCTGGCAGGCGGCACTGGGGGGCAGCCGGCCGTTCCGGGTTGCCGTCAACCAGACCCTGGCCCGCCCGGAAGCCGTTCTGGCAGACGGGGATGAAGTAGCACTGTTTCCACCGGTCACCGGAGGCTGACGACCATGCTCATCACGGTACGGGTAGGACCGGAAGATTTTGATGCCGGAGCCGAACAACAAAGACTGCACGCTCCGGGTGTGGGGGCCGTGGCCAGCTTTACCGGCCTGGTGCGGGATTTTGGTGACAGTGCGGACGTGGTGGCACTGGAGCTGGAACACTATCCCGGCATGACCGAAAAATCCCTGCACGCCATCATCGCCGACGCCGGACAACGCTGGCCGCTGGCTGCCGTGACGGTGATCCACCGGACCGGACGCATGATGCTGGGCGACAACATTGTGCTGGTAGCCGTGGCGTCCGCCCATCGGGCTGCGGCATTCGCCGCCTGCGAATTCATCATGGACTGGCTGAAAACCGGTGCACCGTTCTGGAAACGGGAAATCCGTGCCGATGGACAGGCGCTCTGGGTGGAGGCCAAAGCCAGTGACGACGCGGCAACGGCACGCTGGATGGCATAGCAACGCACAAGCCATCCACAAACTTATCCACAGACAGGCCGTCACCATGGTTTCCCGTGAAACATGCCGTTCCGGCGAAAACCCTTGGTGACGACAGCATTTGTCAACAGTTTTATCCACAGCAACCGGAAAATGGTTTCCCGTGAAACCTTAACCCGGACCATCACGAAAACCACGGCCACCCGTCATCAGCGACCGGAACCGGCTGGCTGCTTAAGCCTTGCCACAGTTCCTCTAATAGTTATCCACGAAGTTATCCACTGACGACAGGCTTGATTCCCTTGCCAACAGCGAGCCTCGGGCTGGCCGCCACTGGCGGGTACTGGCAAACTTGTCCACGTCTTATCCACAACACGTTCAGTGTTTCACGGGAAACCATGGTGCCTTGCTATACCGCTTTGATTCTGGCCGGAGGACAAGCCTCGCGCATGGGCGGGCAGGACAAGGGCTGGGTCGAGCTGGCCGGCCAGCCGCTGATCAAATGGACGCTGGCAAGCCTGCAACAGCAAAGCCAGCCGCCCGACCGGCACGTCATCAGCGCCAACCGCCGGCTGGATGCCTACGCGGCGCTGGGGCATCCGGTGCAGCCGGATACCCTGCCGGACTTTCCCGGTCCGCTGGCCGGCCTGCTGGCGGCCATGCAGCAGCCGGCATGCGCAGAGGCGGCTGCCATCCTGATGCTGCCTGTGGACATCGTCAGCCTGCCGGAAGATTTTGCAGCCCGCATGTTGTCCGCACTGGATTTGTCCACAGACGTGGTCATGGCCTGTGATCCTGCACGCTGGCATCCGGCCCTGCTGGCCCTGCGACCAACAGCCACACACGGATTACCCGCTTATCTGGCAGCGGGAGGCCGCAGCATCCGCGGCTGGCTGGATACGCTGCGCGTCGCCCATGTCCATTTCAGCGGACATTTTTCCAACCTCAACACTCCACAAGCCCTGGCAGCCAGGCAGGAACCTGCCGCCGGAAGCTGAGGCCACATCGAAGTTATCCCGGAATTATCCACAGGCTGGCCAGACCGGTCGGCCAAACAAAACCGGCCCATTCGGGCCGGTTGGCATCTGCAACACGGAATGCCTGTTCAGGCAGCACGGCCTTTTTGCTGCCGGCGAGTCAGCACGGCGGCAGACAGTGTCGCCAGCAAGCGCTCGGTGTCATCCCAGCCAATGCAAGCGTCAGTAATGCTCTGGCCATAGCAGGGCTCGCAGCCCGGCTTGAGATCCTGGCGACCTTCGACCAGATGCGATTCCACCATTACGCCGAAAATGTGCTCGTCGCCACCGGCAATCTGGCCGGCCACGTCTTCGCAGACTTCCATCTGGCGCCGGTAGTCCTTGCGGCTGTTGGCATGGCTGAAGTCCACCATCACCTTTTGTCCCAGCCCGAGCGCACCCAGCTCGGCTGCGGCAGCCTTGACGTGTTCGGCCGAGTAGTTGGGTTCCTTGCCGCCCCGCAGGATGACATGACAGTCCGGGTTACCACCGGTCACGACGATGGCCGAATGGCCGGTTTTGGTCACGGACAGGAAATGGTGCGGAACGCCGGCAGCCCGGATGGCATCAATGGCGATGCGCAGGTTGCCGTCGGTACCATTCTTGAACCCCACCGGGCACGACAGGCCGGACGCCAGCTCGCGGTGTACCTGTGACTCGGTCGTCCGGGCTCCGATCGCTCCCCAGCTGATCAGGTCGGCATAGTACTGCGGCGTGATCATGTCGAGGAATTCAGTCGCGGCCGGCATGCCGCGGTCGTTCAGTTCGGACAGCAGACGGCGGGCCACGCGCAGGCCCTTGTTGATGTTGTAGGTTTCGTTCAGGTCCGGGTCGTTGATCAGCCCCTTCCAGCCCACGGTCGTGCGCGGTTTTTCGAAATAGACGCGCATGACGATCACGAGGGAATCCTGATACTTCTGCCGCAGCGGCAACAGGCGGTCCGCATATTCGAGGGCAGCCTTGGTATCGTGAATCGAACAGGGCCCCACCACAACCAGCAGACGGTCATCCTTGCCATGCAGCAGGTCGGCAATTTCGTGCCGGGTACCGTAGATCAGTTCGGCTGCCGGCGGCGAGCTCGGCAGTTCGTAAAGGTGGGCAATCGGAGGCAGGAGTTCGGTGATCTCCCGGATTCGGACGTCATCGGTTTGGCGGTGCATGGCGGGGCGTGTCAGACAGTTTAGCGAGGGATCCAATCTAGCCCGAATGCCCGGTCGATGCAAACGCCAATCCGGTTGCCGCAGTCATAAAACGCCAACGCCGCCCCTCCGGGCGGCGTCACAAGGCACAAAATGCCGTGAAACTCAGTCGGCGAACTGTTTTTTCAGCCGTTCGCGGCGCTCCTGCGCTTCCACCGACAGGGAGGCAGTCGGCCGGGCCAGCAGGCGCTTGAGGCCGATAGGCTCGCCGGTGTCTTCACAGAAACCGTATGAACCATCCTCGATCTTGCGCAGGGTGGACTGGATCTTGAGCAACAGTTTGCGCTCGCGGTCACGCGTGCGCAGCTCAAGCGCGTATTCCTCTTCCAGCGTGGCACGGTCAGCCGGATCCGGCGTGGCTTCCTGCTCTTGCAGGTGATTGGTCGTCGCGTCGGCATTATTGAGCAGTTCCTGCTGCATTTGCAGCAGACGCTCACGGAAAAACTCAAGCTGGTCGGCGTTCATGTAGTCGCTCTCGTCGCCGTTCCAGTTGAGAATGTCCTGTTCGGTCAGCTTGGCCATGGTGATATCCCGGCGAGATGGAAAAACGGCGGGCAGATTACCGGTACGGGCCGGTTTCAGCAACCGCG
>JAGPIM010000206.1 GCA_018055005.1 Laribacter sp.
GCCCAGCCGGGCATTGCCTCTCAAAAGACTCTGACTGATAGCTAGCGCACATGAAAGCATCCGAAATCCGCCAGAAGTATCTGGATTTTTTCGCCTCCAAAGGCCACCAGATCGTACCGTCCAGCTCACTGGTTCCGTGGGAAGACCCCACCCTGCTGTTTACCAATGCCGGCATGAACCAGTTCAAGGACGTGTTCCTTGGCTTTGACAAGCGTCCTTACACCCGCGCCACCACCAGCCAGAAATGCGTCCGCGCCGGCGGCAAGCACAATGACCTGGAAAACGTCGGTTATACCGCGCGTCACCACACCTTCTTTGAAATGCTGGGCAACTTCAGCTTCGGGGACTACTTCAAGCGCGATGCCATCCACTACGCCTGGGAATTCCTGACCGATCCCAAGTGGCTCGGCCTGCCCAAAGAAAAGCTGATGGTTACCGTCTACGCCAGCGATGACGAGGCATTCGACATCTGGAACAAGGAAATCGGGGTTCCGGCCGAAAAAATCGTCCGCATCGGCGACAACAAGGGTGCGCCGTACGCCTCCGACAACTTCTGGCAGATGGGTGACACCGGCCCGTGCGGCCCGTGTACCGAGATCTTCTACGACCACGGCGACCACATCTGGGGTGGCCCTCCGGGAAGCCCGGATGAAGACGGCGACCGTTTCATCGAAATCTGGAACAACGTGTTCATGCAGTTCAACCGCACCGAAGACGGTGCGATGAACCCGCTGCCCAAGCCCTCGGTAGACACCGGCATGGGTCTTGAGCGCATCTCGGCCGTGCTGCAAGGCGTGCATTCCAACTACGAAATCGACCTGTTCCAGAACCTGATCCGTGCCGCCGCCCGCGAAACCGGTGTGCCGTTCAGCATGGACGAGCCGTCGCTGAAAGTGATTGCCGACCACATCCGTGCCTGTTCGTTCCTGATCGCCGACGGCGTCATGCCGTCCAACGACGGCCGCGGCTACGTGCTGCGCCGCATCATCCGTCGCGCCATCCGTCACGGTTACAAGCTCGGCCAGAAGGGTCTGTTCTTCCATCGTCTGGTGACCGACCTGGTGACCGAAATGGGTGATGCCTACCCCGAACTGCGTGCCAAGCAGGCCCTGATCGAAGACGAACTGAAGAAAGAAGAAATCAAGTTCGCCGAAACCCTCGACAAGGGCATGGCCCTGCTCGAAGAAGCACTCAAGGATGGCGTACAGGTTCTGGACGGCAAGACCGCATTCCAGCTTTACGATACCTATGGCTTCCCGCTGGACCTGACCGCCGATATTTGCCGCGAGCGCGACCTGCAGGTCGACCAGGACGGCTTCGATGCCGCCATGGAAACCCAGCGCGCCCAGAGCCGCGCAGCCAGCACCTTCAAGATGGGTGGCAAGCTCGAGTACGCCGGTGACGACACCCGTTTTGAGGGCTACGCCGAATCGACCGCCGAAGGCCGCATTCTCGCGCTGTACAAGGACGGCCAGCCGGTCGATACCCTCTCCGCCGGTGACAGCGGCGTGGTGGTACTCGACCGCACGCCGTTCTACGCCGAAGGCGGTGGCCAGATCGGTGACACCGGCTCGCTGGCCGCCACCGGCGGACTGGATGCCCTGTTTGACGTGACGGACACCCAGAAAGTGACCGCTGCCGCTTTCGGACACGAAGGCCGTCTGGTGCGTGGGCAGCTCAAGACCGGCACGACGGTCGTGGCCACCATTGACCTGCACCGCCGCCGCGCCATCCAGCGCAACCACTCGGTCACCCACCTGATGCATGCCGCCCTGCGCGATGTGCTGGGCAAGCACGTGACGCAGAAAGGTTCGCTGGTCACGGCCGAGCGGACCCGTTTCGACTTCTCGCACCACGAGCCGGTTTCGGCCGAACAGATGGCCGAAATCGAGCGCATCGTCAACTTCGTCATCGGCGCCAACTACGATGTCAGCGCCCGCCTGATGTCGATGGACGATGCCCAGAAGCTCGGTGCCATGGCCCTCTTCGGCGAAAAGTACGGCGATGTGGTCCGCGTCCTGAAAATGGGCGACTTTTCGACCGAACTGTGCGGCGGCACCCACGTCAGCCGCACCGGCGACATCGGCTTCTTCAAGATCGTTTCCGAAGGCGGCGTGGCTGCCGGCGTGCGCCGTATCGAAGCCGTCACTGGCGAAGGTGCCGTGGCCTACGTGCAGGCCCAGGACAAGCTCGTTCGTGATGCCTGTCACATGCTCAAGGCCCAGTCGCACGAAGAAGTGGCCGAGCGCATTGCCTCCCTGCAAGACCAGCTCAAGGGGCTGGACAAGGAAGTCGCACGCCTCAAGGGCAAGCTGGCCGCCAGCGCTGGTGAAGAACTGGCCGCTTCGGCTGCCACTGTCAACGGCGTCCGCCTGCTGGCCGCCGAACTGGAAGGTGCGGATGCAGCGACCCTGCGTGACACCATGGACAAGCTCAAGGACCGCCTGCAATCGGCAGTCATCGTGCTGGCCAGCCAGGCTGACGGCAAGGTGCAGCTGGCTGCCGGTGTGACCAAGGATCTGACCGGCAAGGTCAAGGCTGGCGAGCTGGTCAACTTTGTCGCCGGACAGGTCGGCGGCAAAGGGGGCGGCAAGCCTGACATGGCCATGGCCGGCGGCAGCGAACCGGAAAAACTGGCCGAGGCCCTGGCTTCGGTGCAGGGTTGGGTCACCGGCAAGCTGTAAGCCTTTACCAGTACGTCAAATCCATGCGAGCGGAAGGCCGGGCCTTCCGCTTTTTCTTGCGGGGAATGCTGTGGCTGCTTCGTTTGCCTTTTTTCCGTCAAGGCGGTTCCTGCCGCTGTTTTGCACCCAGTTTCTGGGTGCGCTGAATGACAATCTGCTCAAGACCGCCTTCCTAGTGCTGGTGAGCTATGCCGGATTATCATTTGCCGGCTTGCCACCCGAGCAGATCGTCAACCTTGCAGCAGCCGTGTTTATCCTGCCGTTTTTCCTGTTTTCGGCCACGGCAGGCCGGTTGGCCGAAAAGCTCGACAAGGCCCGGGTGGCACGGGCCGTCAAGCTCGCCGAGGTCGCCATCATGGCGCTGGCTGCCTGGGGCTTTTATACCCAGCATGTCAGCGCACTCCTGCTGGCATTGTTCCTGATGGGAACGCACTCGACCTTTTTCGGCCCGGTGAAATACGCCGTACTGCCACAGTACCTCAAGGGAGGCGAACTGATCGGTGGCAACGGCCTGATCGAAATGGGCACGTTCGTTGCCATCCTGGTGGGGCAGATCGGCGGGGCGCTGCTGGTGGAGGGCGGGCACCATGCCACTGTCGGCGTACTGGTGGCTGTAGCCCTGCTGGGCTGGTTGGCCAGTACCTTCATGCCCGTGGCACCGGCCACGGCTCCGCAACTGCAACTCTCGGCCAATGTCTGGCGTGATACCTGGCAACTGATGCGTTCCGTACACCGCTATCCGGAGGTCGGAGCGGCCATCATGGGCATTTCGTGGTTCTGGCTCCTTGGCGCGGTCTACACCACCCAGTTGCCGACCTTTACCCGCCTGCACCTGGGGGGGAATGCCGAGGTGTATTCGGTCATTCTGGCGCTGTTTTCCATCGGTATTGCTGTGGGGTCGGTGCTGTGTGCCAAGCTGTCGCGCGGCCGGCTGGAACTGGGACTGGTGTTACTGGGCGGTGCGGGCATGACCGTGTTTGGCATCGACCTGTATCTGGCGGCACACGAACCGTGGGCTGGCGAATTGTTGCTGCTGTCACAGGTGTTGCACAGTCCGTGGCACTGGCGCCCGATGGCAGACCTGTTCCTGCTCGGGCTGGCGGGCGGATTTTTTACCGTTCCGCTGTATACCTGGTTGCAGACGGCTGCGCCGGAGGAGTTCCGCTCCCAGGCCATTGCCGCCAACAATATTGTCAATGGACTGTACATGGTGGCGGCTGCTGCTGCCAGTGCGCTGATCCTGGCCCTGACCGACAGTCTGGCCCTGCTGTTTTTGCTGACGGCTTTGGCCAATGTCCCGGCACTTGGACGGTTGTGCTGGCGGGCGCCCCAGGTCTGGCAGGCCCGCTGGAGCTGGCTGACTGGCCTGTGCGGCAGATGAAGCGCGACGGTTGGCAAATTGGCCGGATACCCCCGTGAAAGTGCATTTCACAGATTTTCGGTACTACTTGCCTCCGACCCGCTTCCAGTCCTGAGAGGCCGTCATGTCCGGGAAGCATGCCTTGAAATCTGCCTTGCTGGATAGACGACAGGAAGCCACGCCTGATGCCGGATAAAAAACGGGTAGCACCATGAGTGCTACCCGTTTGCCGTTTTACCGCAACCTGTCAGGCGCGAACGTCGACATTCTGGCCCAGATGGGCCGGATTGACGGTCTGGCTGGAGGACTGGCCGACAGAGTTGATCAGCGTCGTCACCGTATCCTTCACAACTTCGCGTTGCTTCTTGATGGCGTAGATGGCTGACTGGTCAA
>JAGPIM010000207.1 GCA_018055005.1 Laribacter sp.
CGACGAGCAGCTGGACATCTCGCGCCGCACGCTGAAAAGCCGTGAAGAAGCCTTGCAGATTTACGCCAAGCGCTATCACGGCGGCCTGATCTCGGAGCTCGACTACCGTCAGGCCGAGGCGGAAACCGCCACCGCCCGCGTGGCGGTGCCCCGCTACGAGCAAGCCGTGTCGCAGGCAGAGACCGCACTCAAGGTGCTGGTCGGTGCCAACCCGCGCGAGGTGTTCGAGGCCGAGGTGCCGCGCGGTGAAGAACTGTCGCAGATCGTGGTGCCGCCGGTGCTGCCGGACGGCACGCCGTCGACCCTGCTGCTGGCCCGCCCGGACCTTGTTTCGGCCGAGCAGCAGCTGATCGCGGCCAATGCCCGCATCGGTGTCGCCCGCGCGGCGTACTTCCCGAGCATTTCGCTGACCGGTGCCGTCGGCAGTGCCAGCCTGGCGCTGGGCGAACTCTTCACCGGGCCGGCGGCCCTGTGGAACTACGGCGGGGCGCTGGCCATGCCGGTCTTCAACTGGGGCAAGACCGGTGCCGGCGTCAAGGCCGCCACTGCCCAGCAGAAAGAAGCGCTGGCCGGTTACGAGCAGGCGGTGCAGAACGCCTTCCGTGATACCCGCGATGCCCTCACCGCCCAGCAGAAATCGGCTGAACAGCTGGCCGCGCAGGATACCCAGGTCAATGCGCTCCAGCGCACGGCGCACCTGGCACGCCTGCGCTACGAAAACGGCTATTCCAGCTATCTGGACGTGCTGGACGCCGAGCGCAGCCTGTTCTCGTCCGAGCTTGACCGGGCCAATGCCCGTCTGGCGCGCCTCAATGCTGCCGTCAGTGTCTACCGGGCTCTGGGGGGCGGTTACGACCAGCCGGGAGCGCGGGAGATTCCGCCTCCGGTGCTGGTCCAGTAACGGGCTGCCCCGCCTGTCTCAAAAGCGCCTTCGGGCGCTTTTTTCATGCCTTTGCCAACGCAATGGACTTTTATCCCGTGAAAATAATTACATAAAAATAAATGTGTTTTTATTACCATTCATTACGGTGATAAATATCAAAAAACATCCCCAATATAGAAGATAGTATTTAAATCTGTTAATCACACTACATTTAAAGGGATGTTCATCATGGATCGTCGCACCCTGCTCAAATCCGGTGGATTACTGGTCAGCATGGCCAGTCTGGCTGCACTGCCTTCGAAAGGCTACGCTGCAGCACTGGCTGCATCCGACAAGAAGCTGATCGGCAAAGTCCCGACTCCGAGCGCCAGCGCACCGGTCCTGCTGAACTTCAACGAAAACTCGCTGGGCATGTCGCCCAAGGCCACCCAGGCCATCCAGGCCGCACTGCCGGAAGCCTTCCGTTATCCGGACGCTGCCCGTGGAGAGGTCATCGCCACGCTGGCCAAGGTTAACGGTGTCAAACCGGACATGGTGTCGCTCGGCAATGGTTCGTCGGAATGCATCAAGGCTACCGTGCACGCCTTCGGCGGCCCGGACGTGCAACTGGTCGTGCCGGACCCGACCTTTGATTCCGCCGAGGTGTACGCCAAATCGATTGGCATGAAGGTCGTCAAGGTGCGCCTGAACGCCGCACACCAGCTCGACATCCCGGCCATGAAGAAAGCGGTCGAAGCCTTCCCGGGCAAGAGCCTTGTGTACCTGTGCAACCCGAACAACCCGACGGCCACCATCACGCCTGACAGCGAGATCGCCCCGTGGATCAACAGCGCACCGGCCAGCGTCACTTTCCTGTTTGACGAGGCCTACCACGAATACGTGACCGACCCGCGCTACCAGAGCGCCGTCAAGTGGGTGCAGGCCGGCAAGCCGAATGTCATCGTGACCCGCACCTTCTCCAAGATCCACGCCCTGGCCGGCCTGCGGATCGGCTACACGCTGGCGGCGCCGGCCACCACTGCGCACCTGAACGAGTCCTGCTCGATCGACAACACCAACATTGCAGCCGCCGTGGCCGCCAACGCTTCGCTCCAGGATACGGCCTTCATCCAGCGCAGCCTGCAGGCCACCGCCCTGGCGCGCCAGATCACAACCAAGGCACTGGACGAGCTGGGGCTGGAATACCTGCCGTCGCAGGCCAACTTCATGCTGCATCGCGTCAAGGGCAGCTCGGCGGCCTATCGCGAGGAAATGAAGAAGCGCCACGTCATGGTGGGTCGTCCGTTTGACCACTACGACGGCTGGAACCGCCTGACGCTGGGCACCCCGGGCGAAATGACCGCTTTTGTGGCCGTACTGAAAGACATGCGCCGCCAGGGTCTGGTCTGATCCCGGCCGGGAACCGTCCAAAAACACAACCGCCCGTAAAGGGCGGTTGTTTCTTGTGCAGCCGGACGAAGCTCAGGCGTCACTCCACCCGCTCGCCATGCAGGACCAGGTCGAGGCCTTCGCGCTCTTCTTCAGTGCTGACCCGCAGGCCCAGCACCAGATCGACCAGCTTGAGCAGGACAAAGGTCACGACCAGGGTGTAACCCACGGTAGCCGCCACGGCCATCGACTGGGTGACAATGCTGCCCTCCACCCCGCCGATGGCGACCACGGCCAGCGGACCGGTCAGGATGGCCCCGATGATGCCGCCCACCCCGTGCACACCGAAAGCATCCAGCGAATCGTCGTAGCCAATCCAGTGCTTGAGGCCAGTGGCACCCCAGTAGCACACCACGCCGGCCACCACGCCCAGCAGCAGGGCACCCTTGGGGTCAACAAAACCTGCCGCCGGCGTAATGGCCACCAGACCGGCCACCGCACCCGAGGCAATCCCCAGTACCGACGGCTTTTTCTTCATCACCCACTCGGCCAGCATCCAGCTCACGGCAGCCGTCCCGGCAGCAATCTGCGTCACCAGCATCGCCATGCCGGCGCGGCCACTGGCCTCCAGTGCCGAACCGGCGTTGAAGCCGAACCAGCCCACCCACAGCATCGATGCACCGATCAGGGTCAGTACCAGGTTGTGCGGCGGCATGGCTTCCTTGCCAAAGCCCACGCGCTTGCCCAGCACCAGCGCACACACCAGACCGGCCACCCCGGCGTTGATGTGCACCACCGTGCCACCGGCGAAGTCGAGCACGCCGTCCTTGAACATCCAGCCGGTCGGCTCCCAGACCCAGTGTGCTACCGGCACATACACCGCAAACAGCCACAGCACCATGAACACCAGCATGGCAGAAAACTTCATCCGCTCGGCGAAGGCGCCGGCAATCAGGGCCGGGGTGATGATGGCAAACGTCATCTGGAACACCACGAACACGGTTTCCGGAATGTTGGCGCCCGCCGTGCCGGTCAGCGAATCAATCGCCACCCCGTTCAGGAACATCTTGTCGAGTCCGCCGATGAAACCGCTGCCCGGCGTAAACGCCAGCGAGTAACCGAACATGAACCACAACACGGTCACCACCGAGCAGATGGCAAAACTCTGCATCAGCGTCGACAGGACGTTCTTCTTGCGCACCATGCCGCCGTAGAACAGCGCCAGCCCCGGAATGGTCATCAGCAGCACCAGCGCGGTAGATACCAGCATCCACGCGGTATTGCCGGTATCAAGCTTCGGTGCCGGAACCGGTGGCACGGCCGTAGCCGGGGCTGCCTGTGCAGCCGTCGCCGTTTCGATCGGTACAGTGCCATCGGCCGGTGCCGGGGTCGGGGTCGTGACGGATATCAGCGGCACATGAGCAGAAGTACCGGTCTGGGTCAGGACCACTGCGGTGCCGATGCCCAGCACGCCAATCAGGGCCAGAATGCCAATTGCCTTTTTCATCATGATTCTCCTCTATGAATCATCAGGGGCTGGTGTGTTACACCGCCCGTGCGCCGGTTTCGCCGGTCCGGATGCGCACGACCTGTTCAAGGTCATATACAAAAATCTTGCCGTCGCCGATCTTGCCGGTGCGGGCCGCCCCTTCGATCGACTCGAGCACGCGATCGAGCTGGTCGTCTTCGATGGCGATTTCCAGCTTGACCTTGGGCAGGAAATCCACCACGTACTCGGCTCCGCGATAGAGTTCGGTGTGGCCTTTCTGCCGGCCGAATCCCTTGACCTCGGTAACGGTGATGCCCTGCACGCCGACAGCTGCCAGTGCCTCGCGCACCTCGTCGAGCTTGAACGGCTTGATGATGGCCGATACGAATTTCATGATTGCGTTCTCCGGGTGTGTCAGAAACAAAACAATTCATATGGCATTCAAGCATAAGCCGCTGATGCCCACACCCTGTGCCATGCAGCATTCGTGCCAGCTGGCTGCGATCAACATGACACGCAGCTGACAGGGCTTTGCTACACTCGCTCTATTGCAACGCTGAGGAACGCACCATGCTGAGCCAGAAACTGTTTGACGAACTCTCCCACAAGATCAGCGAAACGCT
>JAGPIM010000208.1 GCA_018055005.1 Laribacter sp.
GTTGTGACACCGTGCTGGTGGAGGGCGCCGGTGGCTGGCTGGCACCGCTGACCGACGAGCACGACGTGGCGGCACTGGCCGGTGCACTGGGCCTGCCGGTGATCCTGGTGGTCGGCATGCGGCTGGGTTGCGTCAACCACGCGCGCTTGACCGCAGCCGCGATCCTTGCCAGCGGTTGCCGGCTGGCGGGCTGGGTGGCCAACGCGATCGACCCGGACATGGCGCGTTATGCCGACAATCTGGCCTGCCTGACCGAACGCCTGCCGGCCCCGCTGTTGCTGGAAATCCCGCACGGAAGTTGAGCGCGGCTGTCGTCTGCTGCCGTTGCGGGCTTGCGGCAGCCGGCCTCCCCTGCATATACCGGAGTTAACGCTCCGTCATGCCGTGATGCGACGGGTCTTGCGAACCTGTCCTTATTGTTCCCGGGGGAAGCCATGCATCGACGATTTTCCGCCGTGCTGTTGGCGCTGCTGCTGCGGAGCGGGGCAGCGCTGGCCGAATGGCAGCTGAACCTGCAACCGCCGGCCACCGAGCTGGCCGGGCGCATCTTCGACCTGCACAGCCTGCTGCTGCTGGTCTGCGCCGGCATTTTCCTCGGCGTGCTCGGCGTGATGTTTTACGCCATCTTCCGCCATCGCAAGGCTGCCGGGCACACGGCCCGGCATTTCCATGAAAACCCCTGGGTCGAAGTGCTGTGGACGGTCATTCCCTTCCTGATCCTGATCGGCATCGCCGTGCCCGCCACCCGCATGGTGCTGGCGCAGAAGGACGCTTCCGGCGCCGGGCTCACCATCAAGGCCACCGGCTACCAGTGGAAATGGGGCTACGAATACGTCGGCGAAGGCGTGCAGTTCATGAGCCACCTGGCGACCCCGCGGGCACAGATCACCGGGCAGGCCGGCAAGTCGGCGCACTACCTGCTGGAAGTGGACGAGCCGCTGGTAGTGCCGGTCGGGCAGAAGGTGCGCCTGCTGCTGACGGCCAACGATGTCATCCATTCGTGGTGGGTACCGGCGCTCGGGGTCAAGCAGGATGCCATTCCCGGCTTTGTGCGCGATGCCTGGTTCAAGATTGACCGCCCCGGCATCTATCGCGGCCAGTGCACCGAGCTGTGCGGCAAGGACCACGGCTTCATGCCCATCGTGGTGGATGCCCGGACGCCGAAGGACTACGCCGCCTGGCTGACGGCCCGCAAGCAGGCCGTGGCGGACGATCCGGGCAAGACATGGACGCTGCCGGAACTGCGGGCACGCGGCGAAAAGGTGTTCCAGCAGAATTGCATGGCCTGTCACCAGGCCGACGGGCGCGGCATTCCCGGCTCGTTTCCGGCACTGGCCGGCTCCCGGATTGCCACCGGCGACCCGGCCGCTCACATCGAGATCGTGCTGCACGGCAGCAAGAAAAATCCGGCCATGGCGGCGTTCGGGCGGCAGCTGTCCGATACCGACATCGCCGCCGTGATCACCTACGAGCGCAATGCGTTCGGCAACCAGACCGGCCAGATGATCGAGCCGGCCCGCATCGCCGCTGCCCGCCAGGGCAAGGGCTGACCTGACGGAGGCCGTGATGAGCAGTGTTGTCGATTCCGTGCTGGAACCCGGCCTGGCCGGTCATGCCGGGCATCCGCACGGCTGGCGCCGCTGGCTGTTTGCCACCAACCACAAGGACATCGGCACGCTGTACCTGTGGTTTGCGTTTGCCATGTTCCTGTCCGGCGGCGTGATGGCGCTGGCGATCCGGGCCGAGCTGTTCCGGCCGGGCATGCGGCTGCTGGAGCCGGAGCTGTTCAACCAGTTCACCACCATGCACGGTCTGGTCATGGTGTTCGGCGCCATCATGCCGGCCTTTACCGGGCTGGCGAACTGGATGATCCCGCTGATGATCGGCGCGCCGGACATGGCGTTTGCCCGCATGAACAACTGGAGCTTCTGGCTGTTGCCGCCGGCTGCAGCCCTGCTGCTGCTGTCGTTTGCCGTGCCGGGCGGTGCGGCGGCAACGGGCTGGACCATGTACGCACCGCTGTCGACCCAGATGGGCATGGGCATGGACATGACCATCTTTGCCGTCCATATCCTCGGCATCAGTTCGATCATGGGCGCGATCAACATCATCACCACCATCCTCAACCTGCGCGCTCCGGGCATGGGACTGATGCAGATGCCGATGTTCGTGTGGGCCAGCCTGATCACGGCCTACCTCATCATCGCGGTGATGCCGGTACTGGCCGGGGCGGTGACTATGGTGCTGGCCGACCGTCATTTCGGCACCCATTTCTTCAATGCCGCCGGCGGGGGGGACCCGGTGCTCTACCAGCATGTTTTCTGGTTCTTCGGCCATCCCGAGGTCTACATCATGGCGTTGCCGGCCTTCGGCATCATCAGCCAGGTCATCCCGACCTTCGCCCGCAAGCCGCTGTTCGGCTACGCCTCGATGGTGTACGCCACTGCCAGCATCGGCATCCTCAGCTTCATGGTATGGGCGCACCACATGTTCACCACCGGCCTGCCTGCGGTTGCCCAGCTGTTTTTCATGTACGCCACCATGCTGATTGCGGTGCCGACCGGGGTCAAGGTGTTCAACTGGATTGCCACCATGTGGGAAGGCAGCATGACGTTTGAAACGCCGATGCTGTTTGCCATCGGCTTTGTCTGCCTCTTCACCATGGGCGGGCTGTCCGGCGTGGTGCTGTCGGTGGCGGCGGTGGACGTGCAGCTGCATGCAACCTACTACGTGGTGGCGCACTTCCACTACGTGCTGGTGGCGGGGGCGCTCTTCAGCCTGTTTGCCGCGCTGTATTACTGGTTTCCGAAAATGACGGGCCGCATGTATTCGGAGCGCCTGGGCCGGCTGCATTTCTGGTGGTCGCTGGTGTGGTTCAACGTCACCTTTTTCCCCATGCATTTCCTCGGGCTGGCCGGCATGCCGCGGCGCATTCCGGACTATGCCCTGCAATTTACCGGGTTCAACAGCATTGCCACTGTCGGTGCCTTCATGTTCGGGTTCGGCCAGCTGCTGGTACTGGCCAACATCCTCTGGAGCCTGCGCTACGGTCCGCCGGCCCCGGCAAAACCGTGGGAGGGCGCCGAAACGCTGGAGTGGACCGAACCCAGCCCGGCCCCCTATCACTCGTTTGCCGATCCGCGCGAAGTCGAGCACGCCGAATTCGGCCTGAACGGCGTGGTGGTCCGGCGATGAGGCGCGCGCATCGCACCGCCTGGGTCCTGGCGTCGGTGGCGGCGGCGTTCTTTGCCGGCATCGTGCTGCGGCAATGGCTGTTCGGAGGGCTGGGCGGATGAATGCGGCAACCGAGCGCGCCAACCGTCACCTGCTGGCACGGCTGATGGTGGTGGCCGTCGTGATGTTCGGCTTTGCCTGGGCGCTGATTCCGTTTTATCGGGAAATCTGCGCCGCGCTGGGGCTGAACCAGCTGGAAAAACCGGCTGCCGTTCCGGTCAATACCCAAGTGGACTGGTCGCGCACGGTCGGCGTGTCGCTGGATGCCAATCCGCAGCCGGGCTCCCCCCTGCTGCTGGTGCCGATGACGCGCGCAGTGACGCTGCATCCGGGCGAGCTGGGCCGGGTGGACTACCTGATCGTCAACCAGAGTGCGCATCCCGTCTGGGCGCAGGCGATTCCGGCCTACGTGCCGACCCATGCCGCCCAGTGGTTTCACAAGCTGGAGTGTTTCTGTTTCCGCGAGCTGCTGCTGGCACCGGGCGAGCAGCGCAAGCTGCCGGTGGTGTTCGTGGTGGACCGCGCCCTGCCGGCTTCGGTCGGGCAGGTGACGCTGTCGTACCGCGTCATCGAAGTAGCCGGCAGGCAGGCGACCTGAAGATGAAAAGCCTGCTGGCCGTCCTGTCGGCGTTTTTCGGGGTGCGGGGCAGCCGTCGGGCCGCGCAGGACAACCGCGACCTGACGGTACGGCAGATTCTGGTCACGGCCATGGTGCTGGCGCTGCTGCTGGTTGCCGGGCTGATCGTGCTCGCCAGTCTGGTGGCGACCTAGGAAGGGGCAGTCATGCAACGCGATCCGGATGTTCCGGCCGGCTATTACGTACCGGCACCCAGCCGCTGGCCGGTCATTGGTGCAGCAGCGCTGTTCCTGATCGGACTGGGCGCGGCACTCAGCGTCAATGCGCTGGTGCCGGGCTACTGGACGCTGGCGGCCGGTGTGGCCGTGCTGCTGTGGATGCTGTGGGGCTGGTTCCGCGACGTGATCCGCGAATCGGTGCGCGGCAGCTATGCCCGGCAGGAGGACCAGTCGTTCCGCTGGGGCATGGGCTGGTTCATTTTTTCCG
>JAGPIM010000057.1 GCA_018055005.1 Laribacter sp.
AGCATTTTCCACTTTGGCGACTACACCGTGCGGCAGGCCAAGGAACTCATGCAATCCCAAGGAATCGAGGTGCGACTGTGAGCAATACCCACCCGCAAGACTGGCTGGAACTCGTTCACTGGAACGAACAGGGACTCGTCAACGTTATCGCCCAGGACGCTGCCAGTGGCCGCATCCTGATGGTGGCGTGGATGAACCGCGAGGCACTCGAGCTGACAGCCGACACGCATGTCGCGCACTACTGGAGCCGCTCACGCAACCGCCTGTGGCAAAAGGGCGAAGAATCCGGTCACCGGCAGACCGTGCGCGACATCCGTCTGGACTGCGACGGTGATGCCGTGCTGCTGACGGTCGAACAGACCGGCGGCGTGGCCTGCCACACCGGGCGCGAATCCTGCTTTTACCGCCGGCTGGAAAAAGGCGGCTGGCACGTGGTCGAGCCGGTACTCAAGGACCCGGCCGACGTGTACGGCCATCCGACCAGGGCATCCTGAGCCACTGCCCCCGCGAGTCGCGGGGGCAGGGTACACTTGACGGCGCTTTTCCCATTCCAACCGCGAGGCCGACCATGATCCAGTCCGACGTGCTGTACAGCATTGCCGATACCCTTGAGGCGCGCAAAAGCGCGGCTCCCAGTTCGTCCTATGTCGCCAGCCTGTTCCACAAGGGCGAAGATGCGATCCTGAAAAAGGTCGCCGAAGAATCGGCCGAAGTGCTGATGGCCTCCAAGGACGGCGACAAGCTGCATCTGGTGCGCGAAACGGCCGACCTGTGGTTCCATTCACTTGTGCTGCTGGCCTACCACAACCTGCGCCCGGAAGACGTGCTGGCCGAACTCAAGCGCCGTGAAGGCATCTCCGGACACGACGAAAAAGCCTCGCGGCAATCCTCCTGAACTTCTCTGCCTGCATCGCAAGGACCGCACCGCATGAGTGACTGCATCTTCTGCAAGATCGCCGCTGGCGACATCCCGGCCACCCTGGCCTATCAGGACGACCAGTGCGTCGCGTTTCACGACATCCAGCCCAAGGCGCCGGTGCACCTGCTGGTGATCCCGCGCCGCCACATCGCCTCCCTGCTGGAGGTCGAAGCGGCCGATGCTCCGCTGCTGGGGCACCTGCTGGCCGTGGCGGCCCGGCTGGCGCGCGAGCACGGACTGACTGCCGGCTACAAGACCCAGATCAACACCGGACATGCCGGCGGGCAGGAAGTTTTCCACTTGCACATCCACGTACTCGGTCAACCGCAGTAAAATCCGCCACGTTTTCCGCCGTTCCGGCCAGCTCCGGCTGGTCAAGTCGTACAGAAAGATAAAATCATGGGTTCTTTCAGCATTTGGCATTGGGTCATTGTTCTGGTGGTGGTCGTGCTGATTTTCGGCACCAAGAAGCTGCGCAACGTCGGCCAGGATCTGGGTGGCGCCGTCAAGGGGTTCAAGGAAGGCATGAAGAGCGAGGGCGAAGAAGCCGCCCAGACGCCGCCGGCAGCCCAGAAAGAAGGCGGCCGGGTGATCGACGCCGAGCCGGCTGACAAGAAGTAACCGTGTTCGACATCAGCTTTGGCGAGATGCTGCTGATCGGCATCGTCGCCCTCGTGGTTATCGGGCCGGAAAAGCTGCCCTCGGTGGCCCGCACGCTCGGGGCACTGGTCGGGCGCATGCAGCGTTACGTCAATGACGTGAAAGCCGACATCCAGCGCGAAACCAGCATGAGCGAGCTCAAGCAGCTCGGGGCCGAGGTCACCAGTGCCGCGCAGAACCTGCGGGACAGTGTGACCCGGCAGGTCGATGAAGTGCAGGCATCCGTCGAATCGGTCCGCCAGGACCTGACCACGCCGGTGGCTGAAGCCGGTCAGGCTGTGCAGGACGCCGTCACGGCTACGGCCGACGAACTGGCGGCTGCCACCGAGGCGGCCCGGGCTGCCGTGGCACCGGATGCCGTTCCGGCCGACGGGGATGCGCCCGCCCGCAGCGAAGAACAGCTTGACCTCTTCGAGGCCCGGCCGCAGGCCGCAACGCCCCCTCCGGCGGCTGCCGGCGACACCAAACCGCAGACTTCCGCATGACCGAACAACCTCTTGTGGCGCACCTGATCGAGCTGCGCCAGCGGCTCGTCCGCGCCATCATCGGCATTGTCGTCATCTTCGTGGTGCTGTTTCACTGGTCGGGCGACATTTACGCCCTGCTGGCCAAGCCGATGATGGACGTATTGCCTGCCGGCACCAACATGATTGCCACCGACGTCACCACACCGTTCTTCGTACCGATGAAGGTGACCATGATGGTGGCGTTCGTACTGGCGCTGCCCAACACGCTGTACCAGATCTGGGCCTTTATCGCGCCAGGACTCTACAGCCACGAAAAGCGCCTGATCGTGCCGGTCATGGCCTCGTCGATCCTGCTGTTCGTGCTCGGCATGGCCTTTGCCTATTTCCTGGTCTTTCCGGTTGTCTTCGGCTTCATGACCGCAGTGACACCGACCGGGGTATCGATGATGACCGACATCGACAAATACCTGTCGTTTGTCCTTGGCATGTTCCTCGCCTTCGGCATCACTTTTGAGGTGCCGGTCATCGTGGTGTTGCTGACCCGCTTTGGCGTGCTGACCGTCGACAAGCTGCGACAGGGCCGGCCGTACGTGATCGTGGGCGCCTTCATCGTCGCCGCCATCGTGACGCCTCCGGACGTGCTGAGCCAGGTCATGCTCGCCGTGCCGCTGTGGCTGCTGTACGAGTTCGGCATCATCCTGTCGGTCTGGCTGGGCAAGGGCCAGACGCGGACCGGAGCCGAGGATACGCCGGCATGAACCGGGTCACCCTGACGCACTGGGGCGCCATCACCAGCCTGATCGCGCTGATCCTGCTGACGCTGGCATGGGAACTGTGGCTGGCTCCGCTGCGCGAGGGCGGCAGCCTGCTGGCGCTCAAGGCCGTGCTGTTGCTGCTGCCACTGTTCGGCGTGCTGCGTGGCCGGGTGTATACCTACCAGTGGGCCAGCATGGCGATCCTGTTCTTCTTTGCCGAAGGCGTCATGCGGGCGTGGGCAGACCTGGATCCGTTGTCGCGCCTGTGTGCATGGGGCGAGATCCTGCTGTGCCTGGTGTTTTTCGCCTGTGCGGTGTTCTATGCAAAGTACGCCCGACTGGCCGGCCTGCCGGTACGCTGACAAGGATATTTTCCGCAAGCAGTTCCAGCCGGCGATGACGTTCAGTCATCGCCGGTTTGCTGTCGGGCCTGCCAGACCTGCCACGCTGCCGTGGCCCGCTGGCCGGTGGCGCAGAAAGCCAGCACCGGGCGCGGAGCGTTTTCCAGTATCCGTTCCAGCCGGGCCACATCGGCGGGCTGCATGGCGTGCGGCATGACCGGGATGTAGAAGCTCTGCATGCCGGCCTTGCGGGCGGCCTCGGCCAGTTCTTCATGGCGTGGCTGGGCTGCGCCGCCTTCACCGTCGGGACGGTGGTTGATCAGCGTACGGAAGCCCTGGGCAGCCAGCCCGGGCAGGTCGGCCGGCATGACTTGCGGAGCAACGGCGTAATCATCGGCCAGAGAAGTGATGGAAAGCTCCATGGACGGAAATCCCGAGAAAGGATGACAGGCTTCCGGTATAGGCGGCGCTCGCCATGACGGAGGGTTTATCCGACCGGCGCAGGGGCCGGCAGGTTGAGTGCGGCGCGGGCATTGGCTCGGGTCGCCTCGGCCACCTCCTCGATGCTGATGCCGCGCAGGCTGGCCAGTTCGGCCGCGTAGCGGGCGATGAATGCCGGTTCGCTGCGCGGAGCCCACGCGGGCGGGATGTCGGGTGCATCGGTTTCCAGCACGATGCTGTCCAGCGGCAGGCTGGCGGCCAGCCGCCGGATGCGCTGGCTGCCGGTGTAGGTCATGGTACCGCCAAAGCCGAGCTTGAATCCTTGCCGGATCAGGGCCTGCGCCTGTTCCGTGCTGCCGTTGAAGGCATGGGCAATGCCGCTCTCGATGCGCTGCTGGCGCAGGTATTTCAGCACCCGGTCGACCGAGCGGCGCACGTGCAGGATGACCGGCAGGTCGTGGCGGCGGGCAAGCCGCAACTGTTCGGTCAGCAGGTATTCCTGCCGGGCCGGGTCCAGCTCCGGCAGATGGAAGTCCAGTCCGATTTCGCCAACGGCGCACGGCTGCTCGCGGGCCAGCCATTCGTCGAGCCGGTCGAGGTCGGCGGGCTGGTGTTGCGGCAGATACACCGGGTGCAGGCCGAATGCCACGGCACAGCCGTACTGCTCACGCATGGCCCGGACCTGCGGAAATGTTGCACAGGTGACGGCTGGCACCACCAGTTGCCGGATACCGGCTGTGCGGGCAGCGGCAACGGTCCGGTCGCGGTCGGCAGCAAATTCCGCCGCATCCAGATGGCAGTGGGTATCAATGAAGTCCATGCCGCCAGTGTAGCTGCAGCTTACTGCGTCTGGCTGGTCGGCTGGACGGTGGCCGTGGTGACGGGCGGCGGTGCGGGGCGCTGGAGTGGTGCAGCCGGTGGCGGCGGTGTGCGGCGGACGGTTTTTTTCTCGGTGCGGACACGGTCCAGACCGGAATGGTAGGGCGATGGTCTGGCCGCCTGGGCGCCGGGTGTGGCCAGACCGGCAGCAACCAGCAGGGCGAGCAGCGTGTTGGACATGGCAGGACTCCGGACGGGGCAATAGCCGCCGGAATGTCATGGCTCCGGCGAGGATGACCGGATTATTCCTGCCGGAGCGGCCGGTCTGCCAGCGGCAAAATGTCGGCGGATGTAACGCTGCGTAGCACCAGGAGTATGGCCGGTGTTTGCGTTCCGGTTCAGGGGCATGCACGTACGGCCGGTTGTCTGGCCGGCCTGCATGTCACCGGGCTGCATCATGAGGGCGGGCGTACAGCCGGTACTCATGGCCTGTTCCGGTAGGCAGGTTTTCTTCCCGGCCTCCGGCCGGTCCTCGGGCTGTCTTTGCTGTGCGGTGCTCAGGCTGCGGGAGGCACGGTCAGCGGCGAAGGCCAGCTCAGGGTCAGGCGTGCACCGCCCAGCTCCGGTGCTTCGTCGATCCGCACTTCGCCACGGTGCCAGTGCATGATGCGGGTGACGATGGCCAGCCCCAGCCCATAACCGCCGGTCTTGGGGTTGCGTGAGGCATCGAGCCGGGTGAATGGCTTGAGAACCTGTTCGCGGCTGTCGGCCGGAATGCCCGGACCATCATCGTCGATGTGCAGGATGACCTGGCCGTCCTGCCACAAGGCCGTCAGGGCCACCTGTCCACCCGCATGGCGACGGGCATTGACCAGCAGGTTGCTGACCGCCCGCCCCAGATAGTAGGGGTCGCCCAGAACCTGTGCCGTGGGGGCCAGATCGCAGTGAAACACGGCCGGATGCTCGCCCCAGTCAAAGCCGCCCAGGATTTCCGCCAGCCAGGGCTTGAGCGTGACCGGCTGGGTGTGGATGTCCAGCTCCTGGCGTTCGAGGCTGCCCAGCAGCAGCAATTCGTCGGTCATGTCGTTGAGCTGGTCCAGTTCCCGGTTGATCTGGCCGATCACCTTGTCGGTCATCGGGTTGTCTTCGGACAGGCCCTTGAGCATTTCCAGCCGGTAGCGCAGGCGGGCGATCGGCGTGCGCAGGTCGTGTGATACGGCATTGATCATGACCTTGCGGCTGGCCAGCAGCTCTTCGATGTCGCCGGCCATGCCGTTCATGGTCTTGCCCAGATCCACCAGTGCTGATGCTTCCGGCAGGCTGGCGCGGGCGGCAAAGTCGCCGTGGCCAAGCCTCTGCGACACCTGCGACAGTTCGCGCGCATGCTTCCACAGCGGCCGGATCCACAGATAGGTCGGAATGCCGAGCGACAGGCACAGCGACAGCACGGCCAGTACGTCGATCCATTGCAGGGTGCCAACGTAGTGGAAGTAGCTGACCGGTCCCATGGCGACCAGATAGTCACTGTGCGGGATGCGCTGGAGAAAGAGGTTGCTGTCCTCCAGCCGGATGATGCTGCCTTCCTGCAAGGCCTTCTGGTTGGCCGGCGACAGCACGAAGGTGTCCAGCGGCTCGATTTCGACCGGCAGCGGAATGCGGCTGCGGATGTTGTTGAGTGCGTCTTCCCACTCGGCTTCCGGATAGTCGGACAGTTCGCGCTCGATCAGGTACAGCGACGTTTCGAAAATGTCGACCAAGTAGCGCTGGGTGGTGTTCTGCACCACGTTCTTGTAGATGGCACCGACCACCAGCACCGAAAACAGGAAACTGGTGACCACGGTCAGGTAGAACTGCAGGAAGAGTTTGCGCATGGGCGGACCGGAGCAGGCCGGAAAGGACGGCGGTCACCGGGCACGGAGCCGCCGGCGACCGCAGAGCAGGCAGGGTGTCAGTGCCAGACGTCGTTGGCGAACAGGTAGCCCTTGTGGCGGATGGTCTTGATCTTCTTGGGGTCGGCGGTGTCGTCGTCGAGCTTCTTGCGCAGGCGCGAGATGGCCACGTCAACCGAGCGGTCCAGTCCGTCGTAATGCACGCCGCGCAGCTTGTAGAGCAGGTCTTCGCGCGTCAGCACTTCGCCGGCGTGGCTGGCAAGTTCCCACAACAGGTCGAAGTCGCCGGTCGAGAGGGCGATGGTTTCGCCGCACAGGCGTACGGTGCGGTTCATGTGGTCGATCTGCAGCGAGCCGAAGTCGAGGATGCGTGCCCCCTTGGGCGTGGGCGCTGCCACGGCCGGCGTGTCCGGGCTGCTGGCGGCCTGGCGCAGGTGGGCGCGCAGGCGGGCGAGTAGGACGGACGGTGGCGTGGTTTTCAGCACATAGTCGTTGGCGCCCAGCTCGAAGCCGAGGATCTGGTTCATGTCGCTGTTGAGCGAGGTGAGCATGACGATCGGCCCCTGGTACTGGCCGCGCAGTTCGCGGCACAGGGTCAGGCCGTCCTTGCCCGGCAGCATGATGTCGAGCAGGACCAGATCGGGAGGGGCGGCCAGAATGGCATCGAATGCCGTATCGCCGCGGTCGATCACGGTGACGTCCAGCCCGTAGCTGCGCAGGTAGTCACTGATGAGTTCGGCGAGTTCGGCGTCGTCTTCGACAAAGGTGATGCGCGGGTTCACGGCAGTTTTTCCCGGTGAGTGCTCAATGGACTGATTGTAACGATTTGTGTGACGGACGTGGGCAGTGAACCTGCAATCGGCATACCGGTAGTTTTACCGAGTCCTCCCGGCAATTGCGCCGATTATCCCGTAGCGGCAGGCGGGATATTGTTCGCGCATTGATTGCCGGACCGAACAGAACAAGGAAAACCACCATGCCGACCTCCCGCCTGACCTGTACTTTGCTGGCCGCCGGACTGCTGTCCCCGCTGGCCTGGGCTGACAACACCCCAGCGAAAGTCTCGCTCATTGACCGGCCGGTGCCGAGCCTCGACAGCCTCAAGGATGATGCTTACGGCAAGCTGGTGCGGCGCGGACAGGAACTGGCCAGCCGCACGTTTGCCCATCTCGGGCCGGAAGTGAAAAACCCGAAGATGCGCTACGCCGGCAACAACCTGTCGTGTACGTCCTGCCACCAGGACAACGCCACCAAGCCCTACGCCATCCCGTGGGTCGGTGCCTTTGCCAGTTTCCCGCAGTACCGGGCACGCGAGGATGCCGTCAGCACCATCGAAGAGCGTGTCAACGGCTGCATGGAGCGCAGCATGAACGGCAAGCCGCTGCCGCTGGGCTCGGATGAAATGAAGGCGTTTGTCGCCTATATCCATTTCCTGTCGCAAGGCATTCCGGTCGGTCAGGAGGTTGAAGGTGCCGCCACCAAGGCGACCAGGGTGCCCGACCGCCGTGCCGACCTGGTCGCCGGCAAGCAGGTTTACCAGGCACAGTGCGTCGCCTGTCACGGGCCGGATGGCCAGGGCGTGCGCGCCGGCGCAGCGGGTTCGGCCCAGGGATACGTGTTTCCGCCGCTGTGGGGCAAGGACAGCTTCAACAACGGCGCCGGCATGAACCGCCTGCTGACCGCCACCCGCTTCATCCGCCACAACATGCCGCAGGGCACCAGCTTCAAGGCACCGGTCCTGACCGATGACGAGGCCTTCGATGTGGCCGCCTATGTCCTGTCGCAGCCGCGCCCGGTCAAGGCCGGTCTGGACAAGGATTTCCCGGCCCGCTGGAACAAGCCGGTCGATGCCGCTTTCCCGCCCTACGTTGACGGCGCACCGGCCGACCAGCACCGTTTCGGTCCGTACCCGCCGCTCCTGGAAGCGGCCAAAAAGCGTCAGCCTAACTGAAGCGGCTGACCGGATTCGGCCTGCCGGTTGAGTGCCTCCGGTGCGGCACTCATCACCAGCCGCACGAGGTCGGCCAGATTGCCGGCTCCGGTCTTGTCCATCAGGTTCAGCCGGTGTGAATGCACGGTCTTTTCGCTGATGCCGAGCTGGATGGCAATGCGCTTGTTGGGATGGCCGGCTGCTGCGAGGCAGGCGATTTCGTATTCGCGCGGCGTCAGCCTGGCCAGCCGGTCCTGTGCCTGCTGCCGGCTGTCACGCAGCCGCTGGCGCATCTGGCCGTGCCGGTGGGCTGATTCCAGCGCGGTCAGCAACTGCTGTTCGCGAAACGGTTTTTGCAGGAAATCCGTGGCACCGGCCTTCATGGCTTCGACGGCCAGTTCAACGTCACCGTGGCCGGTCATGAACAGGACCGGAAAAGCCGAACCGCGGCACACCAGCTCCTGGTAAAGCTCCAGCCCGTTCATGCGCGGCATGCGGATGTCCAGCACGAGGCAGCCGGCGCCCGGATAGGGCGGATCGGCAGCGAGGAAGGCAGCGGCCGAATCGTATTCGATGGTGGACCAGCCGGAGGATTCCAGCAGAAACGTCAGTGACTGCCGGAACGGCTCGTCGTCGTCCACGATGTGGGCGACGGGCAGACATTCAGTCTGGAATGTGGTGGTCATGCGGGGGCAGGGTGAAAGTCAGGCACAGGCCGGGCGCCGGGGTGTTGGGTGCAGCGGTCAGGTGGCCGCCGTGCGCTTCGATCAGGGTGGTGCAGATGGACAGTCCCAGTCCCAGTCCGTCCGGTTTGGTGGTGAAAAACGGCTCGAACAGGCGCGCCAGGGTTTCCGGCGTGATTTCCGGTCCATGGTCGCGCACGCTGACCCGGTAAGGGGTTTCATGCAGGTCGACCAGGACATCCAGCGCACACGCATTGTCTTTCTGGGCATCACTGCCGTTTTTCAGCAGGTTGAGGATGACCTGCTGGATCTGCATCGGATCGACCCTGACCGGCAAGGCCTGGCCGTGGGGCTGCCGGGTGTGGACGCGGACCGGCGGAGCATGCGGCATCAGCGTGCGGAACAGCTCGACGCTCTGGCGCACCAGGGTGTCCAGCCCGTGCAGTTCGCGTACGTGCGGGCGCTTGTGGATCAGGGCGCGGATGCCGGCCAGCACGCTGCTGGCCCGGCGTGCCTCGGCGGCGATGGCCTGGGCGGCGGTCAGGGTGGCGGCATCGGTGAGCTGCCCGCTGGCCGCCCGTCTTGGCAGGCTGTCGGCGTAATTGGCAATGCTGGCCAGTGGCTGGTTGAGCTCATGGGCCAGGGTGCCGGCCACTTCTCCGAGCAGCGACAGCCGCCCCAGGTGTTCGACCTCGGCCTGCTGGACGTGCAGTCTGGCAGCCATGCGCTGGCGTTCGGCCTCGGCGGCACCGAGGGCTTCGGTCCGGCGCCGCACCAGCCGTTCGACATGCACGGTGTAGCCCAGCCAGAGCAGGATGAAGGCCAGTGCAGCAGCCAGCCAGGGCCAGAAACGCTGGAACAGGATCAGCGGACTGTCGTAGGCCAGCCCGGCATAAGGGCCGATGCGCAAGGTGCGCAGTACGTCATGGGCCGGCAGGTAGTCGGCCGGCACGCTCCAGCGTGGGGCGGCGGACGATGAGGCCGGCGGGTGGTACAGCGCCAGTGCCACATCGTGCGCCAGCTGTGGCGGGGTATGCGGTGTGCTGGCAAAGGCCCAGCCCGGAAACAGGATCGAGCTGGACGCGCAGGGCAGGTCGGGAATGTCGCGGGTGACTACCGGGCGCAAGCGTCCTGCCGGCAGCTGTCCGCTGTGTTCCAGGCTTTCCAGCAGGCAAGTCCGCAGGACGCCGGCATCGGCTTCGCCGGTCAGGACGGCATCCACGACGCTTTGCATCGGGTAGCCGGTAAAGCGCATGGCCGGCGGTGCCGGATGGTCAGGGAGCTGCTGCTGCCAGTCGGCGGCAAAAATCTGGTATCCGCCGAATGCTTCGGGTGAAACGGCTGCCACGGTCTTGCCGGCCAGGTCTTCCAGCGTCTTGATGTCGTTGCGGTCTGCCCGGATGACCAGCACCGAGCCGACCACCTGCTCCGGTTTGGGCGGAGTGTCGATCTGCTCGGTGGCGATGCGCGACAGGCCGAAGCGGGCTTCCATGTCGACATAGTGGCCGGGGTTGGTGATCAGGAACGTCAGCTGCCGGCGGCTCAGGGCGCGCTCCATGCCGTTCGGGTCCAGCGGCTGTAGCCGGAACTGATGGGCGGGCAGCTGTTGCTGCAACTGCTCCAGTAACGGCTGCCAGCGTTGCTCGGCCGCCCGGGAACCCTGCCAGGCCAGGACGCCGATGGTGACGGTCTGGGCCTGGGCTGCGGGCAGGATGAAACCGCTGCCCGACAACAGGCTGGCGAGGATCAGGACAAAAGAGAAAAGTCGCGGCATTTTTTATGACAAACAACCGGTACGGCGCGCAGTGTAGCACTGTCCACCGCGACTTCCTGGCTGATCAGAGCCGTTCGATGGCAACGGCCGTGGCTTCGCCGCCACCGATGCACAGGCAGGCCACGCCGCGCTGCATCTGCCGGTGTTCCAGCGCATGCAGCAGGGTGACCAGAATGCGGGCGCCGGAGGCGCCGATCGGGTGACCGAGGGCGCAGGCACCGCCATGGACATTGACCCGGGCAGGATCCAGCTCCAGCTCGTGCAAGGCGGCCAGTGCCACCACGGCAAAGGCTTCGTTGATTTCGTACAGGTCGACATCCTGCGGCTGCCATTGCAGCTTTTGCAGCAGTTTGCGGACGGCAAACACGGGGGCAGTAGTGAACCAGGCCGGCTCATGGGCAAAGCTGGCATGACCGGCAATGCGGGCCAGAGGGCTCAGGCCCCGGCGCAGGGCTTCCGACTGGCGCATCAGCACCAGGGCGGCGGCACCATCGGAAATGGAGCTGGAGTTGGCCGCAGTGACGGTGCCGTCGCTGGCAAAGGCCGGCTTCAGGCTGGCGATCCGCTCCGGGCGGGCCGTGAGTGGTTGTTCGTCCTGGTCGATGCGGGTGTGGCCATGGCGCTGTACAAGGTCGATGCCGACGATTTCGGCTGCAAACGCACCGGTCTGCTGTGCGTGCAGGGCGCGTTCGAGCGAGCGCCGGGCGTAGTTGTCCTGCTGCTCGCGGCCGAAGCCGTAGTGCCGGGCGCAGCGTTCGGCAAACACACCCATCAGGGTGCCTTTTTCATAAGCATCTTCCAGACCATCGAGGAACATGTGGTCTTGCGTCACGCCATGACCCAGGCGCTGGCCGGTACGCATTTTCGGCAGCAGGTAAGGTGCGTTCGACATGCTTTCCATGCCGCCTGCCAGCACGATGCGGGCGCTGCCGGCCAGCAGGGCGTCGTGTCCCTGCATGACGGCTTTCATGCCGGAGCCGCACATCTTGTTGATCGTGGTGCAGGGTGTATTCAGCGACAGTCCGGCTGCCAGGGCAGCCTGACGCGCCGGTGCCTGCCCCTGACCGGCCGGCAGCACGCAGCCCATGATGACTTCGTCGACTGCATCGCTGGCGAGACGGGTACGGCGGGTGACTTCGGCCAGAGCGGCCGCTCCCAGGGCGCTGGCGGACAGGCTGGACAGGTTGCCCTGCAAGCCGCCGATGGGGGTACGGGCAGCGGCAACAATCACGACCGGGTCGGTGGAAGGCATGTTTTTCTCCTTTGCTTTTACGTAAACGGAAGCTTTGCGGCAAACAGCCACCTGCCGGTGGCGGATCAATCGTCAGTTTGCGAACCGGGACCACCGGTGCGCTTTTCCAGCAGGCGTTCACAGGTCTGCCGCAGCGACTGTACTTCGCGCATCACGACATTGATGTCCTCGATCTGCTGCATCAGCCGTTGTTCGCGCTGGCTGAGGATCTTGAGGAATTCCATCAGCTGTGGTGCATCATCGTAGGCCGCATCGTACAGGCCGAACAGCTCGCGGATTTCCTGGAGTGTGAGGCCGATGCGCTTGCCCCTTAGCGTCAGCAACAGGCGCGTGCGGTCGCGGCGCGAGTAAATGCGGTGCTGGCCCCGGCGTTCCGGTGCAATCAGGCCCTGGTCTTCGTAGTGGCGAATGGTGCGGGTGGTCACGTCGAATTCGCGCGCCAGTTCGCTGATGGTGTAGGTCTTGTCCAAACCGCTCATGCTGCTGCTCCTGCTTTGAAGGGCGATTTTATCGCGTTGCAACATTTCGCGCGCGGCTGTTGTTGGTTAGTGCTGGACGCATGGATGTCATAATTGACGTTAACGTAAACGTATATTAGCGTGCCGGTATCAATCAAGTGAAGGGGAGCGCCATGAAATTGCCGACAATCGCCGTGCTGGGAGCCGGACAGATGGGGAGCGGCATTGCCCAGGTCTGTGCGCAGGCCGGACTGTCCGTGCGGTTGCTGGATGTGGACCACGCCGCCTTGCAGCGTGCCCGGGCCGGCATGGAGACGAGCCTTGCCAGACTGGCTGCCCGTACGCCTCTTGACCCGGTCGCCGTACTGGACCGCATCGAGCCGGTGTCTGCCATGGAGGCTCTGGCGGGGTGCGACTGGGTGATCGAGGCCGCGCCCGAACGGCTGGAGCTCAAGCTGCACTTGCTGGCGGAAGCTGCCAGAGTCGTGGGGCCGGCTGCGGTTCTGGCCAGCAACACGTCTTCCATTGCCCTGACACGCCTGGCGACCGCAGTACCGCAGCCGGAGCGGGTGATCGGCATGCATTTCATGAATCCGGTGCCGGTGATGAAGCTGGTCGAGGTGATCCGCGCCAGCCAGACCAGCGATGCGGTGCACGAGGCCACCGTAGCACTGGCGCGACAACTGGGTAAGGAGCCTGTCAGCGTCAATGACTCGCCGGGTTTTGTGTCCAACCGGATCTTGATGCCGATGATCAACGAGGCGGCTTTTTGTGTACATGAGGGCGTGGCGACCGTCGAGGCGGTGGACCAGGTCATGACCCTTGGCATGGCGCATCCGCTCGGGCCGCTGAAACTGGCCGACCTGATCGGGCTGGATACCTGCGTGGCGATCATGGACGTGCTGTGGCATGACTTGCGTGACAGCAAGTACCGGGTCTGCCCGCTGCTGGTCCGTCATGTCGAGGCTGGCTGGCTGGGCCGCAAGAGCGGGCGCGGGTTTTACCGCTACGACCGGTGATGCGCCGCCGCATCGAAAATGCTTGCGCATGCTGTCCGGGTGATTTAGCTTGCGCCAACAAGTTTACGTTCACGTAAATGTAAGACGCCCAAAGAGGCGTCATCCATCACGAGGAGATACAGCATGGCCAATCCGCTTGATTTGCCGGAAGGGCACCGTCACACCACGGTGCCTGCTCCCCCCGACACGTTTCCCAAACTGCTGCGGCAACACGCCGAAGTGCGTGGCCAGCAGCCCGCCATGCGTGAAAAGGATCTGGGTATCTGGCAAAGCTGGAGCTGGACACAGGTGGCGGACGAGGTGCGGGCGCTGGCCTGCGGGCTGGCGGCACACGGTTTCAGGCGTGGTGAACGGCTGGCCGTGATCGGTGACAACCGGCCGCGACTGTACTGGAGCCTGCTGGCGGCCCAGAGCCTCGGCGGTGTGCCGGTGCCGCTGTATCAGGATGCCGTGGCCGACGAAATGGTGTTCGTACTGGCCGATGCCGGCATCAGCGTGGCCGTGGTCGAAGACCAGGAGCAGGTCGACAAGCTGCTGGAGATCCGAGACCGCCTGCCGGACCTGCGCCTGATCGTGTACGACGATCCGCGCGGCCTGCGCCACTATGATGCACCGGGCCTGATGAGCTGCGACACGCTGCTTGGCGAAGGGCGGCTGTTTCACGAGCAGCACCCGCTCTTTTACACCGGCATGGTGGATGCCTCCCGTGGCAGCGACATGGCCATCATGCTGTATACCTCCGGCACCACCGGCCAGCCCAAGGGCGTGGTGCACACGTTCGACAGCATGATCCGGACTGCCCGGGGGGCTGCCGAACTTGAAGGGCTGACTGATCGCGAAGAAGTGCTGGCCTATCTGCCCATGGCCTGGGTGGGCGACAACCTGTTTTCGTTTGCCCAGTCGCTGGTGTGCGGGTTTTGCGTCAGCTGTCCCGAATCGTCGGAAACCGTGATGACCG
>JAGPIM010000058.1 GCA_018055005.1 Laribacter sp.
TCCTGGATGGAAATGCCGCGCTTGATACGCTCGTTGGACAGCACCACCCCCGCTGACTGAAGCGGAGAACTGGGTTGCGGATTGACTTCGCTGCTCATTCGAATCTGTCGCCTGCTGGGTATGAGGGTGAGGGACGGCGGTCCGGCCGCCCTGCGCGTCACTCGCACAAGGGCGAGCCAAACATCATGAAATGCTGAAGGATAACCGCGATCGCGCCGGCACGCAGCCCCCTCGCGGGAAGTTGGTGCTAGACGCCGGCCTCTGTGCTGCCGCTCTTGTCGAGCCAGCGCACCTTGCGCTGGGTCTTGTCCTGCACCTGCCCGGCCAGTTGCCCGCAGGCCGCGTCAATGTCCTCACCCCGGGTCTTGCGTACTGTGGTGATGTAACCAGCCTCGGCCAGAATGTCGCGGAAGGCGCGCACGGCATTGTTGCTGGCACGACCGTAGCCGGAATTCGGGAACGGATTGAACGGGATCAGGTTGAACTTGCACGGCACGTCGCGCACCAGCGCCACCAGTTCGCGGGCGTGTTCGGGACGGTCGTTGATCTGGTCGAGCATCACGTATTCGAACGTGACAAAGTCGCGCGGGGCTTTTTCCAGATAACGCTCGCACGCTGCCAGCAGTTCGCGCAGCGGATATTTCCGGTTGATCGGCACGATCTCGTCACGGATGCGGTCGTTCGGGGCGTGCAGGCTCACGGCCAGCGCCACCGGACAGTCCTCGCGCAGGCGGTCCATCGCCGGCACCAGCCCGGAGGTCGACAGCGTGACCCGGCGGCGCGACAGGCCGTAGCCGTGATCATCGAGCATGATGCGCATGGCCGCCACCACGTTGTCGTAGTTGGCCAGCGGTTCGCCCATGCCCATCATCACCACATTGGAGATGACGCGTTCATTCTTCGGCGTCACCCCCATCGATTTGTTCGCCCACCACAGCTGGCCGATGATCTCGGCGGTGCTGAGGTTGCGGTTGAAGCCCTGGCGGCCGGTCGAGCAGAAGGTGCATTCCAGCGCGCAGCCGACCTGGCTCGACACGCACAGCGTGCCGCGGTCGTCTTCGGGAATGAACACGGTTTCCACCCCGTTGCCGGTACCGACATCCAGCAGCCACTTGCGGGTGCCATCGCTCGACGCCTGTTCCAGCATCAGGCTGGGCACGGTGACGGTGGCAGTGTCGTGCAACTTGGCACGCAGCGATTTGGCCAGATCGGTCATGGCATCAAAATCGTTTTGCCCCATCTGGTGCATCCAGCGCATGACCTGTTTGGCGCGGAAAGGCTTTTCGCCCATGGCGGCAAAATGTTCGGTCAGAGCCGGCAGGGTAAAGTCGAGCAGGTTGGTCTTCATAACACACACTTCGGAATCAAAGCGCGCCGGTCGCGGGACCGGCGCGGTTCAGGACAGGCCTGAGTGAAATCAGCGCGGGCAGACTTCGGTAGCGGAGAAGAAGTAGGCGATTTCGATCGCGGCGTTCTCCAGGCTGTCCGAACCATGCACGGCGTTGGCGTCGATCGACTCGGCGAAATCGGCGCGGATGGTGCCGGCGTCAGCCTTCTTCGGGTCGGTGGCGCCCATCAGTTCGCGGTTCTTCAGCACGGCGTTTTCGCCTTCCAGCACCTGCACCATCACCGGACCGGAGATCATGAATTCAACCAGATCGTTGAAGAACGGGCGCTCTTTGTGCACGGCGTAGAAGCCTTCGGCTTCGCGGCGCGACAGGTGCTTCATCTTGGCAGCAACGATTTTCAGACCGTTGGATTCGAAGCGATCATAGATCTTGCCGATGACGTTCTTGGCCACGGCGTCCGGCTTGACGATTGACAGGGTGCGTTCGATTGCCATAAAAACCTCCAGAGAGTTGGGATGCAAAACCTCTACCGCCGGACAAAGCATCCAGCGGTAAACCGGGTATTCTAACAGCCTTGTTGCTTCGCCGTCCTTACCGACCCATTACGTTACGGCCAGTCCATGACCTCATCCAACGAGCCGCAGAGCCCCGAAGAATCATCCCCGCGTTCGCGCCGCCCTCTCCTGATGGCTGCCGCTGCCGTCGTGGTTGCCCTCCTGGGCTGGGCGATCTACCAGTCCGGCAACAAACCCGAGCCGGCACACAGCGTGCCGACCATTGCCCCCAGCGTCAGCGGCAAGATTGCCGAAGCTCCGGCACCGGCTGCCGACACTCCGCCAGCCAGCCAGACACCTGCCAGCACGGCCGAACCGGAACCAGCCCCCAGTCCGGCCGCCACCACAGAACCAGCTTCCAGATTACCTCACGGCCCGGCACCGTCACCCAAGCCTGCGGCTGCTCCGGCCAGGCCCGCCAAAGAACCGGCATCGAATCCGGCTCCGGCGACCAAAGCGGCAGCCGCGCAGCCTGAAGCTGCTCCGGCCAGCCACGCCCAGCCAGCAACCCCGGCCACCCCGGCACGCTCGGTGGTCATGAAACAGGAAACCCCGCCACCGGTTGCTGCCGCGCCGGCCGAGGCCCAGCCACCAGGAACCTCCAAAGGCTATCGCGTGCAGCTGGGCCTGTTCAGCAACCTTGGCAACGCCACGGCGCTGATCCAGCGCCTCAAGACTGCCGGCATCCCGGTCCGCAGCGAAACCCGGGTATCGGTCGGCCCGTTCCAGACGCGCGCAGAAGCCGAAGAGGCCATGCAGAAACTCAAGGACATGGGTTTGTCGCCGATGCTGGCTGCCAACGGCGGCTGATCGCTGCCGGCCGGCCCGGCTGCCGCGTGGCCAGTGCCCGCGCATCACCGGAACTGGCCGGCACCTTGCAAGCACGCTCCGGCTGCTTGCGCACAAAAAAGCAGGGTACGCATGTCGCACCCTGCTTTTTTCGCAAGACAGCCCTCGTTCCCGCCCTGGCTTCTTCAGCCCTGTTCAGGCGGCCGGTTCGCTTTCCTCGGCCAGTTGGTGTGCCAGCGCCAGATAGGCACTGGACTGCATTTCGGTCAGCCGGCTTGCCGTGCGGAAAAACTCGCTCGCCTGCACACCCTCGGTGTAGAGCAAGTCCGCCTCGACCTCGGCAGAGATCACCAGCTTGACCCGACAATCGTAAAACACATCCACCAGCCAGGTCAGCCGGCGCGCCTCGCTGGCCTGATGGCTGCCCAGACGTGGAATGTCCGACAGGAACACCGTGTGATATTCACGGGCAAGTTCAACGTAATCGGTCTGTGCCCGTGGCCCGCCGCACAGATCCTGGAAATCGAACCAGATCGCGCCGGGCACATGGCGGCGGCACCGGAGCGGGCGCCCCAGTATCTCGATGGTGCGCGGCTGGCTGGCTCCATGCGCCAGCCGCTGCCAGATGGCCTCCATCTTGGCGTCGGCATCCGCCAGCGGTGTAATGTAAAGCGGCTCGCGCGTCAGCTCGCGCAGACGGTAATCCTGGCCGCCGTCGACATTGACCACGGTCAGCCATTCCTTCATCAGCGCAATCGTCGGCAGGAAGTTCAGCCGCTGCAAACCGTTGGGGTACAGCCCGTCCGGCGGGTAGTTCGAGGTCATGACGAACACCACACCACGCTCGAACAGCTCCTTGAGCAAGCGCCCGAGGATCATGGCGTCAGCAATGTCCGACACGTGGAATTCATCAAAGCACAGCAGCCGGTTACGGGCAGCGATCCGCTCGGCCACGGTCACCAGCGGATCAGCTGCGCTGGTCAGGGTCTTGAGTTCGTTGTGCACTTCCATCATGAAGTGATGAAAGTGGATGCGCCGCTTGCGCCGGTACGGCACACAGGCAAAAAACGCATCCATCAGGAAACTTTTACCGCGCCCGACGCCGCCCCAGAAATACAGGCCGTGCGGCACGTCGGGACTGCGCAGGCTTTTGCCGAGAAAACGGCCGCGCTTGCGCTTGAACAGCAGCAGCTGCTGGTAGAGGGTTTCCAGATGGGCGATGGCCTGCGCCTGCGCCGGATCATGAAAAAAACCGTCAGCGCCGGCAAGCTGGTCGTACCACGCCTGTGGCGACAGGCTGGCATTCTGGCCCGGAGAAAAGACATGCTGCGACATGCAAAATCCATGTGGCGGTGCAAAAACGGCACTCTAACACAAGCGGCTACGGCCACTGACCACCAATGAAAAACGGCAGGCCTGATTGCCTGCCGTCCATCATTTCATACCAGCCAGCGGGACTCAGATGCCACGCAGCAGCTCGTTGATGCCGACCTTGCCGCGGGTCTTGGCATCCACCTTCTTGACGATCACGGCGCAGTACAGGCTGTAGCTGCCATCCTTCGACGGCAGGTTGCCGCTGACCACCACCGAACCGGCCGGTACACGGCCGTAGCTGACTTCGCCGGTTTCGCGATCGAAAATCCTGGTGCTCTGGCCGATGTAGACGCCCATCGAGATCACCGAGCCCTCTTCCACGATCACGCCTTCGACGATTTCCGAGCGGGCACCGATAAAGCAGTTGTCCTCGATGATGGTCGGATTGGCCTGCAACGGCTCCAGCACGCCACCAATGCCCACACCACCGGAAAGGTGCACGTTCTTGCCGATCTGGGCGCAGCTGCCCACGGTCGCCCAAGTATCCACCATGGTGCCTTCGTCCACGAAAGCACCGATGTTGACGAAGCTCGGCATCAGCACGGTGTTTTTGGCGATGTAAGAACCCTTGCGCACCACTGCACCCGGTACGGCACGGAAACCGGCAGCCTGGAAACGGGCGGCGTCCCAGTCAGCGAACTTGGTGTCCACCTTGTCGAAATAACGGCTGACACCATCGTCCAGCACGGCATTGTCACGAATGCGGAACGACAGCAGCACGGCCTTTTTCAGCCACTGGTGCGTGACCCATTCGCCGGCAATCTTCTCGGCCACGCGCAGGCGGCCGGCGTCGATGTCGGCGATCACGGCATCAATGGCCACCTTGGTTTCCGGCGTCACGGTCGCCGGGGTGATGTCGGCACGACGCTCGAAAGCGTCTTCGATCAGGGCTTGGATCGGAGTCATGAATCAACCTTTACAGATGAAAACGGAAAAAGTCAGTTGCGGGTACGCACGCAGTCAACCACACGCCACGCGGCTTCAACGCAGGCCTCCAGCGGCGCGACCAGTGCAATGCGCACATAGCCGGACCCCGGATTGACGCCATGCGCCGTGCGCGCCAGAAAGCTGCCCGGCAGCACGGTCACGTGATAACGGGCGAACAGGTCGCGGGCAAAGGCAATGTCGTCCCCACCGGGCACCCGCGCCCACAGGTAGAAGCCGGCCTGCGGCAGGCTGACATCCAGCGCCTTGCCGACGATCGGCAGCACGGCGGCAAACTTGTCGGCGTAGCGCTGGCGATTGTCGGCTACATGCACCTCGTCCTGCCACGCCGCACGGCTGGCAGCCTGCACGACGGCCGACATGGCGCTGCCGTGATAGGTGCGGTAGAGCAGGAATTTTGCCAGCACGTCCGCATCGCCGCAGACAAAACCGGAACGCAGCCCGGGTGCATTGGAGCGCTTGGAGAGGCTGGTGAACATCACCAGGTTGCGATAGTCGCTGCGCCCCAGCCGGGCCGCGGCTTCCAGCCCGCCCAGGGGCGGCGCATCGAACCAGATTTCCGAGTAGCACTCGTCCGAGGCAATGACAAAGCCGTAGCGGTCCGACAGTTCGAACAGCAGCCGCCAGTCCTCCAGTGTCATCACCGCGCCGGTCGGGTTGCCGGGGCTGCATGCATACACCAGCTGCGTGCGGGCCCACACTTCTGCCGGCACGGACGACCAGTCGGGCTTGAAGCCGTTTCCTGCCGTGCAGTTGACGTAATACGGCTCGGCACCGGCCAGCAACGCCGCCCCCTCATAAATCTGGTAGAACGGGTTGGGCGACACCACCACCGGTGTCCCGTGGCTGGCATCCACCACGGCCTGCGCCAGTGAAAACAGCGCTTCCCGGCTGCCCAGCACCGGCAGGATCTGCCGTACCGGGTCCGGCTTGTCCACCTGGTAGCGGCTGGCCACCCAGCCAGCGCAGGCCTCGCGCAGCGGCAGCCCGCCCAGCGTGGCCGGATATTCGCCCAGCCCTTCCATCGCCCCGGCCAGCGCGTCTTTCAGAAGGGCCGGCGTCGGGTGCTTGGGCTCGCCGATCGACAGGTTGACCGGGGTAAATTCGGGGTGAGGCGTCAGGTCGGCAAAACATTCACGCAGACGCTGGAACGGATACGGTTGCAGACGCGCAAGCAGGGGATTCATTGCGGCAAGCCTCTTGACGGGCGGCGGGACGGAAAACGCCCAATACTACGGACGCACGCCAGCGGCGTCGAGCCCCATGCCAATGTCAGCAAACAGCCCCGCACAAGGCGGGGCTGTGGTCTTGCCGGGTCAGGCCGGGCTCAGCACGGGCATTTGCTGATCTTGCCCGAACGCCCGGGGTAACGTGCCTCGATGGCCGCGCGGTGAAACGCGGCTTCGGACAGGACCGGATGGTCAGGATGATGATCGCGCATGTGTGCCAGATAGTTGGCATAGTCCGGCACCCCGACCATCAGGCGTGCGGTCTGTGCCATGCGCTTGCCGACCAGACGCAGGTTAAGCACGGGCAGTCTCCTCGCGGAATTGCGGTTGCATTTCGCAGGCGGTCGGACGGTCGGAAGCCATGGCCCGGAATGCAGCACGCAGGCCCAGCACCAGCATCATCAGCACCACCAGCATGAAGCCGCCGCACAGCGCCGCATCCACCCAGTCGTTGAAGATGATCTGGCGCATGTCGGCCACGCTCTTGGCCGGCGCCAGGATTTCACCCTGGGCCAGAGCAGTGCTGAATTTCTGCGCGTGGGTCACGAAGCTGATCTTCGGGTCCGGTGAGAAGAGCTTGAGCCAGCCGGCGTACAGCGTCGTCAGCAGCACCCAGGCGCACGGCACGGCGGTAACCCAAGCGTAGCGGGCCTTCTTGAGCTTGACCAGTACCACGGTCGCCAGGATCAGCGCCATGCCGGCCAGCATCTGGTTGGCGATGCCGAAGAGCGGCCACAGGGTATTGATGCCGCCTAGCGGATCCACCACGCCCTGGTACAGGAAGTAGCCCCAGCCACCGACAGCAAGGAAAGTGGCAAACAGGTTGGCCGGCCACGAGTCGGTATTGCCCAACGGCTTGATGAAGCTGCCCAGCAGGTCCTGGATCATGAAGCGGCACACGCGCGTCCCGGCATCCACCGTGGTCAGGATGAACAGCGCCTCGAACAGGATGGCAAAGTGGTACCAGAACGCCATCATGGCCTGGCCACCGATGACCTGGTGCAGGATGTAGGCCATGCCCACGGCCAGCGTCGGCGCACCACCGGCACGCGACAGGATGCTGCTTTCGCCTACGTCGGCCGCCATGGCTTCAAGCGCCTCGGGCGTCACCACAAAGCCCCAGCCCGAAATCACCTGGGCAGCCTCGGCGGCGGTCTTGCCGATCAGGGCAGCCGGTGCGTTCATGGCGAAATACACGCCCGGGTCCAGCACGCTGGCTGCGATCAGCGCCATCATGGCCACAAACGATTCCATCAGCATGGCACCGTAGCCGATCAGGCGGGCGTTCTGCTCGTTGTCGAGCATCTTGGGCGTCGTGCCCGAGCTGACCAGGCTGTGGAAGCCGGAAATGGCGCCGCAGGCAATGGTGATGAACAGGAACGGGAACAGGTTGCCGGCAAACACCGGGCCGGTACCGTCGATGAACTGGGTCACGGCCGGCATCTGCAAGTGCGGAGCCACGATCACGATGCCCAGCGCCAGACCGACGATGGTGCCGATCTTGAGGAAGGTCGACAGGTAGTCACGCGGCGCCAGCAGCAGCCATACCGGCAGCACGGCGGCGATGAAGCCGTAGATCATCAGGGCCCAGGCCAGCGCCTTGCCGTCGAGGGTAAACCACGGCGCCAGCAGCTCGCTGCGGGCCACGTTTTCGCCGTAAACGATCGACAGCATCAGCAGCACGAAGCCGATGACCGAGATTTCCGCGATCTTGCCCGGCCGGATGTAGCGCATGTAGATGCCCATGAAGAAGGCGATCGGGATGGTCATGGCGATGGTGAACGTGCCCCACGGGCTACCCGCCAGTGCCTTGACCACCACCAACGCCAGCACCGCCAGCAGAATGACCATGATCATCAGGATGCCGATTGAGGCCACGGTCCCGGCGGTGTCGCCCAGTTCCATGCGGATGATTTCGCCCAGCGACTTGCCGTCGCGGCGCACCGACAGGAACAGGATGATGAAATCCTGTACCGCACCGGCAAAAATCACCCCGAACACGATCCACAGCGTACCCGGCAGATAACCCATCTGCGCAGCCAGCACCGGGCCGACCAGCGGGCCCGCACCGGCAATGGCGGCAAAATGGTGACCAAACAGCACCCATTTCGGGGTCGGCACGTAATCCATGCCATCGTTGTGGATTTCAGCCGGTGTACGGCGGCGGGCATCCAGCCCGGTGACCGTGGCAGCAATGAAGCGGCTGTAAAAACGATAAGCGATGAAATAGCACGAGACAGCCGCCACCACCAGCCAGACGGCGTTGATCGACTCTCCCCGGTTGAGCGCCACCGTGGCGAGGGCAAACGCGCCGAGAATGCCGACGCCCCCCCACAGCAACAGTTCCTTCACGGACTTCATGTGTAACAACTCCCTTTGCAGACAGGCGCCAGCGGCGCAAAAACAGCCGGCGCCAGGAGCGTTTCCTCCTGTTGGAGCCGGATGTCGACGGGAATTGTTGCACAGGGTTTTGCCACCTCAATTCATGCCATAAAAATTACCCTAATGTCATTTAAAAGAACAAAAATCATTCTTTTCGTTTAATTCGACATATTTTCATCTTTGCATCAAGAAAAACGTTCCGCCCAGGGAAACAGCAATCAGCTTGCACCAAAAACCCGCTGCTTCCGGCAACAAAAAACCCCGCACAGCGCGTGCGGGGTTTGCCAGACCGTTCCGGACGGTCAGTAGCGGTAGTGGGCCGGCTTGTACGGGCCGTCCTTCGGCACGCCGATGTAGTTGGCCTGCTGGTCGGACAGCGAGGTCAGGCGGGCACCGATGCGCTCAAGGTGCAGGCGGGCCACCTTTTCGTCCAGATGCTTGGGCAGCACATATACTTCCTTGCCGTACTGGCTGCCGTTGATGAAGATCTCGATCTGGGCCAGTACCTGGTTGGTGAAGCTGTTGGACATCACGAAGCTCGGGTGGCCGGTGGCGCAGCCCAGGTTCACCAGACGCCCTTCGGCCAGCAGGATGATGCGCTTGCCGTCCGGGAAGATGATGTGGTCGACCTGCGGCTTGATGTTGTCCCAGCGGTACTGGCGCAGGCTGGCAACCTCGATTTCGCTGTCGAAGTGACCGATGTTGCACACGATGGCGTTGTTGCGCATGGCCTTCATGTGGTCGTGGGTGATCACGCCGACGTTGCCGGTGCAGGTAACGAAAATGTCGGCTTCGCCGGCCACTTCGTCCATGCGCACCACGCGGTAGCCTTCCATGGCGGCCTGCAGGGCGCAGATCGGGTCGATCTCGGTCACCCAAACGGTCGCGCCAAGGCCGCGCAGCGACTGGGCGCAGCCCTTGCCCACGTCACCGTAACCCAGCACCACAGCCACCTTGCCGGCCACCATGACGTCGGTAGCGCGCTTGATGCCGTCCACCAGCGATTCGCGGCAACCGTACAGGTTGTCGAACTTCGACTTGGTGACCGAGTCGTTCACGTTGAAGGCCGGGAACGGCAGCACACCGTCCTTTTGCATCTGGTACAGACGATGCACGCCGGTGGTGGTTTCTTCGGTCACGCCCTTGATGTGGGCCAGACGCCTGGAATACCAGTGCGGATCAATGGCCAGGTGACGCTTGATCGCGGCAAACAGGGATTCTTCTTCCTCGTTGCCCGGACGGCTGATGGCGCTCGGGTCGGTTTCGGCCTTGCTGCCGAGCATCAGCAGCAGGGTGGCGTCACCGCCATCGTCCAGGATCATGTTGGCCGGCTGGCCTTCGGGCCATTCGAAGATGCGGTGGCTGTATTCCCAGTATTCGTCGAGGCTTTCACCCTTGAAGGCAAACACCGGAATGCCGGCTGCGGCGATGGCAGCAGCAGCGTGGTCCTGGGTCGAGAAAATGTTGCACGAGGCCCAGCGCACTTCGGCACCCAGCGCCACCAGCGTTTCGATCAGTACGCCGGTCTGGATGGTCATGTGCAGGCTGCCGGCAATGCGGGCACCGCGCAACGGCTGGGTGTGCTTGTATTCTTCGCGCAGCGCCATCAGCCCGGGCATTTCGGTCTCGGCGATGGCCAATTCCTTGCGGCCCCAGTCGGCGAGCTTGATGTCGGCTACCAGATAATCGGAAAAAGTGTCAGTCACAGCGTTCATGAAGGAGTCCTTGACGGTGCGACCGGGCGGGTGCGGCTCACCGCTCCCCCCGAGTCTTACGGGGTTATGGGTGAGCGCCGTTGCGAATTCAAGCCGAGCCTGGGGTAGACCTTCACCTTGCAGCGCCCCTCGGCGGCTGCGGATTATACCTGCCCCGCGCAGCAGGGCGAGGCACTTTTGCGCTTCTGCCAGCCCTCCAGCCACGCCACCAGCCCGGCTGCCGGCAGCGGCCGAGAAATCCAGTACCCCTGCACGGCATCCCCGCCCAGCGCCCGGATTACTTCCAGTTGCCCCGCGGTTTCCACGCCCTCGGCCACCGTGGCGAGTCCCAGCGATTCGGCCATGCCGACGATGGCGTCCACGATGGCCCGGTCTTCCGGATCGCTGTCGGCATCGCGCACGAACGAGCCGTCGATCTTCAGCCGGTCCAGCCGGAAACGCTTGAGATAGGCCAGCGAAGAGTAACCAGTACCGAAATCGTCCAGCGATACCTGCACACCAACGGAATGCAGCTCGTCAATGGTGGCAATGGCGGCCTCCGGCTCGGTCATGGCCATTGATTCGGTCAGCTCGACCTCGAAGAGGGCCGGCGGCACGCCGGCCTCGACCAGGATGCCGGCGATCTGCTGCGCCAGCCCTGGCGAATTGAATTGCAGGACTGACAGGTTGACTGCCATCACCATCGGCGGCAGGCCATCGTGCAGCCAGTCCGCCAGTTGCCGCGCAGCCGTGCGCAGCACCCAGTCGCCGATCGGGATGATCAGGCCGCTCTCTTCGGCCAGCGGGATGAATTCTGCCGGAGACACCGCCCCGAAGAGGGGATGCGTCCAGCGCAGCAATGCCTCGACGCCGGAAAGCCCGCCGGACTGCAGGTCAATCTGCGGCTGGTAGTGCAGCTGCATTTCTCCGCGCTCCACGGCACCACGCAGTGCACTGGCAAGCTGGACATGCCGCAAGGTACGTTCCTGCATTTCCGGCAAGAAGAAGCGCAAGGTGTTGCGGCCTTCCTGCTTGGCCCGGTACATGGCGATTTCGGCGCACTTGGACAGGGTGGCAAAGTCCGTGCCGTCATCGGGAGCCATGGCAATCCCGATCGATACCGACACGCTGATGTCGTGCTCGCCGATGCGGCAGACAAAGCCGAGCCGGCGCAGGATTTCCTGTGCCACCGAGGCCGCCCGGCTGGCATGGGCATCCGGCAGCAATACCACGAATTCGTCGCCGCCCTGGCGCGACACGGTATCCCCTTCGCGCACCGTGGCCTGGAGGCGCTTGGCCACGCTTTGCAGCAGCTGGTCGCCCGTGGAATGTCCCAGCGTGTCATTGATGTGCTTGAAATGGTCAATGTCCAGCAGCAGCAGGGCCAGTGCGGGGGCCGCATCGCCCTCGGTGCTGCGCAAGGCCATGTTGGCCCGGTCGGTCAACAAGGCCCGGTTGGGCAGTCCGGTCAGGGTATCGAAATACGCCAGGTACTGGATGCGCCGCTCGGCAGCCTGCCGCTCGCTCAGGTCGCCGAACATGCAGACGTGGTAGGTGGACGCACCCAGCCGCACGGTCCGCAACGTCAGCCAGGCAAGAAAGAGCCGGCCGTTGCGCTGACGCAGCAGCAGCTCTCCGGCCCAGCCGCCCTGCTCGTCAAGGTGACTGCACAGATCGGCAAATCCGGGCGTACCGCCCTGCGACTCCGAAAACATCCATTCCGGCGTGGTACCGACCACTTCGCCCTGGGTATAGCCGGTCAGTTCGCAGCACCGGCTGTTCAGCATCACGATGCGGTGCTGTACGTCGGTAATCAGGATGCCTTCACGGCTTTGTTCGTAAACCTGGGCGGCAACGCGGAGTTCGGCCTCGCGGGCCTGCTGCTCGGTAATGTCGAGTACGAGCGAGGTCACCCCGAGCGACTTGCCATTGCTGTCCACCAGCGTGGTATTGAACCATTCGCACTGGATGAGGGCACCATCCCGGGTCTGGTTCACGTTGACGGAGTGCCACCCCCCTTCCTGCCGCATCAGGCTTTGCAGCACCTCGCGATCCAGCGTGGCGCGCACCTCGGCCGGCAGGATGAAAAACGCATGCTGGCCGATGGCTTCGTCACGCGAAAAACCGAACATGCGCTCGGCCGCCCGGCTCCACTCCTGGACACAGAAATTGTCATCCCATTCGATGGCAGCCAGCACTGACTGGTCCAGAAACAGCTGGCGGCGGCGACGGCCGGCCAGCAGCTCGTCCTGCCAGCGCGGGTGCGCCAGTGCATCTTCGAGAACCGCCACGCCGCGCGGCACCTGGCCTGACGGTGTGCTCAACGGGGCAAACACGGCCCGCACCACCAGTTGCCGCTCTCCGCCCGCGACCGGAATCTCGCCGAGAAAATGGCCCACATCGCCCGCCAGCGCCTGGCGTACGGCCCGGGAAAATGCCGGAACCGGCACGGCAGTCAGGTCGAGGCCATGAATGGCCTCACCGGACAAGCCCATCATGGTGTCGAAACGCCGGTTGCAGACCATGACCCGGCCATCCTGGTCAAATACCAGAAAACCGAACGGCAGGTGCTCGAAACAGTAGCGGAACCGGTCTGCGTTGATGCAATACACCGGGTCCAGAGACATGGTTCCCAGCTGGTGCACCATGCGGCTGCCGTCCGGCAACCGGTCAACCTGCACCCATACGGTCTGCTGCCCGCCTTCGGCCTGCGGCAGCAGCCAGGCCAGCCGCTCGCTGTCACCTTGCAAGTGCATGTTCGCCAGCTGTCCGAATGCCGGATGGTCGTAGCAGCCACGGGTCAGGCGCGCCGCTGCATCGTTGGCATGCAGGACTTCACCGCTGGCCGCCAGCCACCACACTCCGTTTTCACATTCAGGCAGGGAGGAATAAAACATATGCAAGTTTTTTGCCATGAGATCGCGGAACATTGTGCTTGAATTCCGCCAGGCAGGGAAAACAGTTTGTCATGGGTATTTGCCTTGCGCGGTCAAACCCGCTGCATATGCGCTAGCATGCACAACACCGATGCCGTTTCATGGAGTCTTTCTCATGCGCCGCCCGCTCTCTTTCGCACTGATCGGCCTGCTGTCGTATTCCGCCTGCGTACTGGCTGCCGAGCCGGTCGCCGGCCCGCAGATCAGCCTGTCCGCCCAGGCCCGCCAGACAGTTGCCAACGACCAGGCGCTGGCCGTGCTGTACGCCGAAGCCAGCAGCGCCAATCCCCAGCAGGTCGTGGATGAACTCAACCGGCAGGGCCAACGTGCCCTTGACATCGCCAAAGGCTACAAGCAGGTCCGCATCGCCAGCGGCAACCGCAGTACCTGGCCGGTTTACGACCCCAATGACAAAGAACACCGCAACCAGCCCACCGGCTGGCGCGGACGCGCCGAATGGCGGCTGGAAAGCCTCGACAGCCAGGCGCTGGCCAGACTGGTAGCCGCCCTGCAACCCGGCCTGCGGCTGGCCAGCCTCGGCTTCCAGCCCTCCGGCCCCACCCGCCAGAAGGCTGAAAACGCCCTGATCCCGGCGGCCATGACCGCGTTTGAAGAACGCGCCCGGCTGAGCGCCCAGGCACTGGGTTATTCGAAGTGGCGCATCGTGGAGATCACCCTCAACGGCGGCGGCATGCCGATGCCGGTCCAGAACCTGCGCTTTGCCCAGACAGCCAGCATGGCCGACAGCATGCCCATCGCCGAAGGCGAAAGCGAACTCTCCTTACAGGCCAGCGGCAGGATCGAACTGCTGCCGTCCCGTTAAGGCCAGGCAGTCACGCAAGCCTGCCCGCTTGGTACATAATGCCTGACTCATTCCAACCACTGTCCCTGTCGGGCCCGACCACGAACCTGCCATGAAGCTGTACGCCTCGCTGACCAGTCCCTACGCCCGCAAAGTGCGGGTGGTCCTGCACGAAAAACGCATCGAATGCCAGCTGGAGCCGGTCAACCCGTGGGACGCCGACAGTCCGCTGC
>JAGPIM010000209.1 GCA_018055005.1 Laribacter sp.
AGGTTACGCCGTCATGGCTTTTCTGGAATCGTTCTTCAAGCTCAAGGAACACGGCACGTCCGTGAAAACCGAGGTGCTGGCAGGCTTCACCACCTTCCTCACCATGGCCTACATCATCTTCGTCAACCCGGCGATCCTGTCGCAGACCGGCATGGACTTCAACGCCGTGTTCGTCGCCACCTGCGTGGCAGCCGCCATCGGTACCATGGTGATGGGGCTGGTCGCCAACTACCCGATCGCGCTGGCGCCGGGCATGGGGCTCAACGCCTACTTCACCTTTGCCGTGGTCAAGGGCATGGGCGTGCCGTGGGAAACCGCGCTGGGCGCCGTGTTCATCTCCGGCGTGATCTTCGTCATCATCACCAGCCTCAAGATCCGCGAACAGATCGTCAACGCCATCCCGCATTCGCTCAAGCTGGCCATCTCGGCCGGCGTGGGCCTCTTCCTTGCCATCATCGGCCTCAAGGGTGCCGGCGTGATCACCGGCTCCGAAGCCACCATGGTCACGCTGGGCAATGTCGCCGCCCCGACCACCCTGCTCGCCGTCTTCGGCTTCTTCGTCATCGTGGCCCTCGAATACCGCAAGGTCACCGGCGCCATCATCATCGGCGTGCTGCTGGTCACCCTGCTGTCGGTCCTGCTGGGCATGACCGAATTCAAGGGCGTGTTTGCCGCCCCGCCGTCCATTGAGCCGACCTTCATGAAGATGGACATCGCCAGCGCCATCAATGCCGGCCTGATCGGCGTCATCTTCATCTTCTTCTTCATCGACCTCTTTGACACCACCGGCACCCTGATCGGCGTGTCGCACCGTGCCGGCCTGCTCGACAAGGACGGCAAGCTGCCGCGCCTGAAGCGCGCCCTGTTTGCCGATTCCACCGCCATCATGGCCGGCGGCGTGCTGGGTACGTCCAGCGTCACCGCCTACGTCGAATCCGCAGCCGGCACCTCGGTCGGCGGCCGCACCGGCCTCACCGCCGTGGTGGTGGCCCTGCTGTTCCTTGCCGCCTTGTTCCTCAGCCCGCTGGCCGGCACCGTACCGGCCTACGCCACCGCACCGGCCCTGTGCTACGTCGCCGTGCTGATGACCCGTGGCCTGGCCGAAATCGACTGGGACGACCTGACCGAATCCGCTCCGGCCGTCATTACCGCCGTCGGCATGCCCTTCACCTACTCGATCGCCGACGGCATCGCCTTCGGCTTCATCAGCTACGCCGTGATCAAGGTACTGGCCGGCCGCTTCCGCGACCTGTCGCCGATGGTGCTGGTCATCGCGGCACTGTTTGCCGTCAAGTTTGCGTTCTTCCACTGAGTCGCGCCGCTTCAGGCTCCACAGCAAAACCGCCCGGCACTGCCGGGCGGTTCTGTTTGTGCCGTAATCCGGCGGCTCAGCTGCGGTTGCTGAAGCAGACGTCGGCCTTGAGTCCGGTCAGTTGCAGGGCAGTACGCGCCACCGGGTTGATGACCAGCGGAGCCACCAGATTGGCCTTGAGCGGCGCCATTGCCGGGTGGGCGGCGGCCAGCACGTCCTTGTACACCATCACCAGCACCACGGCATCCTCGGCCCGTTGCAGTTGCAGGGCCGCGGCCTGTTCGTCCGACAGCTCCAGCACGTAGCGCACTCCCAGGTTGGCCGGATCGGTCACGCTGAAGGTCAGGTCCGGCTGGTCCAGCGACTGCAGCCACCAGACACGCGGCGCATCCGGTTCCACCCCGGCATCGTGACACAGCTGGAAGCGCCGGCAGCCTTCGAGCCCGGCCAGGTCAGCCACAAACGTCAGGGCGCTGCGATCGTCGAACTCGATGGTGCCAAGCAGGCTTGATTCAAAGTGCATGGAAACTCTCCCGGGTGGGTTGGACAGGTTCAGCATTCTGTCATGCCCGGCGACAAAACGTCAGCGCTGGCCGGCGTTTTCGTCGTGCCGGACGATCCCGTAGAATGGCGCGCCATGAACGACTGTCTGTATACCGCACTCGAAACCGCGCTGCGGGAAACCGATCCGGCAGCCAAATGCCGCCAGGTACAGGCGCTGGCCACCGCCAGCCGTGCGGGCCGGCTGCGGGTCCGTACCGATGCGCCGCCGGCCGTGCCCCTGCCGGCTCCCGGCGCCCCTTCGTCCCCGCGACTGATTGATCCGCGGGACGTGCCGCGCCGGCGCACCAGTTCCCGCGAAGGCCGCATCGCCCTGCTGCACGCCATTGCCCATATCGAATTCAACGCCATCAACCTGGCACTGGACGCTGCCTGGCGCTTCCGCCGGCTGCCGGATGCCTTCCGCGCCGACTGGATCCGGGTCGCCGAAGAAGAAGCCCGCCACTACCAGCTGGTGGTGGCACGCCTGGCCGACTACGGCTGCGCCTACGGCGACCTGGATGCCCATGCCGGCCTGTGGGAAATGGCGGTGAAAACCGCCCACGACCCGCTGGTGCGCATGGCACTGGTGCCGCGCCTGATGGAAGCCCGCGGCCTCGACGTCAATCCGGGCATCCAGCAGAAATTTGCTGCTGCCGGCGATACCGCCTCGGTGGCAGCGCTGGAGGTCATCCTCGCCGAAGAAGTCGGCCACGTCGCCATCGGCAACCACTGGTTCGGCGTCCTGTGCCGCCAGCGCGGGCTGGAGCCGCTCGCGACCTTTGTCGACCTTCTGGCCGAATACGCCATTCCGGCGCCCCGGCCGCCGTTCAATCTGGCCGGGCGTCAGGCGGCCGGTTTCACGCCGGCCGAAATCGACTGGCTGACCCGTGGAGTGCCCGCATGAAATTCCTCAACTGGCTGTCGCGCCTGCCCAAACCACTGATGCTGGCCCTGTTCATTGTCGCCACCGGCTGCTTCGGCCTTTCCGGTGCCGCGCTCGAACACCCGACCCTCGGTGCCAGCGCGGCCCTGCGCCTGGGCTGGACCGGCATCATGGTGCTGGCCTTTGTCTGCCAGGCACTGGCCCTGGTGGCCATGCTGGCCAAACGCCGCCGCCAGTCCGAATAAACCCCTGTTTGTACGCGGGTTTTCGCTGCTTGACGTTTGCGCGTCCGGCCCGGATACTCCGCGCCGCTTCCATCCCGCCAGGCTCCGCCATGGAGCCGGCCGACTCCAGACTTTTCCGCATGCGCACTCCCGAACTTCTGCTTCCCGCCGGCACGCTCGCCAAGATGCGCGCCGCCTACGATTTTGGCGCCGACGCCGTTTACGCCGGCCAGCCGCGCTATTCGCTGCGCGCCCGCAACAACGACTTCCGCCTCGACGAGCTGAAAACCGGCATCGACGAAGCCCATGCGCGCGGCAAGCTGTTTTACGTGGCCAGCAACCTGCTGCCGCACAACAGCAAGGTGAAAACCTACATGGCCGACATGGAGCCGGTGATCGCCATGAAACCGGACGCGCTGATCATGGCCGACCCCGGCCTGATCATGATGGTGCGCGAACGCTGGCCGGACGTGCCGGTGCACCTGTCGGTGCAGGCCAATACGGTCAACTACATGGGGGTGAAGTTCTGGCAGAAGCTGGGGGTGAGCCGCATCATCCTGTCGCGCGAGCTGTCGCTCGACGAAATTGCCGAAATCCGCCAGGAATGCCCGGACATCGAGCTGGAAGTATTCGTGCACGGCGCCCTGTGCATCGCCTATTCCGGCCGCTGCCTGCTGTCGGGTTACTTCAACCACCGTGATCCCAACCAGGGCACCTGTACCAACGCCTGCCGCTGGGACTACAAGGTGCAGGACACCTGCACGGACGACGCTGGCGACGTGATGCCGCAGCCGATCCGCCTTGAGCTCAATGCTGCGCTGGAAGATGCCAACCAGCGCTTTGCCGCCTGCGGCGGGGCCGAGCGCCACCCGCTGGCCGACCGCACCTACCTGATCGAGGAAGCCAGCCGCCCCGGCGAGCTGATGCCGGTCATGGAAGACGAGCACGGCACCTACATCATGAACTCCAAGGACCTGCGCGCCATCGAGCTGGTGGAAAAGCTGGTGCGGATCGGGGTGGATTCACTAAAGATCGAAGGGCGGACCAAGAGCCTGTACTACGTGGCCCGCACGGCGCAGGCCTACCGCCAGGCCATCGACGACGCTGTGGCCGGCCGGCCGTTTGACTGGAGCCTGCTGTCCCAGCTCGACAGCCTTGCCAACCGCGGCTACACGCCGGGCTTTCTGGAGCGGCACCAGACGCAGGATTACCAGAATTACCTGCACGGCCACTCCAAGGCCACCCAGAGCCAGTACGTCGGCGACGTCATCGGCATCCATGCCG
>JAGPIM010000059.1 GCA_018055005.1 Laribacter sp.
CGCTGGTGTCGTGGTCGCCAAATATCCAGACGCCTGCCACGTCATCCGGCAGCCGGACGCTTTCCATCCCGTGGGCCGATACGCCTGCCCATGTCGGGATGCCCGATACCTGCCAGCAGGCCAGCGCAGTTTCGATGCCCTCGGCCAGCCCCAGCCGTCTGTTGTCGGGTGCCGCCAGCCGGATGGCGGCTCCTGTCGTGGCCCCCGGTGTGATGCTGGCCAGCTTCCTGGCGGGCAGGTATTCGCCGGTTGCCGGGTCGACCAGCCGGGCCTTGCCGACTGGCCCGGTGCTGCCATCCAGCCAGGTGCGATGCAGCCCGGCAATCTCCCCTGATTTGTCGCGCACCAGCGCCAGCAGGGCCGGCAGGCGACACAGGACGACCGGCTTGCCGCTTGCCTCGATCCAGTACGGCAGGGCCGGGTGACAGCGCAGGTCGGCGGGCCAGTTCTCCAGTGCCAGCCCCCGCCCGGCCAGATAGCGCGATGCCGGGCAGGTGCCGGTCAGCGGCAAGGATTCGCTCCATTGGCGCATGACGGACGGCAGACGGCTGGCCGGTGGCTCAGGGGGCGCGACAGGGCGCGTTGCCGGTGGTGGGCAGGGCGATGCCCCGGTAATGCCCAGCACCCCCGCCACCAGCCCCAGCGCCTCGGCAAAACCGCAGCCGAACACATGGCGGACCAGCGCCAGCCCGTCCCCTGCCAGCGGGTCGGCCCCGCCCCCTGAGCAAATCCATGTGCCCCGGCCGTCGCGGTCGTCAAAGCGGAACCGGTCACGTCCGCCACAGCCCGGACACGGGCCGTGCTGGCGCCTCAAATGGCGGTCAGCGATCCCCAGCCGGGTCAGGACGGCAGGCCACTGATGGCGGGCCGCTGCCATGACCGTGGCAGATTCAAGGCGCAGGCCGTTCTGCACTTTTAGCCGCTTTTGGCTAAAACCCTGGCGCAGGCCGTCCCGCGCCCCATCGCGTGGATGGTTCGTTGTCATGGCGTGGGCCTCTCAGTGGTTCAGGTTGTGTCGGGTTCTGGCGATGCAGATTTCTTCGAGCCAGTTGGTCAGCTCGAATGCCAGCGACGAGAGCATGGACACCAGGTAGCCGGTATCCCCGACCGTATCCGGGTCGATCCCGATGTTCTCGTGGTCGACCGCCGCGACCAGTGCGCCGACTGCTGCCGTACCGGCAAGGCATTCGCGCTGAAACTCGACAATCCGGCCTTCCAGCCCGGCAAGGTCCGCGCATTGACCGGCCCGGAAGTCGGCCATGCCGCGCAGGACGGGAACGACTGATGACAGGTTGCTCATGACCGTGCCTCCTGCATGACGGCCAGCGGGTAGCAGCCGACCAGTGCGGCAGTGGCGCTCTCCAGCTGGCGAATCAGCGCGTACAGGCTGCCGATGGCGGGCATGTCGGGTTGCTCTGCCTCGCTCCACCGGTCCACCAGCACGTTTGCAATGGCGTTTGATTCCGAGATCAGGCACGACACTTCGTTCAGCTTTTCGTGCAGGCTGTTCATGCTGCCACCTCCACATCGAAGCCACGGGAACCGGCAGTGATACGCACCGAACAGCGTTGATCCTGTGCAATCAGGTCGGCCGCCATGCGGCGGGCCTCGGCCAGATCAGCGGCAGGGCGGATGATGGAAACAGCGGGAGAACGGGAAAGCAGGGCGCGGAAAGCGCGCAGGGCAAAGCTAGGCATGGTGGCCTCCTTATGTTGAGAAGGCCTGCCGTCCGCTGTCAAACGGGGGTGGCAGGCGCATAGCGGGGTTGACAGACCGGCCATAAGGAAACCGGCGCGTGCAAGCACGCCCCCGCTACGGCCCACCATGGAAACCATGGACGCACCAATAGCGTAAGTAACGGACGCAAAAAATGCCGCATGCTGGCGGCTGTCCGCCTTATGGTTCGGGCTGTCAAACCCGGCGCCGCTATTGAGCGGCACGGGTACATGGTGCCGTGGCAAATCCGGCAAGTCAACGTGCAAATGGTGCGGTGCAGATTGACTCGCAAAGATTCCAAATGGATTATTGGCCGGCTTCCTCAATGAAGGGGAGCGTTTCATATCCCTTGCAGCCCCGATGTCCGGGGCTATTTTTTTGCACAGTGACACCAAAAAAATCTGAATATGCGACTTTGATAATTTATGGGCTTGAAAGCATGCCAAATGAAATGGATGATGGTCACTTGAAGGACGGGCGCCCTCGTCCTGACTTAGTTTCTCCTCAAAGCATGTTTTGTCATAGCCACCAGTCATTCGGTGGCTATTTTTTTGCCTGTCAGTCAGTCGGCCCAAGGATGGTCCGGCATTCAATCCGTTCACGGTAATCATGCTGCCAGCCCCGCTGGTGACACCACAGGCTGGTATGCCTCCCTTCGGCCCTTTACCGGGATTCTGCGGTATCCCGATTTCGCTGCACTTGTTGGCCGGAATGAACATCACGCCACCTCCTGCAACTGACCAATGACGGCCGGATTCCAGAGAATCTGATAGCCGCTGTGGCCATTGCGTGAATACGGCATGGACTCGGCCCATGCTTCGCCCGCTTTGGTCAGTTCCCATTCGTCCCGGTCGTTACGGAACTGCAAACCAGCCGTTGCCAGCATCTGGTTCGTAGCCTTGGCCGAGCGACTCAGCCGTCTGCCGAGCTGGGTGGCATTGAGGGTACAGAGCGGTTCATTGGCCGATGGGAGCATGTGACGCAGCACTTCGGTGTTGATGCCGGTATTGGCCTGAATGCACGCCAGCGTTGCCGCCGCTGCGATACCGGGTTTCACGCCCGGCACCTTCGCCACGGCCTCACCGATCAGCAGGATGGCAGAAATGCAGTCGCGGGCCGGTACGGGCGTGGATGCCTGTGAGCCGGGAGCGGCATAACTGCCGGTCTTGCGGATTGCTGGCAGCACCTCGGAAGTGACCCACTTTTTGAATCGCTTGGCCTCGGGTTTGCGGCTCTTGAGGATGAGCGAGTACATGCCAGACTCGTTTATTGTGATGACCGACTGCGTTCCGGATGGGTACACTAAATCGGTGTACCCCTTTTCATCGCTGTCCAGATAGCGTGTTGCCACCTCGGCGTCGCGGTATTCCAGCGCAGCGGCAACATCCGAGGCGACAAACCAGATTTCTCCGTCATGGTTGATGGTACGCACGGCGTGGGATTCGAACTGGAAGGGGACGACAGAATGATTCATGTTCATTGCCTATGCTCCCACCAGTTTTTGCAGGTCAGCTACGCGCCAGCGCAGGCTTCTGCCAATGCGCAGCGGTTGAATCGGACCATTGCCGAAACATGACCATTTGAATAGCGTCTGCTCTTTGAAACGGATTGCTTCTGCTGCCTCTTTGGTGCTAACCAGTTCGCGCCCTGCGTCGACAAATGATTGAATCGTTTGCATGTTTATTTCGTCCTGCTTCGTTGTGATTGATCGTGCTTCACAAGTTACAGACGAAAAAATCCCGCTCATTTTAAGCGGGCTTATGGTCGAATTAGTGGCGCTGGCGACCATTTGATGGGCATCTAGCGGCCATGCGGGCAAGTCGCTTCACAAGACCACCTCTAGATAGTGTTGCTTGTTTGCCGGTTGAACGTGTCCAGACTATGCCGCCATCCTTTGTGTCAGTAATGCAGCTATCAACCCTGCCAGCGCGCTTACTAAGCTCGGCCCACACATTTTCAACATCCACACGTATGCTATTTTTCTCTAGACTTTTACAAACAAGTTCCAGTTCTACTGCTAGTGAATCTGTTCGTGATCGCTCAAGTTTCTTGATTTCAGTTGATGCTGGTTGTGGTGTTCCTTGTTCTGGTTTACGCGGGAATAGCTCAGGAGGAAAGTGTTGATTTAACAAGCTAGACTCACACTGCTTAGCTAAATGCTTGACTACCTCAGTACACGTCCATTGCATACCGCGATTTTTTAAAAAATTATTCGCCTCATCAATATCTATTAACCAATTCCAATCATCTTTGAGTGTATTGATTTTTAGCAGAGTGATCGGATTGCGCGGAATTACCTCGCCATATTTTTCTGCGGAATAAAGCTCGGAAGCCCATTCGTTTACAATGAACCGTTGTTTCTCTTCGTCATAAAAATCATCAATCACGAACAAAATAATAGCCAGAAGGTTAATTGCATCAATTCGACCTAGTTGGGCCTTTTCTATCCATCTATCCGGGCCAAATGTCGTGGTTGTCACCTTGACAGGGCCGTTTATGGTGTCAGCAGTGCGTGTCTCAGTTTCGCTGCCTTCTAATGCATGAATAACTTGACTAAACAGTTCCATTATTTGCACCCCTTCATGGTGCACCCCCGCATGTGGAGCTGCCCGCAGGCCGGCGAAGGTTTCCGGCTGTTCCCCCCGTCGGGGTAGCGGGCAGCAAAACTGTCACGCAACAATTCGTAGCTTTCGAGTGGCTTCTTCCGCACTTGGCTGCGGAATGCCAGCTTGCTCCAGAATCCAGTGCTCGATGCGGTCATGGTGCTGGCGCAACAAATCCAGCGGGCGGCGCTTGTAATGCCGTTCCTGTACCGCCGATGATTTATGGCCAACGATTTGCGCTACCACCCCGCTAGGTGCTTCCGTCCACTCGCACAGAGTAATGAACGAGCGGCGCAGCCCGTGAAGGCTGATGTGTGGCATATCAGCAGCGCTTAGGGCCAGCGTATAGGACTTGTCGGGATTCTGTAGCCTGCCATCGGCTGCACTCGGACTGCCAAATACGAAAGGGCTTGGAGTGCCGTCCTTGCGCATCATGCGTGGCAACATGGCAATCAAACTGGCCAGATACGGTGTCAGTGGTATTGTGCGCTCGCCTTCCACCTTGTCCCGTATAGTCATGCTGCGCCAGCGAAAATCCACGTCATCCCATTGCAGGCCCGATAGCTCCCGCCGACGTGCGCCAGTAAGCAACAATCCTTGCAGGTAGGCGGATACAACCGGGTTATTGATGCTGCGAACAGCGGCAAACCATACCGGGAGCATTTCTTTTTGAAGGCAATCACCTTCTTTTCGCCTGACAGGTTGTACCGCTTCCTTGACACGCTTTTGTGTGAATGCACCAGCAGGGATAAGCCCGGAAAACTGTTCTTGCTCTTCGCACCAGTTGGCAAATACGGACAAGCATCGAAAGGCAAGGGCGGTTCTGGTGGCCCGCTTCATACTCTCTGCGTTGACCCATGACTGGATCAGTGCTGGGGTCAGGTCTGCCAGCTTTATTTGCATGAGTGATGCTAATACACCTGGTTCTGTCAGCCCCTTGCCGCGCAGCTTAACCGTACCTCCGAGCTTGGCCAGCTCGATATGGTCGATGGTATGTCGCTCTCCCCAAGCATGGCGGCGGGATTCAATGTAGACGGGCCATGCTTCGCCCAGAGTGACGCGCTGGCGCTCTGCGGCCTGTTTCTTCTGCTCGGCAGCGGCCAGCCGGTCAGCTTTTTCTTGGCGTGGGTCTACCCCCTTGCTGATCATTACCTGAAATTCCGCTGCCCGTGACCTTGCATCATCAATGCGCCATGCAGCTACAGGGCCAATGGTGATTCTGATGGTCTGCCGATTTAGCTTGCTCTCAAAGATAAACACTTTCGCACCCGCCGTAGCACGGACGGCAAGGCGTGGCATTTCGGAATCCCATAAAAAAATCTGTTTTGCCCCATCTGGCAGACAAAGGGCATTAATTCGCCCAACGGTCAGGCGTTCTCTGTTCATGGTTACATGGTGTCCTGTTGGCTACACGACATTCCGTGTAGCCACAGTGTAGCCAGTTTTTGTCAATTTCAGTCAAAGATGGGGAATGAACTTTTAGCCTTGAATCGCATTAAGTCATTGTCTAGAAATGATTTTGTTGGATTTTATCAATGTTGGTCAACATGCATAAATGCCATATTTATAGGATTGTGATTCCGGTTGTCGTGGGTTCGAGTCCCATCATCCACCCCAATAAATTCAAGCACTTAGGCCATCTTTTACAAGCTGGCCTTTTTGTATTCTGACCTCATGTAAGCACCTTGTAAGCAAGCGCCAGCCATGTAGCCAATTTTGGCTTTTGTGGGGAGCCGCCCCAGACAGTGCGCGGCCTGCGGTAACGCCTTGATCTGGCAGCAAAGCGCAAAACTGCGCCCTGCAACTCCCTGATACTGTTTAATTCTTGCACCGTGCAGGAATTGATTGTGTAACCCGCTGATTCTGTTTAATTCCGGTAGGAAACCGGAGTTGACCGGATGCAGCCATGTACCGGCGCTGATTCAGCCAAATACCCGGAGTCACGGGGATTTGATGGACTCCGGCCCCCGGGGATCACCGTTCCCCCGTTTGGGGGAGCGAACGCTTTCCGGTTTTGGTGTTCGTAGGCCGGGAGGCTTTTCCCCGGAACCGGGGTAAAGCTCGTCAATGGTGTCCGGATTGTGGACGCCATGATTCAGGGCATGAACGGTGGGCCGGGCAAGGTATCTGGTCAGTGTTAAAGCATTAACAGCCTTTAACATCCTGCACGATATTCAAATCAACCAAGAACCCGCGCCAGACAAGGGTTTCAGCCCTGTTTGACGGGTGCGGCTATTTGATTTTTTCTGAATAGGGGATTTTTTCTGCGCGTGGGGGAACGTGCGGTCTAGAGGCTGCCCCTCCTGGATTTTTGACCACTCCCCCTCGCCCCCGTGCCGCTGTTCTCTCGACTATTCCAGTTTGCACCAAGCCGGTTTTCCTCAGCCTGACCACGGCGTGTAAGAATTTTTGTGTAAACGGTCATTTGGCAGGAAACTGCCACGCCCCAAGGAGCGATGATGGCCGTAGCAAAGAAAGCAGTACCCAAGGAGTTGCTGGATAGTCTGTTGGCTGACTATCGGAAGCCGGAAGACCTGATTGGCGAGAACGGCTTGCTCAAGTAGCTCACCAAGTTGCTGGTCGAGAAAGCTTTGGAAGCGGAGATGGCCGACCATCTCGGCCACGGCAGAATGAGCCGGTGGAGAATCCGGCGGGCAATACCCGTAATGGAAAGAGCCGTAAGACACTCAAAGGGGAATTCGGCGAACTGCCGATAGAAATCCCTCGCGACCGCCACGGCACCTTCGAGCCGCAGTTGATTCCCAAGCACCAAAGCCGCTGGACGGGCTTCGACGACAAGATTCTGTCGCTGTACGCCCGAGGGATGACGGTTCGCGAAATCCAGTCACATCTTGAAGAGATGTACGGCACCGAGGAGTCATCAACGCTGATTTCATCAGTCACCGATGCTGCGGTTGATGTGGGCAAAGCCTAGCAGTCACGTCCGCTGGACAGCATCTGCCCTATCGTTTATCTGGACTGCATCCACGTCAAAGTAAGGGATGGCAGCGTCCGCGTCAACGCCATCTATCCCCACGCCGCCGTTCAACTGTGTGTCGTTCATATGGTCCGACACAGCCTGAACTACTCTCATGGAAAATGCGCAAGGCGATATCCGCTGACCACCGGCGGATTTACACCAGCGCTACTGCCGACGAAGCGGAGCAGATGCTCGGCGAGTTCGAAGACAAATAGGACGATGCCTACCTGGCCATTAGCCAGTCCGGGTGCCGGAATGGGCCGCGAATCATCCCGTTCTTCGACTACCCGCCGGAGATACGTAAAGTCGTCTACACGACCAATATGATTGAATCGGTGAACATGAGCCTGCGCAAAATCACCAAGAACCGAGACTCGTTTCCGAGCGATGAGGCACTGATGAAACTGTTCTGCCTGGCGCTGCGCAACAGCAGCCAAAATGGACACTGCCCATTCGGGATTGGAAGGCAGCATTGACCCGATTTACTATCCCGTTCGAAGACCTGATGAACAACCTTTAATTCAAACCCCGTTTACACAAAATTCCGGATACGCCCAAAAGACCTGCCGTTCGCGATGTATGACAGGGCTACGCAGTACACGCCTAGCTATCTCGGTCAAACCAGGCGCCGGAAAAATGTCCTCGTACGACACCTCTCCGGGATGGGGCGGGTTGAACATACGACGAGTCATGATGATCCCTCTTGGTGGTAATCCTGATGATCGGCAAGCTGACCAATGTCCTTCAAGGCTGCCGTGTAGTTGGTACAGTTCCCGTCCAAGTAGATTTATGTTCAGCACATCGCCACCTTAAGGTCGTTTTATCAAGCACCTAATCGATAAATGATGTTTGTGTATTTGCAATGCAATTTGGCTATTTTTGACGATTGCATTGAAGGTAATGGACACTGGAATCAATTAGCTGGCTTGACTCGTCACGACTGGATTTGTCTATGTTTGCTGTCTCGATTACTGTCAATCAGACATGGCTTGAAGATCAAGGTATTGATCCCGAGGCACTTGCGTCTGAAATTCAATTATCTCTTGGTCTCACAAAGGTTGAGGTCATTGTCAGTCGTTTGGATGAAGGCATCAGTTTTCGACTTTTTCATCAGGCAAATGGGGAAGAGGATGGAATACTATTGAATGGAAAATGGCGAGAAATATTGCGCCAACTGGATGATGCGTGGTCTAGGGTGAAGCAAGAGGCTCATGCCGATACTGTTGTATGTCAACAACATCCTGACTGATTTGCATTAGGTCAGCAACGTGAGTTTTTGTGAGCCGTTGGCTGCAGCTCTTTGAGGCGGTGCACGATTTCCTGCTGAACTGAACTTTTATGAACCAGTTCGTAGTTGTCGCATCCCGGACGATCATCTGAGTAAACGCATCTGGAAACCGACTCTTACCCGGGAGGGTTTGGGCAAGCTTCTGGCAACGCTCAAGGCCCAGTCAAAATGATCGTCAGACTTCACAAGCAGGCTCGCACCACGCCGGTCATCCGTGCCGAAATCCGGCAGGCCACCGGCACGCTGGTTGAACTGGCCGCTCGTTACCACGTCACCGTCGATACCATCCGCAAATGAAAGCATCGCGAGAACATCTGGGATCGCTCCCACACCGCGCATCGCTTGCAGATCACGTTGACGCCGGTACAGGAACGCATCGCTGTCGAGTTGCGCAAGATCCTGCGCCCGGGACTGGATGACCTGCTGGTCGTCGTCCGCGAGTTTCTCAACCCGGCAGCGTCGCGCTCTGGTCTGGATCGTTGCTTGCGCCGGCATGGTGTGGGCAGCCTGCGCGATCTGGAGCCTGCACCAGCCCGACCGGTGCGCAAGCCGTTCAAAGCGTACGACCCCGGCTATTTCCACCTTGACGTCAAATACCTGCCGCAGATGCCGGACGAGACGGTACGCCGCTATCTGTTTGTAGCCATCGACCGGGCCACCTGCCGGGTCTTCGTGCAGATCAGGCCGCACAAGACCGCCGCCTCTGCACGCGCCTTCCTGTCGGCGCTTCAAAAGGCGGCACCCTGCCACATACGCACCATCCTGACCGATAACGGCAGCGAATTCACCGACCGCCTGTTCAACCGGCAGAAGCCGGCCAGTGGCAAGCATGAATTCGACCGGCTGTGTGCAGCGCTGGAGATTGAGCACCGACTGACCAAACCACGCACGCCGCAGACGAACGGGATGGTCGAGCGTTTCAATGGCCGGATCAGAGAGGTGCTGGCCACGCACCGTTTCGAACCATGGCCAAGGCCATCGGCCATCTCCGCTTCCAGCGCCTTCTCGACCAGCCGTCTGGTCAGTTGCTTGAGCAAGCCGTTCTCGCCAATCAGGTCTTCCGGCTTCCGATAGTCAGCCAACAGACTATCCAGCAACTCCTTGGGTACTGCTTTCTTTGCTACGGTTATCATCGCTCCTGGTAATGTGGCAGCTTCCTGCCGAGTAACCGTTTACACAAAAACTCTTACACACTCGACTCTGGACAATGGAAACAGCCCGGGAAATCCGGGCTGCTGGTGAAGCCGTATTCCTGCACGCAGGAAATCAAGCGGCTCTGATGTTCCTGAAACCTGCCGGTTACCCATCGTGGTCGTTGAGTACAACCTTTAACAGCAAGGCCGTGATGGCCGGGTAGAAGCCAAAGCGGTTGGCAATGCTCTGGCAGCGCTCGTTGAAGGCAGGTAACCAGGCCAGCAGGGCTTGCTGCATTTCGTGTGCTGCGGGAGGATCGTTCAGGATCATCCAGGACAACAGTTCAAGTTCCATGGCCAGATGGTCCATTGGCTCCCGGCAGTCGGGGTCCGTCCGCAGGTCGTGGCTGGCCATGTAGGCCGCCAGGTGATCGGCGGTGGCACCGAACAGGCGCGGAGCTGTCTCCGGCTGGTAGCACGAGGCATACAGCGGGGCACTGCTTCGGGCGTCCAGCAAAAAGCACTGGGCGTAATCCGCTGCGAGTTCCAGCTGTACGTCAGGTATGCCGGCCATGGCCTCAAGGCTGTGCCGGACTGCTTGCACTTCGTGGTCCATGCCACCGTCGGCCAGTGCCTGCAACAGGGGGTCCGCACCATGGCCCAGCCAGCCGGCCAGCCGGTCTTCCGGCATTTCTTCGGCGTATACCGTGGCAAACCAGGCATAGAGTGCCGCCCGCTCGCGGGCGAGCGGCACGTCCTGGTGCGACGGTTGCCCTGCGGCTGCCGCTGCATGGGTCATGATGCGGTAACCTCGGTGGGGCCGCCGAACGCCGTGACTTCCGGTACCTTGCCCTTGAACTTTTCCACCTGCACGAGACAGGTATTGGCACTGACGGCCTGCGCCAGGCTGGAGCTGGGAATATCTGCGGTCATGGTGTTCGGGTCGCCGTAGGTATCCAGTGCGCCGATTTCCGGGCCGGTCGGGCCGTACCAGGCACCTTCTTGCAGGCGGACCACACCAGACGGGAAATCATCGGAAACCACCGCACCGACAATCGCCTGGCCACGATCGTTGAAAATCCTCACCAGATCCCCGTTCCGGATGCCGCGAGCCCTGGCGTCCTGCGGGCTCATGTATAGCGGCTCGCGTCCCTTGACCGCGTAGGTCTGGCGCATCGGCTCGGAATCGCACATCTGCGAGTGCAGGCGTTTGTCCGGGTGGACCGACTGCATCCACAGCGGATAGCGGTCGGATCGGGGGCCGCCGTGCGAGCGTTCCTGTTTTTCCATCCAGACCGGGTGTCCCAGGCAGTCGGCATAGCCGTAGTTGGCAATCTTGCGGCTGAAGATTTCAATAAAGCCCGATGGCGTTCCCAGGGCATTCAGCTCGGCGTCTTCACGGAATTCGGCATGCCGGACGGTTGGCTGGCCAGCGGGGAACAGGACGTAGCCTTTTTTCCAGAATTCGCTGAACGGCGGCATGGGGAATTTCCTGGCGTTTTCCTTGCGGCAGGCTTCGTAGAGGGTTTCCAGCCACTGCATTTCTTCCATGCCGCGGCAGTACTCCTTGTCACGCCCGAAACGGCGGGTAAGGTCACGGAAGATTTCAAAGTCGGGCCGTGAGTGGAACAGGGGATCGACCAGTTTCTGCATGGCAATGACACCGCGACCGCTGTACGAGCCGTAGGCGTCGATGTCGTTGCGCTCGAACTGGGTGCAGGCCGGCAGCACGATGTCGGAGAAACGGCAGGTGGCGGTCCAGGTGTAATCGACGCAGACCACGGTTTCCAGCTTGCGGTAGGCCGCTTTCATCTTGTTGCGGTCCTGCTGCCGGTGCCACTGGTTGCCGCCGCAGTGCACCACCATCTTGTAGGGAGGCAGCTTCACCTTGTTGCCGTTGGCGTTGATGACCTTGCCGGGTTCCAGCAGGGCATCGATCACGCGGGCGCACGGAATCACTGGGCTGTAGCCCTTGTAGTTGCCGTTGGGGTATTTCGGTGTCTTGCCCGGATCAAGGTTGAGCGGGAAGGCACCGGGCATGGCTGCGCCGGATGACGGCACGCCGATCGAGCTGTAGTGGTGGGCATAGCTTACACCGCCGCCCGGCAGGCCGATCTGGCCCAGCATGGCGGCCAGCACGGCGCCCATCCAGTAGGGCTGTTCACCATGCTGCTGGCGCTGGATGGCCCAGCCGAAGATCAGCTGGGTGCGGCCCTTGGCTATCAGCCGGGCCAGTTCGCGGATGCGTCCGGCCGGTACGCCGCAGATCTTTTCCGCCCATTCGGGGGTTTTGGCCGTCTTGTCGGCGCCTTGGCCCAGGAGATAGGGCAGGAATTTTTCAAACCCGAGCGTATAGGTGTCGACGAACTTCTTGTCGTACAGCTTTTCGGTGTACAGCACATGAGCCAGTGCCAGCATCAGGGGCACGTCGGTCATCGGGTTGACGTATTGGCGCTCGCAGCCCAGATAGTTCTGGGTCTTGCTCTTGACCGGATCAATGCTGATGACCTTGATCTGGCGGGCTGCGATCTTGCTCTTGAGCTGGGCGAGGTAGTCGTAGGCCTCGTGGGTTTCGCAGTTCCAGCCGACCTGGAGGTTCTTGACCGGGTCACTGGCCCAGAAGATGACCGTGTTGCTGTTCTTGAGGATGACCTCCCACGACGTACCTTGCGAATACACCTCGGTCGAGCCCAGCACGTAAGGCAGGATGACTTGGCCTGCGCCGGTGGAATAATCGCCGGAGGTGGAGACCGACAGGCCGTGCATGCCGATGGCCCGCAGCATGTGGTTGCCGCAGCTGTGGAACTGCCCGGTCTGGCGCCAGCCGACCAGCCCGGTATGCAGGGCCCACGGACCGTGCTGTTTCTGGATGCGTTCCAGTTCGCCGTAGAAGAGGTCGAGTGCCTGATCCCAGGTCACGCGGACAAAGCGGTTGTCGCCACGCTGCGTGGTATCGCTCTTTTCGCGCTTCTTGAGCCAGTCCAGCCGCACCATCGGGTAGCGGATGCGCGACGGGCTGTAGATCAGGCCGATGATGCCGTTGATCATTTCCGTCGGGTGCTTGTCAAACTCAAAGGGCTTGACCTCGACCACCTTGCCGCCGCTGACACGTGCGCGGATGGCGCCCCAGTGCGAGCCGGTCAGTTTCCATTCCGGCCCGGCCACGGCGGCAGTTGCACCTTTGCCGGTGCCGGCAGCCGTGGCTGCCTGGCTTTCGCGGGACAGGAGCCAGCCCGGTCCCATCAGGGCGACTGCCGAAGCCACCGACAACCCTTTTAAAAAATCACGACGTCCGATCGGGTTCATGGCTGGCTCCTTAATGGTTGCCCTTGGCAAAATCAGAAGAATGGTTTTGCAGGTATTTGAGTACGACGGTCCGCGTGTCTTTGTCCATGCTGGTAAAGCCGACCATGCCGCCAAACAGGCCAGGCCAGGTGTTGGCATCAAAGTGCGTGACGACAGGCTGTTTGTGGCAGACGCTGCAACTGGTCTGGTAGCTGTCCCTGGCCATGGACCAGATCGGGTCGATGCTGTTCAGCAGTTCGCCTTTCTTCATCCAGCCAACCATGCTGGCTTCCTGCCAGAGCAGACCGGTATTCGGGTCTTCCTTGCCGGCAGAGGCCTTGATCAACCCGGCATTCTGGGCAACTTCTTTTTCCAGCACGGCCACGGTGATGTTCTTGCCGAAGTGGCTGTACCAGACCCGGCCCAGGCCCTTGGTCTTGCGCCAGGCGGTCAGTTCGACCTGTACGGCATTGCCTTCCTGCTTGAGGATTTTCACCGGGGCAGCCACTTCGAGTTTGCCGGCAGCCTGGGTCAGTCCCTGGTCGAGATAGAAAGGCGTTGCCATCACGCTGAAGTACACTTTGCCGGTTTCGAGGCTGGCACCGCTGGCCTGCTGGATCAGGGCATCCAGTGCCGGGTTATGGCTGTTGCTCATGTCCGGCAGATGGTGGGCAATGCCCTTGTGGCAATCCATGCAGCTCTGGTTGCGCTGGGCGGCGCCAAGCATGGCCTGCTTCGACGTTTCGCGCATCTTGTTGAAATCCATGGTGCTGTAGTCGTGGCAGGTCCGGCATTCTTTCGAGCCATTGGCACGGAAGCGCAGCCATTCGTTTTGTGCCAGACGCAGGCGGTTGCTTTCAAAGGATTCCGGGGTGCTGATCTTGCCGGTCAGGTGTGACCAGACTTCGACGCTGGCCTTCATCTTGCGGGCCATCTTGTCGGTAAAGTCATGCGGGACGTGGCAGTCGGCACACTTGGCCCGGACACCGGTGCGGTTGGTCCAGTGGACCGTGCCTTTCAGTTCCGTCAGGTTCTGCTGCATGGTGTGGCAGCCGGTACAGAAGGCCTCGCTGTTGGTGACTTCCATGGCTTTGCTGAATGTCTGCCAGGCAACAATGCCGGCGACAAAGCCCCCCGCGTCAGAATAGTTGCCGCCCCGATAGAATCGACGAACAGGGGGCGATGATGGAAGAACGA